>NZ_JAMPXE010000167.1 GCF_023701345.1 Rhodoferax sp. | reverse complement strand
TACGCTTCGCTTTTTAAAATCGCCCCCGACATCCGCCCCACCCACGCCCCTGGACGTCGGTTCGCCCGTTGATGTGGAAGAACCGGGTACAGCCAAAACAGGTTCAGCAAAACCGGGGGCAGCTGAAATGGGGTCGGATCCCGATTTTGCGCAGCAAAACTCGGGCTCTGACCCCATGGCTGCGGAAGTTCGGGAAGCCACCTGGCCCAAAGCCAACGTGGTGATTGGCAACCCGCCGTTTCTGGGCGACAAGAAGATGCGCTCTGAGTTGGGTTACGAATACACGACTGCCCTACGGAAAACCTACGAAGGCCGTGTGCCGGGTGGAGCGGACTTGGTGTGCTACTGGTTTGAGAAAGCGCGCACGGCCATTGAGTCTGGTGGTTTGACTGCTGCTGGGCTAGTTGCGACCAACTCGATTCGGGGTGGAAAGAATCGCAAAGTACTTGAAGCGATTTGTGCAACGACTCGCATTTACGAAGCTTGGAGTGACGAAGGCTGGGTCAACGATGGTGCTGCTGTACGTGTTTCGCTAATTGCTTTCGGGGGTGTGATCGGTGAAGCGAGACTTGATGGACAGTTGTGTCTTGAAATTTTCTCCGATCTAACCCAAATGGCCCATGTCGATTCGATCGATCTGACGACGGCACGGCGATTGCCTGAATGCGCTGGCGTTTCATTTATGGGTGTAACTAAATCTGGGCCGTTTGATATTTCTTATGAAACAGCGCGCGCCCTTTTGAAATTGCCCAACCCAAACGGTAAATCAAGTTTTGAAGTGCTGTTTCCATCAATCAACGGCGCAGACATCGCAAAACGACCATCGGGCGATTGGATTATTAATTTTGGTACGCGTGACGAGGTCACCGCAGCGCTGTACGAGGGTGTATTCGAATACGCTAAAAAGGTAGTCAAACCGGAGCGTCAAAAAAGTCGGACATCAAAAAATCATTCAGTCTGGTGGCAGTTTGAAAGGCCGCGGCCAGAAATGTTCCTGAAGTTTGGTAGTCGGCAACGGTACATTGGAACCTGTCTGGTTTCAAAGCACAGGTTCTTTGTCTGGCAGCACTGTCTGACGGTTCCTGAGAATGTCGTCATTGTTGTCGCTCGTGCCGATGACACCACTTTTGGCATCCTGCACAGCCGCTTCCACGAACTCTGGTCGCTGCGAATGGGCACATCGCTGGAAGACCGTCCGCGCTACACCCCCACCACCTGCTTCGAAACCTTCCCCTTCCCCCCAGGCCTCACACCCGCCGACACCGCCCACCAGCACACCGAACTGGTCGAAGGCGGTGCCCTGATCCCCGCGCAATTGCAAGAACAAGCTTCACAGGCGGGGCTGGTTCGGATGTCGGGGGCGATTTTAAAAAGCGAAGCGTATGAGCCCCCGGCGTCCGAGCCAGCCCCGCCGGGTAAAAGGATACAAACTACAAATGCTTCGACAAGCTCAGCACGAACGGCAGAAGTGTCTGTTCGCCATGCGGCCATCGCCATCGCCGTCGCAGCCAAAAAACTCAACGATTTAAGGGAAAACTGGCTCAATCCGCCCGAGTGGACGCACAAGGTGCCCGAAGTCTTACCACTGGGCATGGACAAGTCGCCGTACCCGGACCGCATCGAGCCCAAGCCCGGCATCACCGAGGCCGACCTCAAGGCCCTGCAAAAACGCACGCTCACCAATCTCTACAACGCCAAACCCGCCTGGCTCAGCATGGCGCACCAGCAACTTGACCAGGCCGTGGCAGCGGCTTACGGCTGGACCGACTACACGCCAGCCATGCCCGACGACGAGATCCTCAAGCGCCTGCTGGCGCTGAACCTGGCACGTTCAGGCGCTACACCGTAGCCGGAAAACTCCGGATCGCCGTTTTAGGTCGAAACGCCTTGCACACCGTTTCATCAGCCTCCAGGTACGGCCCGCCGATCAGGTCGATGCAGTAGGGCACAGCGGCAAAGATGCCGGGAACAACTGATTTGCCATCGGCGTCGCGCAGGCCCTCCAGCGTTTCGGCGATCGACTTGGGCTGGCCGGGGAGGTTGATGATGAGGGTCTGGTCGCGGATCACCGCCACCTGGCGCGACAGAATGGCGGTGGGCACAAAGTTCAGGCTGATTCTCCGCATCTGTTCGCCAAAGCCGGGCATTTTCTTGTGCGCCACCGCCAGCGTGGCTTCGGGGGTGACGTCGCGCAGGGCCGGGCCGGTGCCGCCGGTGGTGAGCACCAGGGCGCAACCCGCGTCCACCAGCGCGATCAGCGCGGCTTGAATAGCGGCTTGCTCGTCAGGGATCAGGCGCGGCTCGAATTGCAGCGGGTTCTTGAGGGCGCGGCTGAGCCACTCTTGTAGCGCGGGCAGGCCCTTGTCCACATACACGCCGGCAGAGGCGCGATCGCTGACCGACACGATACCGATTTTGACGGGCGGGTAGGGGTTGGCAGCGGGCGTGTTCATGAGGCTTCTTTGGCAGGGCTGAAAGGAATGGCCGGGTCATCGCGGGGCGGAATGGCACCGAGCTGCTCGCGCACCATTTGAAAGATTTCACGGTAGGCGCGACCATGGCGCGGCAGCGCACCCGGCTTGGAGGGCTTGGCGTCCTTGCGGGCCTGGCGAATCAGCGCGCGCAGTTCCTGGCTGTCACAGCCGGGGTTCTGGGTGATCCACTGGGCGGCGGCGTCGTCGTCGGCAATCAGCCGGTCACGCCAGATCTCGGCCTGGTGCAGCATCAGGTTGTCGGCGGCCGAGCCGGTGGCTTCTTCAATGAGCGTTTTCTTGACTGCTTCGAGCACCTCGGGTTCGAGCTTGCGCATGAGCTTGCCGATGAACTGCATCTGGCGGCGCTTGCCCTCAAAGTTGGTGATGCGTTTGGCGTCGGCAATGGCGTCCTTGAACTTGTCGGACAGGTCCAGCCGCGCCAGCAGATCGGCGCGCAAGTCGAGCAGGTCGGCACCCAGCTTTTGCAGTTCGGTGCTCTCGCGTTTGAGGTCGGTGCGGCTTTGGTCGTCGGTGCCTTTGAGCTCGGCTTTGAGCTCCAGGTCGCGCTCGCTGCCCTCGGCGACGAACTCACCACGCACGAAATAGCCTTTTTTGAGTTTTCTTGACATAGACAAGTATCATAGCCGCGCTATGAACAAATCCAACACGCCCAAGCGCGCCGCCAAGTCAGGCCGCGCCGCCTCTCATTCTTCCGCCAAAGCCGCTGATGTCCCGGCCGATGGCTTCAGTTACAGCCGCTCTTTTTTTGAAGGCCTGGTGGATTCGGCCATCGCCCATGCCAAAAAATTGGGCGCCACCGATGCCGCGGCGCACGCCTCCGAGGGCTGCGGCCTGAGCGTGTCGGTGCGCAAGGGCGAGCTGGAAAACGTGGAGCGCAACCGCGACAAATCGCTCAGCATCTCGGTGCACCTGGGCCAGCGCCGCGGCAATGCCAGCACCTCCGACTTTTCCCAGGCCGCCATCAAGCAAACGGTACAGGCGGCGTTTGACATTGCCCGTTTTACCGCCGAAGACCCGTTTGCCGCCTTGCCTGATGAAGCCGATATTGCCCGGCCGCAGGAGCAACGCACCGACCTGGAGCTGTTTTTCCCCTGGACCATCACCAGCGAGCAGGCGGCGCACATCGCCTTGCAGGCCGAAGCGGCCGCCCTGAGCCTGGACAAGCGCATTGCCAACAGCGAAGGTGCCGGCGTGTCGGCCCAGCAGTCGCACTTTTTCAGCGCCCACACGCACGGGTTTCGTGGCGGTTACGCCAGTTCGCGCCATTCCCTGTCGGTGTCGCCGATTGCCGGCAAGGGCGACGACATGCAGCGCGATGCCTGGTACAGCTCGCAACGCGACGCGGCCGAGCTGGCCAGCCCGGAAGCGGTCGGGCGTTATGCCGCCGAGCGCGCCTTGAGCCGTTTGCATGCCCGCAAGATTGCCACCACCGAATGCCCGGTGCTGTTCGAGTCGCCGCTGGCCGCAGGCCTGCTGGGCAGCTTTGTGCAGGCCATCAGCGGTGGCGCCTTGTACCGCAAGAGCAGCTTTTTGCTCGACAGCCTGGGCAAACCGGTTTTTCCCAAGCACATTGACATTCTGGAAGACCCGTTCATCAAGCGCGGCAAGGGCAGCTCGCCCTATGACGATGAAGGCGTGCGTGTGCAGGCGCGCAGTGTGGTCGAAGCGGGCAGGGTGCAGGGCTACTTTCTGGGCAGTTACTCGGCGCGCAAACTGGGCATGAAGACCACCGGTAACGCCGGCGGCTCGCACAATCTGACGCTGACCTCGCGCCTGACCCGTGCTGGCGACGACCTCGACGCCATGTTGCAGCGTCTGGGCACCGGCCTGTTTGTGACCGAGCTGATGGGCAGCGGTGTCAACTATGTGACCGGCGACTATTCGCGCGGCGCCAGCGGCTTCTGGGTGGAAAACGGCCGCATTGCCTACCCTGTGCATGAGATCACCATTGCCGGCAACATGAAGACCATGCTCAAGGGCATCATGGCGGTGGGTTCTGACGCCTACAACTACGGCGCCAAAACCGTGGGCTCGATCCTCATCAACAAGATGAAGGTGGCTGGGAGTTAATGCCCCAGGATTTTTGACAGGAAGTCTTTGCTGCGCTCGCTTTGCGGGTTGTTGAAGAAGTCGTGCGGGTTGTTCTGCTCGACGATCTGGCCCTGGTCCATGAAGATCACGCGGTCGGCCACGGCCTTGGCAAAGCCCATTTCGTGGGTGACGCAGAGCATGGTGATGCCTTCGTCGGCCATGGCAATCATCACGTCCAGCACTTCCTTGATCATCTCGGGGTCGAGCGCGCTGGTGGGCTCGTCAAACATCATGATCTTGGGTTTCAGGCACAGTGCACGGGCAATCGCTACGCGCTGCTGCTGGCCGCCCGAGAGCTGCAGCGGGTACTTGTTGGCCTGTTCGGCAATGCGCACCCGGTTGAGCTGCACCATGGCTTTTTCTTCAGCCTCTTTTTTTGGCATCTTGCCGACCCACATCGGTGACAGCGTCAGGTTTTCAAGTACCGTGAGGTGCGGGAACAGGTTGAACTGCTGGAACACCATGCCGACTTCCTTGCGCACGGCGTCAATCGCTTTGACATCGTCGTTGATCTCAATACCATTGACGGTCAGCTTGCCTTGCTGGTGTTCTTCAAGCCGGTTGATGCAGCGGATCAGCGTGGATTTGCCCGAGCCCGACGGCCCGCAAATGACGATGCGCTCGCCTTTGGCGACCGTCAGGTCAATGTCACGCAGCACATGAAAGTTGTTGCCATACCATTTGTTGACCTTGTCAAAGATGATGATGGGGGATGATTTTGTGTCGGCCATGATGATGTTCAGTTAAAGTTTTAAGTGATCAAGGCGAAAGATCGCCATTGCGAGCGCAGCGTGGCAATCCAGGGTTCATGGATCGCCGTGTCGCTGCGCTCCTCGCGATGACGGAACTATTTCATTTTTGGGTTATTGCTGAAATGTATTAGCGCAGCTTGCTCTTGTTGACCTGCTTCTCAACCCAGTGGCTGTAGCGCGACATGGAGAAGCAGAACACAAAGTAGATCAGCGCTATGAAGATGTAGCCTTCAATGGTGAAGGGCCGCCAGTTGGCATCCGAGTTGAGCGCCAGGCTCATGGCGCCAGTCAATTCGTACAGGCTCACGATGGTCACCAGCGAGGTGTCCTTGAAGGTGGAGATAAAGTTGTTCATGATGCCCGGCACCACCATGGCCAAGGCTTGCGGCAACACGATCTTGCGCTGGGTTTGCCAGTACGACAGTCCCAGCGTGGCGGCAGCCTCGACTTGACCACTGGGTACGGCCTGCAAACCGCCGCGAATCACCTCGGCCGAGTAGGCGGCGGCAAACAGCGTGATGCCC
>NZ_JAMPXE010000166.1 GCF_023701345.1 Rhodoferax sp. | reverse complement strand
AACCGGCCACATTGACCACCGCCACGTTGGCCACCGACAGAATCACGTCACCCTGGCGCAAACCCGCGCGCGCCGCCGCACCGCTGCTGGCATTGACCTGCACGCCAGCTTTGATCTTCAACTCCTTCTTGACGGCATCGGTCAAATCGCTCAATTCGAGGCCCATCGTCTGAGCCATTTTGGATTCCATGGCTTTAGGCGTTTTCTCAGGGGTTTTTGCTGCTGTTTTGTCAGGCTCGATCTCGGCTATGGTGACTGACAAATCCTTGCTCGCGCCACGGCGGAACACCGTCAGCGCACTCTTGACGCCCGGCTTGGTACTGCCCACCATGCGTGGCAAGTCGCTGGATTTTTCAACTTTTTTACCCTCGAACCTGATGATGATGTCACCAGCTTCGACGCCCGCCTTGTCGGCCGGACCACCGGTTTCAACGCCGCGCACCAGCGCACCATAAGGCGTACCCAGGCCGCTCGACTCTGCCACTTCCTTGCTCACCTGTTCAATCTGCACGCCAATACGGCCCCGCGTGACGCGCCCGGTGGCGCGCAATTGTTCGCTCACGCGCACCGCTTCATCCATCGGAATCGAGAATGAAATGCCCATGGAACCGCCCGAGCGGGAGTAAATCTGGCTGTTGATGCCCACCACTTCACCACGCATGTTGATCAGCGGGCCGCCTGAGTTGCCCGGATTGATGGCCACATCGGTCTGGATAAAAGGCAAATAGTCACCCGTGTCACGCTGCTTGGCGCTGACAATGCCGGCCGTCACGGAGTTTTCCAAGCCAAACGGCGAGCCAATCGCCATCACCCACTCGCCCACCCGGAGGCGACTCACGTCACCCACCTTGACTGCAGGCAGGCCGGTGGCCTCAATCTTGACCACCGCCACGTCGCTGCGCTTGTCGGCGCCGATGATTTTGGCTTTGAATTCACGCTTGTCAGTGAGCGTCACGAGCACCTCGTCAGCCCCATCGACCACATGGGCATTGGTCATGATCATGCCGTCCGAGGTCAGAATGAAGCCAGAACCGACACCGCGCGGTTGCTCTTCCTGATTGGGTTGCTGGCCATGTCCGGGCGGCGGACTCTGCCGAGGGCCATTGGGAATATTGGGGATCGGCAGGCCAAAACGGCGGAAAAACTCCAGCATGTCCGGATCAAACTGGCCCCCTGGAGCAGACCGGGGCGAAACTTTTTCCAGCGTCCGGATATTGACCACGGACGGCCCGACCTGTTCCACCAGATCTGTAAAGTCAGGCAGTACGCGCACCTGGGCAACAGCCGGCGTCATGGGCAACAGCACAGTGGATACCGTGGCAGCCAGGGCGGCACTGAGGGCACAGGCAGACAAAGCTTTTAAGTTGAATCGAATCATGATCGGCCTTTTTTAAAAACACACAGAAATTTGGAGACTCATTTGTTTCTTTCAAGCCCTTGGACAAAAATAGCCAGGGTTGTTGCCGGCACCTCGCCCACGGCCGTGATCCACCAGGACCCCAGGCGCCGCGTCAGCATATGGGTGGCACCCATGGCCAATTGCTCATGCGGCACCATGCTGCGGTGTCGCGCGGCGTCAAAGCTTTCTATAAACAGCGACACCGACGCCAGGCCGTCCGAAAAAACCCATTGCAAGGTGTTGGCGCTTGCCCCTGGTTGAGTTGCGCTTACGCGCTTCTGGCAAGCCATGGGTTGAAAGCCAGCCACCTGGCCTTTGAACGACCAGCCCTCCTGCGCCGCCGTGGTTTTGACCAGTTCCGGCTTGTGCACCTTGAACCCCTCGGTGTTGTCCATCAGGGCCGCCAGCCTGGCCATGCTGACCGGCTCTCCCAATTGCAATTCTGAAAATGCCGCCTGTTCCAGCACACCCTGGGCAGCATCAAGGGTTTGCAGCTTGACCACCACACCGGTTTCACGTTCGGTCCAGACCTTGTAACCAAACCGCAATGCATCGGCCGGCACCAAATGCACCACATCCGAGACATAACCGGCAACACGTTCCTGCCCAAGAACTTTCAGCCCGTAAAGCCGGGCAATCGACGAGTCGGCCCGGTTCAGCAAATTGGGAAACAGGCCGAACGACTCTCGGGTTTCAGAAATGACCACTCGACGCTCAGGCAAAAACGTGACCACCCGGTCATTGCGCCGAAACGTGGTGCGGGCCACGCCGGTAAGGGCTTCTACCCGCTCCATTTGCTGTTGGCCGTCGCACACATGCCAGATGCGCGAGGACGATATGGTGTCACCCGCAGTCACCACAAAGGTCCCCACATAAGTCTGTTGCCTGGCGGCATCGTGCAAGCGCATCAGCCAGCGACTGATGGGTGCGTCTTCAGCCTTGATTGCCTGGGCGGCTGGCGGGCTGGGCTCGCCTTGCGCCCAAGCCATGTTGACATTGAAAGCCAGGCTCAATGTCAGTAAAAAAACTTTGCGCCAACTCAACGTGCACTCTCTTCAAAGGTGGCGTTGCGCAAAAAACCGGTCGGCGTTTGCAATGCCGAGGTGCCGCCAAACTGACGATGCGCCGCCAGTAAGGCATCAAGCTGCGGATCACGAATCATGACCTGTGCTGCGCTTATGGTGGTGGCCCCCGCCGGTGCGCCCGACTGCGCCAGCGGGGATGCTGTGGATTGAACGCTGGGAGGTACGGCGGCCAGTTGCGTACCCGGTGAAGCCTGGCCCTGAAAACCTTGCCAGGCGACCACCGCCACCATGGCGATCGAGGCCAAGCCCACCACCAACCGCCACCGCTGGTCATTGGCGCTGGAAACGGTGGCTCCAGGAAGCACCGCATCAGGCGCCTGTTGCAAAGCCAATGGCACGGATTCCTGTTGCAGTCTGGCGCGCAGTCGCACGACAAAGTCGGCATCATGGGCACGCACGTCGGCCTGCCCGGTGCGCATGACATCGCCCAGAACATGGTAGCTGTGCCAGCGCTGGCGCGCCTCGCTGCTGCGCTCCAGATGCGCCATGGCCCGGGCAAATTCGGCGTCGCGCAATTGCCCATCGACCAAGGCCGAAACCAACTCACTGTTTTCAATCAAGCTGTCTGTCATGCTTTTATATGCCTCTGCCATGATGCCTTGTCCCTATCCGAACCACTGTTTTTACCAACGCTTGCCCGTCTGCCTTTCCAGCATGGGTCTCACCTTGCTGGACACAGCCTCGCGCGCCCTGAAGATACGCGAGCGCACAGTGCCTAAAGGGCAATTCATCACGTCAGCAATTTCCTCGTAACTCAAACCGTCTATTTCGCGCAGGGTCAATGCCTGTTTCAAATCGTCAGGCAAGGCCGCCAGCGCGTCGTTGACCGCCTGGCCAATTTCCTTGGCCGCCAACACCGACTCGGGTGTTTCATCTGTGCTTGGTTCATTTCTGCGTTGAAAAGTTTCATCGTCCTCGTCATTGGCTTGCATGGCGCTATGCAAAACAGCAGGATCATGCTTGAGTTTGAGCAAAAACCGCTTGGCGGTATTGACGGCAATACGGTAGAGCCAAGTGTAGAACTGGGCATCACCACGGAACTGGTGCAGCGCCCGGTAAGCACGAATAAAGGTTTCCTGGGCAATGTCTTCCACCAGATTGACGTCGCGCACCATGCGCCCAATCAGCCGTTCAATGCGGCGCTGGTACTTGATAACCAGCAGTTCGAAGGCGCGCTGGTCACCGGCGACTGCCCGCTCCACCAGCATGGCATCACTGTCGCCGGGTTGCGGCGCTTGGTCTGAATCGGGTTTTTGGTCAACCGGCATTCAAGCCTCTGGCGACGCAGGATTGAACAGCGCACGGCGCAAGGCCAGCCAGCGATCAGGCTGCGTCCGTTGTGCGGGCCAGAGCCAAACCGCTGTGCCGCTTTGCTGCCGAAAACAAAGCAGCAAACTGTGCTGCGCATCCAGAATCACCTGCGGACGCTCCAGCAGGGTGGATGCACCAGCAGGCCAGTGCCAGCCCTGGCCATCCCAAACCAGTTGCGTCCGGGGGGTGTGCAAAACAGACCAAAACGTCCAGGCACCGACAAGCAGCCAAAGCAACAAGCCAAGCAGATGATCGGCACCATGCGCGACCGATAACAGCCACCAGGCGCCTTGGGCGACGGCGCCCGCCAGCACCACGGCCAGCGTCAAGCCAGTCTGAAAAGGCGAACGCCCCACCGGATAACTCACGGCCGGGGCGTTGTACATGGTTTGTGACGCTGAAGCAGAAACGTCAGGGTGCCCGCTTGAAAACCAGGGACCCGTTGGTGCCACCAAAGCCAAAGTTGTTTTTGACAGCCACGTCAATCTTCATGTCACGCGCAGTATTGGCGCAGTAATCCAGGTCGCATTCAGGATCCTGGTTGAAGATATTGATGGTGGGCGGGCTCTTTTGGTGATGCAAGGCCAGCACCGTGACCACGGATTCCAACCCTCCGGCGCCACCCAGCAAGTGGCCCGTCATGGACTTGGTGGAGTTGACCACCACGTTCCTGGCGTGGCTGCCCAATGCAGCCTTGATGGCGTTGGATTCATTGACATCACCCAGCGGCGTGGAGGTGCCGTGGGCATTGACGTAGTCCACCTGGTCGGCATTGAGGCCGGCATTGGCCAAGGCGCTGACAATGGCGCGGCGCGGCCCATCCATGTTGGGCGCGGTCATGTGACCGGCGTCGGCGCTCATGCCAAAACCGGCCAGCTCGGCGTAAATTTTGGCGCCGCGCGCCTTGGCGTGTTCGTATTCTTCGAGCACCATGACGCCGGCACCTTCGCCCAGCACGAAACCGTCACGGTCGGTGTCCCAGGGGCGCGATGCGGTGGCGGGATCGTCATTGCGGGTGCTGAGGGCGCGCATGGCGGCAAAGCCTCCCACGCCCAGCGCCGACACGGTGGCCTCGGAACCACCGGCGACCACCACATCGGCGTCACCGTATTCGATCATGCGCCCAGCCTGACCGATGCAGTGCAAGCCGGTGGTACAGGCGGTCACAATGGCCAGGTTCGGGCCTTTGAAGCCGAAACGGATCGACACATGGCCGGCAATCATGTTGACAATGGTGGACGGCACAAAGAAAGGCGAAATCCGGCGCGCACCGCGCTGAACAAATTCGGTGTGCACGTTTTCGATCATGGGCAGGCCGCCAATGCCGGAGCCGATCACACAGGCAATGCGCGTGGCCAGTTCTTCACTCAGATCGTCGCCGGTGGGCAAGCCGGCGTCAAGCACGGCCTGAGCCGCCGCTGCAATGCCAAAGTGAATGAAGGTGTCCATGGTGCGCGCCTCTTTGGCGCTCATGTAGGACTCGATGTCGAAACCTTTGACCTCAGCTGCGATCTTGCAGTTGAATGTGGAAGCATCAAAATGGGTGATCAAACCCACGCCGGACTGACCAGCCAACAAATTGGTCCAGGTCGTGTCTACCGTGTTGCCAACGGGACTGACACAACCCAAACCAGTAACGACAACGCGACGACGAGGCATATTCATAAGCAGTCAGTGGTTCGTACGAATAAAACCTCACCCCATGACAGGGTGGGATCGGGATTGGGTACCGCCAGCACACAACGACCCGTCAACGACCGGCGTGTGATGCTGACGTTAGCGACACCCTCTGCGGATGTCAGCTTTCAGGATTACGCTTTTTTGTGGTTGGTAGCGTAGTCAACGGCATTTTGCACCGTGGTGATTTTTTCAGCATCTTCGTCTGGAATTTCAATGCCAAACTCGTCTTCAAGTGCCATCACGAGTTCAACGGTGTCCAGGGAATCTGCGCCCAGATCGGCCACGAAGGCTTTTTCGTTGGTGACTTGGGATTCTTCAACACCGAGTTGTTCGGCAATGATTTTTTTAACGCGTGCTTCAATATCGCTCATGGGTTCCCTCAAAGGGTTGTGAAAAGATCCGTGATTT
>NZ_JAMPXE010000165.1 GCF_023701345.1 Rhodoferax sp. | reverse complement strand
TTTTTGGCAATGGTGGCGGCATCAAGGTGTTTCTGATGAATTCAAGGGAAAGGTCACGCTGAAGCGGGTCAGCATGTTATCGGATTCAGCCTGTATGGTACCGCCCAGTTGGGTCACGATCTGGTAGCAAATCCAGAGTCCCAAGCCATTGCCGTTGTCTGAGAACTGGGTAAATGGTTCAAACAAGCGGCTGAGCTGTTCTGGCGACAGCGATTTGCCGTTGTTTTCGATCACCATGGTTACACCTTGTTCGCTGGCGTTTACCCGCAAAGCCACATGCCCGCTTTGGCCTGCCGCAGTGATTGCGTTGAGCAGTAAATTGATCAGTACCTGACGCACCAGGGTGGAAGGCAGGGCCACTTCAGTAGCCAGGTTAATGTCCCAGCTGAGCTGGGTGGCATGTTTCCTGGCGGCATGGCTCACCAGAATACGCACATCCTCAAGGTCTGCCGGATTCAAGGGACGGCTTTTCACCTTGGCCTCGACCAAGAGCGCGGCCACCGTGTCGCGAACCTGAGACAAGCCCCGCTCCAGCAATGACACCGTTTTCTGCATGACCGGGTCCGGGCTGCCAAAACGCTTGAGGGTGCTGATGGCGTTGAGCATGCCTCCCAGCGGATTGTTGATCTCGTGGGCGATGCTGGCCGTGAGTCGTCCGACCGCTGCCATGCGTTCGCTTTTGACCATTTCTTTTTCAAGTTCTGCCTTTTCCATCAATTTGGCACGCATGTCGGCGTAGGCAGCGAAGAGCTGACCCACTTCATCCTTATAAGGGTAGAGCGATGCATCGAGCGCTTCGAATTCGTTGCTGCCGATGCGGCTGATGCGCTCGGTGATCAGCCGCATCGGCTGCATCATGCGCCGTCCCCAGTAGGCGGTAATGGGCAGCAACACGCCCAGTACCAGCAGGGTCACCCACAAGGCGTTTCCAAGCAGATGGGTGAAGCGTTGCCAGAGCAGGGATTTGTTGTAGGCCACCACCAGGGTGCCCAGCCGTACCCCATCGTTGACGATCGGCAGGGTCACATAAATGTGCTGTGCCTGCCCAATGTCCAGCACAAACACGTTGGCATCCGGCGCGCGGGGGAAGGCCCGGTCCAGCTCGGCCAGTTCCCCGCCCAGCGACGCCAGCGGGCTCAGCACGGGATGGTCTTCCGGACGCGACGACACATAGACGCGGGCAGCGCTGTCGAGCACGATCAGACTCTCGGCAAGCGCTGCGCTTGGAGCTGCGGCAAAGGGAAGGGTAACGATCTCAAAAGCTTGCCAGACTTCGTCGTGCAGCATCACCGGAAACAGCGATCGCGCCATGGTGCGCCCGATGTCCTGCGCGTTCTTGTGAATTTCCTGGTGCAGGTTGTCCCATGTCTGCACGACAAAAGAGGTGGACAGCGCCAGGGCAGTCGCAATGATCAATCCACCGCCCCAAAGCGGCATCTTGAACTGCAGACTGAGGTCAAAAAGGCGCATCAGGGCTCGCCAAACAAGCGCATCATTTCGGCGACGCGGTCATACAGCGTGGGCGTGCCTTTGATAAAACCATTCAGGTTGAGTCGCTGTAGCAAGGCGCGGCCCTCGGGCTCGTTGGCCATGTCCAGCAAGATGTCCTGCATCAGTTTGAAATCGGCCTCCGGTACATTGCGGTGGGCCACCATGGGTGGAAATCCGTATTCTTCGGATTTCCAGGCAATGCGTGTCTTGGCGGTAATGTCGGGGCGAACCCTGCTCAAGGAATCCCAGACGTAGCTGTCCACCGAGGCACCCTGGACCAGCCCGGCAGCGACGGCGTCAATCACCTTGCGATGCGACCAGGTAAAGAATGTTCGTTTGAAAAAAGTGGCAGGGTCTGCCCCGCTGCGTTTGATCTCGAAACGCGGCACCAGATAACCGGTGTTTGAATAGGGGTCGGCATAGGCAAAGACACGGCCCTTGAGGTCAATGACATTGCGGGTCTGGCTATCGCGAGTCGGCAC
This sequence comes from Rhodoferax sp., assembly GCF_023701345.1. GTDB lineage: Bacteria > Pseudomonadota > Gammaproteobacteria > Burkholderiales > Burkholderiaceae_C > Rhodoferax. The sequence goes on along the minus strand of NZ_JAMPXE010000165.1, from coordinate 3,911 downwards.
GATGAGGTAGGAGCGGTAGGTTGGTTTGCCGTTGTTGACGGCAACCGACATCAAGCGAACCTCATTTTTCAGCATCACATAGGGGTAATCGCAGAGCCATGCGAACTCGACCTTTTGCTGTTGCAACAGGTCCATCGTGTCGCGGTAGCGGTCACGCTGCACGAACTCTACCGGACGTTTCAGGCGAGCCTCCAGATACACCCGCCATTCAGCAAGCAAGGCGTGCTGGTCGTGCAGAAACGCAGGTGTCATGGCAAAGCGAATGGGACGCGCAGCGGTGTTGCCCAGGGCGCACAAGCAGGTTGTGCCAAGGAAAATTGTGACAAGAAGGCGTCTGATGAGTTTCAACATTCTGTTATCCCGTTACCGATTGGTGACATTGGCCAGATGATGGGTCTTGCAGGTTACCGGCAGGTAACGCCTGATTGGCGCTATGACGCATGCGCTGTGAAACACAAGAAAAATCACGGTGGTCATTGAGAATTCTAGCGACCGGTGTTTTCAAAACAAGCTGGTTATGTCAACTTCCATTGATTGGGTTTCAAGTGGAATCGTTGGCCGGTTACCAAGGGGTAACGACGCAGTCAGCGTGCCAAGCTGCATGCAGACGTCCGGTCACAACTACTGCAGACCATTCATGCAGGGCATTTTCCCTCTGAGCGCGAAGGCTGGCACGAGCTGTGGCAACACGCCACGTCCAGTCGGATGTTCGGCTAACTGAATCGTGGCATGGAGCTTGCAGTTGGCAGATCAGTCGAACATCAAATCAGGAGCGTGTTATGAAGTTGACGAGACGGATTTTTATCATGGCCACTGGCATCTCTGCCGGATCGCTGATCGTGGGTTGTGCCGGAATGTCGGCTGCGCCGCTTCATAGCGCGCTGGTCCCCCGCAAGGCAAAACCCAGCAGTCCAGCTGTGGGTGACTGGGTTGCCAGCACCTGCCAGGGCTGCACCCAGTGGTGTGCCATCCAGATCTTTGTACAGGGTGGCCGTGCCACCCGGGTGCGTGGCAACCCGTTGTCCAAGACCAACCATGGTTATGTCTGTCCACGTGGTCACATGATTCCGCAGCAGATGTATGACCCGGACCGCATCAAGGTGCCCATGAAGCGCACCAACCCGCTCAAAGGCCGTGGCATTGATCCGAAGTTTGTGCCCATCAGCTGGGACGAAGCCCTCAATACCGTGGCCGACAAGATGATTGCGTTGCGTGCTGCGGGCGAAACGCACAAGCTCGTGTACATGCGTGGCCGTTACTCGCCCACCTCGACAGAACTGCTCTATGGCACGCTGCCAAAAATCTTTGGCACTGGCAACTATTTCTCGCACAGTGCCATTTGCGCCGAGGCCGAAAAAATGGGTCCCGGCCTGACCCAGGGCTTCTTCGGTTACCGCGACTACGACCTGGCCAATACCAACTGTCTGGTGGCCTGGGGCTGCGACCCGTTGGCCTCCAATCGCATGGTTCCCAACATGATGAACCAGTTTCCGGCCATCGTGAAACGCGGCACCGTGATCGCCATCGACCCCCGGCTTTCCAACGTGGCTGCCAAGGCACATGAATGGCTGCCCATCAACCCCGGTACTGACGGTGCGCTGGCTGGTGCCATTGCGCATGTGTTGCTGACCGAAGGCCTGTGGAGCCGCGAATTTGTCGGTGATTTCAAGGACGGCAAGAATCTTTTTGTGGCCGGGAAAACAATCGATGAAGCTGCCTTTGTCGAGAAGGAAACCTACGGCCTGGTGAAATGGTGGAATCTGGAACTTAAAGACCGCACGCCAGCTTGGGGTGAGAAAGAATCCTTGATTCCGGCGGCGCAGATCGTGCGGGTGGCCCGTGCCATGGGCAAGGCCGCTCCCAAGACCGTAGTCTGGATGGGCCCCGGTGCGGCCATGCACCCGCGCGGTACTTACAGTGCGATGGCCGTGCATGCGCTCAATGGTTTGCTGGGCTCCATCGACGCCGATGGCGGCGTCTGGCAGAGCGGCAGCGTGCCGCTGGCCAAGTTTCCGGGTTTGGACAAATATGTGGATGAGCAGGCCAAGACCGCCAGCAAGGGCAAGAAGCTTGACGGCCGCGGCGCCAAGGACATGCCCGCCATGATGGGCGCCAAGCCGGGTAGCGGCGTGGTCACCAACAACGTGGCCAATGGCATGCTCAAGGACCCCGGTGCGGTCAAGGTATTTATTTCGTCCTGGTCCAACTTCAACTTTTCCTGTACTGGAGCCGACCGCTGGGACAAGGTCATGGCCAAAGTGCCGTTCTTTGTCCACATGGTGCCCAACGCCTCGGAGATGACGATGTTTGCCGACATCGTGCTGCCTTCGACCTTCAACTCGGCTGAGGGTTGGTCCATCGTCACCAATATGGGTAACGGGCACGCCTATGCGTCCATTCAGCAAGGTGCCGTCAAACGTCTGTGGGACGTCAAGCAGGAAGAAACCGAAGTGATGTGGCTGCTGGCTGAAAAGCTGAAAGCCAAAGGTTTTGCCAATCTGTTCGACTATTACGCCAATGAGTTCAAGGACCCCGAAACCGGCAAGGCGCCGACCACGGCGTTGGAGTTCAGCGAGATTGCCACCAAGATGACCAGTGCGCCTTTGTGGATGGCCAAGGAGCCCCTCAAAGGCGACGCACCCATCAATGGCTGGGCTGACTTCAAGAAAAAGGGCATGTTCAGCGGACCCAGGTACACGCTCAAGAAAGGTTGGGGCGGCAAGTTCAACACGCCCACCAAGAAATTTGAGTTTTACAGTGAATCCCTCAAAAAAGGCCTGTTGGAGCACGCCAAGAAGTATGAGACCAGTGTCGACGACATCCTGACTGTCAGCGGTTATGTGGCCCGCGGCGAACTGGCCTTTGTGCCGCACTACGAAACCGTCAAACGCCATGGCAATCTGGCAGACTTTCCGCTCACCTTCATTGACTACAAGTCACGCCTGAATCGTGAAGGCCGTTCGCAAAACACGCCCTGGTACCAAGAGTTCAAGAAGGTCGATCCGGGGGACGTGTCCTGGGGCGACGTGGTCAAGATGAACCCGATTGACGGTGCCAAGTTGGGCCTGAAAAACGGTGACAACGTGACCATCACTTCGATGATCGGAACGATCAGTTGCCAGCTCAAGTTGTGGGAGGGTGTGCGTCCCGGCACGGTGGCCAAGTGCTACGGTCAGGGTCACTGGGCTTATGGCCGGGTGGCCGCCAAAGACTTTGCCAAGGCGATTCCCAGAGGCGGCAACAACAACGAGATCCTGGTCGATGACTACGACCGGCTCAGTGGTGCCACCGCCCGCAATGGCGGCTTCACCGGTGTTCGGATTCAAAAAGCCTGATCGCTGACCCACAATTTAGGAGCAAATCATGACAAGACTTGGAATGGTCATCGACCTCGCAAAATGCAACGGCTGTGGCGCCTGCGCCTTTGCCTGCAAGACCGAAAACAACACCCGCGACCGTGCTGATGGGCAAAGTTTCAACTGGGCCGACTTCGTGATGCATACCGAAGGAACGTTTCCGAACACGAAGCACTCGGTGATGCCGGTGCTGTGCAACCACTGTAGCGATGCACCTTGTGTCAAGCTTTGCCCGGGCAATCCGGAAAAGGCCGGGCCGGGCAATCCCTACAAGGCATTGTTCAAGACCCCCGAAGGCATTACCTTGCACAACCCCGAACTGTGTGTCGGCTGCCGGAAGTGCCAGGAAAGCTGTCCTTACAGCCACGAAAAATTGGACGCATCGAGCCTGGATGGCGGCAGTTACAGTGTCATCAGCTTCAACGCGATGGATGAAAACACCCAGCCGCGCTGGGCCGACAAAACCTCGGCCATCCCGGGGTGCACGACTTCCGGCGCCGAGCTTGCAGCCCTGGCGGGTGCGACGCCCCCCATGCTGAACGCCTGGAAAGGCGG
>NZ_JAMPXE010000164.1 GCF_023701345.1 Rhodoferax sp. | reverse complement strand
GATGCAGCTGAAACGGCCGCTGTGGAAATCGCGTTTTTCTTCGCAGGCATGAACGTTTACTCGCGTTAATGACAGGCATGACGGTTAATCTGCTTGATTTCGATCTTGAAGGCTTGACCGTCTTTTGCGAGCGGTTGGGGGAAAAGCGTTTTCGCGCCGTCCAACTGTTTCGCTGGATACACCAAAAAGGGGCCAGTCAGTTTGATGACATGAGTGATCTGGCCAAGTCGCTGCGTGAAAAACTCAAGGGTGTCGCATGCATCAAGGCGATGCCCGTGGTCTCGCAGCACATGTCGGCAGACGGCACCATCAAATGGCTCTTCGATGTGGGCGATGGCAACGCTGTCGAGGCCGTGTTTATCCCTGAATCCGATCGTGGCACCCTGTGTGTGTCATCCCAGGCCGGTTGCGCCGTCGGCTGCCGGTTTTGTTCTACCGGCCACCAGGGTTTCAGTCGCAATCTCACCACCGGTGAAATCGTTGCCCAGCTCTGGTTTGCAGAACATTTTTTACGCCAGCACCTCAAACGTGATGAGCGCGTGATTTCCAACGTGGTGATGATGGGCATGGGTGAACCCTTGCAGAACTACAACGCATTGGTTCCTGCCCTGCGCGTGATGCTCGATGACCACGCTTACGGCTTGTCCAGGCGCCGGGTGACGGTGTCGACTTCGGGGATTGTGCCGATGATCGACCGGCTCGCGCAAGACTGTCCGGTGGCGCTCGCGGTGTCCTTGCATGCGCCCAACGATGCGCTACGTGACACCTTGGTACCGCTGAACCTGAAATACCCGTTGGCGCAATTGATGGCTGCATGCCATCGCTATCTGGCTTATGCGCCGCGTGATTTCATCACGCTCGAGTACTGCATGCTCGATGGCGTCAATGATTCCGACGCCTGTGCCCGCCAGTTGGTGGAGCGTATCCACGCCCACCCGGGTGCTTGGTGCAAGCTCAACCTGATACCGTTTAACCCTTTCCCGGCCTCCGGCCTGTTGCGTTCCAGGCCGGAGCGCGTGCAGGCCTTTGCCAAAATTCTGAATGACGCAGGCATCACCACCACCATTCGCAAAACCCGCGGAGACGACATCGATGCGGCCTGTGGCCAACTGGCCGGTGACGTCAAGGATCGGACCAGGGTGATGGTGCGCATGGAGCGCAACAGAAGCTTGCGTGCGCCAGCCCCTGAAACCTCGGGTGCCCAGGTCGAAGGATCAAGCGTATGAAGGATGTCCGTATTTTCGGGAAGCCTGGCTGCTGGGCGCTGTGGTCGCTCATGGCGCTGCTCGGCGCTGCCATTTTGACGGGCTGTGGCACTGCGCCGAATTCAGGTCAGGCTGGCGCCAGTCGTCCGGACCTGGTTACCGATTCGGATGAAACCAGTGCGCGCAAGAGAGCGCGCATCCGGGTCGAACTGGCCATGGGTTACCTGGAGCAGGGCAAGACCACGATTGCACTGGATGAAGTCAAGCTGGCTTTGGTGGCCGACCCTGACTTTGCCGATGCCTACAGCTTGCGCGGTTTGATTTACATGCGCCTCAACGAATTGGCGCTGGCCCAGGACAGTTTTTTGAAAGCGCTCGCGGTGCAGCCCCGCGACCCCAATATTTTGCACAATCTGGGCTGGCTGAGGTGCCAGCAGGCACGCTACCCTGAAGCCCTGGCTGATTTTTCGCTGGCTTTGTCCAATCCCAACTACGGTGAGCGCGCCAAAACCTACATGGCTCAAGGCCTGTGCCAGATCAGGGCCGGACTACGCCGGGACGCAGAACAGAGCCTGCTCAAATCCTACGAGTACGATGCCGCGAATCCCGTCACCGGCTACAACCTGGCGAACCTGCTGTTTCAAAACACTGATTTCGCACGCGCACAGTTTTATATTCGCCGCCTCAACAATAGCCAATGGTCCAATGCGGAGTCGCTTTGGTTGGGTATCAAGGTTGAACAACAAATGGCTGATCGTGTCGCCATGCTGCAATTGGCAACCCAGCTGGAAAAACGTTTCCCGCAGTCCAAAGAAGCTTCCGCCTACCGACGCGGCGCATTTGATGAGTGAAAAATACCCGATGGATCAACCTCAGCAAGCCGCTGATGCTGTGTTCAATACAGCCACGGCAGGTGCTTTACTAAAAACTGCGCGCGAGGCACAAGGGCTTCATATTGACGCTTTGGCCGTGACGCTGAAAGTGCCTGTGTTCAAGCTAGAAGCACTGGAAGCCGATCGCCATGAAGTCTTGTCCGATCTGGTTTTTACACGGGCCCTGGCAGCCAGTGTGTGCCGCGTGCTGAAGATCGATTCGGCACCGATCATGGCGGCTTTGCCTCATTCTGAACTCCCCCGGTTCAAGACCGATGTAGCGGGATTGAATACAACGTTCAAAACAGCTGGAGTTGACTTTGGTCTTCAGCACAAAAACCGGTTGGCCACTCCTTTGGGTTTGGCGGTGGCGCTGCTGTTGTTGGGGATTTTGGTGCTTTTTCTGTTGCCTGAAAGCAAACTGGCAGAAGTGGCCACCGAGCAGGCGCCGGCAGTTCCCGACATGCTGCGAATCGAACCGGTAACCGATCCTGTCGCAAACCCCGCTTCGGCCCCGCAAGTTGCTCTTTTGCCCGTGTCACAGACCGCGACGATGCCGGTCGGGCAACCAAATGCCGCCACAAATGAAGCTCCCACCATCCTGATGTTGCAATCCCGTGGCGCTTCCTGGGTAGAGATCACAGATGCCCAGGGGGTACTGCAATTGCGCAAGATACTGGAGGCAGGTGAGCAGGTCCGTTTGAAGGGACCATTGCCCTTGTCGGTGGTGCTGGGGCGCGCGGATGCCGTTGATGTGAGCGTTCGCGGGCAGCGTCTTGATGTGACTGCTATGACCAAAGCCAATGTGGCTCGATTTGAGGTGAAATGATGCAAGAAGAACAGCCCATTGCCATGGCCGGTGCAGCACAGCGTCGCTCACGTCAGGCACGTATTGTCTGGGGCGATCGTTGTGTGACTGTTGGTGGCGACGCACCAGTGCGGGTGCAGTCCATGACCAACACCGACACCGTGGATGTGATTGGCACGGCGATCCAGGTCAAGGAGCTGGCCTTGGCGGGTTCGGAAATGGTGCGCCTGACCGTCAATACGCCTGAAGCGGCACAGGCTGTGGCGCCGATTCGCGAACAACTCGATCGCATGGGCATTGATGTGCCCTTGATCGGTGACTTCCATTACAACGGCCACCGACTGCTGACCGATTACCCGGAGTGCGCCCAGGCCCTGTCCAAGTACCGCATCAATCCCGGCAACGTGGGCAAGGGTGACAAGCACGACCGCCAGTTTGGCGCGATGATCGAAGCAGCCATCCGCTGGAACAAGGCCGTTCGCATCGGCGTTAATTGGGGCAGCCTGGATCAGGAGTTGCTGGCGGACTTGATGGACCAAAACAGCCGTCGCAGCACGCCCTGGGGCGCCAAGCCGGTGATGTACGAAGCCCTCATCACGTCGGCGCTGGATTCGGCGCAACAGGCCGTTGATCTGGGCTTGAACCCTGACCAGATCATCCTGTCCTGCAAAGTCAGCGGCGTGCAGGATCTCATTTCGGTCTATCGCGAATTGGCCAGACGCAGCAGCTACGCCCTGCACCTGGGTCTGACCGAAGCGGGCATGGGCACCAAAGGGGCGGTGGCATCGGCCGCAGCCCTATCGATTTTGTTGCAAGAGGGCATTGGCGACACCATTCGTGTTTCCTTGACGCCGCAGCCGGGGGAGTCGCGCACCCAGGAAGTCGTGATTGCCTCCGAAATCCTGCAGTCGCTGGAGTTGCGCTCTTTTGTACCCAGCGTCACGGCTTGCCCGGGTTGCGGGCGCACCACCAGCACCACGTTTCAGGAGTTGACGCAACAAATTGAAGCTTTCCTGCGCGCCCAGATGCCGGTCTGGCGCAGCAAATACCCGGGCGTTGAAAAGATGAAAGTGGCCGTGATGGGCTGCATTGTGAACGGCCCTGGCGAAAGCAAGCAGGCCGACATTGGCATCAGCCTGCCTGGCACCGGTGAGGCGCCTGCCGCGCCGGTCTTCATCGATGGCGAAAAACGCATGACCCTGCGCGGTGAGCGAATAGCCCAGGAGTTTCAGGTGATTGTTGAAAACTATGTCGAAAAGCGCTACGGTGCGCCAGCGAACGCCACGCCCTGATATCTAGATTGTCATGACCGAACCCACTACACAGAAAATTGAAAAACTGACCGCCGTCAAAGGCATGAACGACGTCTTGCCGCCAGACTCGGCAGCTGTCGAGTGGCTCGAAGCCAAGGTGCGTGCCCTGATGGCACGTTACGCCTACCGCAATATTCGCACCCCGATAGTTGAGCGCACGCCCTTGTTCATCCGGGGGCTGGGAGAAGTGACGGACATTGTCGAGAAGGAAATGTACTGCTTTGAGGATCGCCTGAATGGCGACCCGCTGACGCTGCGCCCGGAAGCCACGGCCGGCGTGGTGCGTGCGGCGCTGGAGCACAACCTGTTGTATGACGGCGGCAAACGTCTTTATTACATGGGGCCGATGTTTCGCCATGAACGTCCGCAAAAGGGCCGCTACCGTCAGTTCGATCAGATCGGCGCCGAGGCTTTGGGTTTTGCCGGGCCTGAGGTCGATGCTGAACTGATTCTGATGGCGCATGCCCTGTGGCAGGAAATCGGACTGACCGATGTGCGCCTGGAACTCAACAGCCTGGGCCAGGCGCATGAGCGTCTGGAGCATCGCCAGGCCTTGATTTCCCATCTGGAGCAACACGCCGAACTGCTCGATGAGGACGCCCGGCGGCGTTTGTACAGCAACCCGCTGCGCATCCTTGACAGCAAGAACCCCCAAATGCAGGCACTGGTCGAAGCGGCGCCCAAGTTGCTTGACTTTCTGGGGGCTGAATCGCTGGCGCATTTCAGGACATTGACCGACATTTTGCAAGTGAACGGGGTGGCTTTCAGCATCAATCCGCGCCTGGTGCGCGGCATGGATTATTACAACCTGACCGTGTTTGAGTTCACCACCGACCGTCTGGGTTCGCAGGGCACGGTGTGCGCGGGAGGGCGTTACGACTATCTGTTTGAGCAGCTCGGCGGCAAGCCGGCACCCGCCGTGGGTTGGGCGCTCGGCGTGGACCGGGTGCTGGCCCTGGCGCGGGGCGCAGGCTTGCCCGATGTGGCGCCGCAACTGGATGCTTATGCCATCGTCACCGACGCTCAGGCCCTGCCGCTGGTGTTGTCCACGCTGCAGACCTTGCGCGCTGCGGGCGTCAGTGTGCAGATGCACGCCAGCACGGGCGAGGCCATGGGCAGCATGAAAAGCCAATTCAAGCGCGCAGATGCCAGTGGCGCACGTTTTGCCCTGATTTTTGGCCAGGACGAAATCAAGGCCCATCAGGTCACGGTGAAGCCCCTGCGCGATGCCAGTGCTGCGCAACAACTTCATTCACTTGCCGATGTGGCGACCTGGGCCACCACCCTACAATCAGCCGCTTAACGAAATACCTCCTATGGCAAATCAATTAGACCTTGAAGAACAAGAACAGCTTGACCAGATCAAGCATTTCTGGAAGCAATACGGCAATGCCATCACCTGGCTGCTCATCGTTGTCATGGGCGCATTTGCCAGCTGGAATTTTTACAATTACTGGCAACGCAGCCAGGCGCAACAGGCGGCGGCATTGTTTGATGAAGTGGATCGCGCTGTGCTGGCGTCGGATGCCGCGCGCATGGACCGCGTTTTCAGCGACATGAAAGACAAGTTTGGGGGCACGACCTATGCCCAGCAAGCGGGCCTGCTGGTGGCCAGGCAATACATCACTTTAGAGAAACCTGATGCCGCAAAAGCGGCATTGGCCTGGGTGGCTGAGCAGTCTTCTGACGCCGGCTACCAGGCCCTGGCACGCTTGCGCCTGGCCGCAATTTCAATGGAGTCCAATAATTTCGAAGAGGCGTTGAAGTTGCT
>NZ_JAMPXE010000031.1 GCF_023701345.1 Rhodoferax sp. | reverse complement strand
GCAGCCACCGCCCAGTGCCAGGCCACGCACGGCAGACACCACCGGTACATTGGCGTAGCGCAGTTTCAGCATGACTTGCTGCATGGCGAGCTCGGCTGCAGAAATGGCTTTGACCCCCCCCGTCATGAAAGCCGGCAGCATGGCTTGCAGGTCGGCCCCGGCAGAGAACACCTCGTCGTTGCTCCAGATCACCATGCCCTTGTATTTTTCTTCTGCCAGCGCCAGACCTTGCAGCAAGCCCTCAAGCACGTCCGGGCCGATGGCGTGCATCTTGGTTTTGATGCTGGCAATGACGACCTCGTCGTCGAGCGTCCACAGGCGAATGGCATCGTCTTCGAACAAAGTGGTGCCGGCCTTGGCGGCAGAGGGCGCGGCCGCACCCAGCACACTCTCCGGGAAATGCTGGCGGGCATAGACAGGCAACTGGCGCACCGGGATAAATTTGCCAGTGGAAGGGCTCCATGAACCTTGCGGCGTGTGCACACCGCCGGCGTCGGCGACCGGGCCTTTGAACACCCAATCGGGCAGCGGCGCGTTGCACAGTGCCTTGCCTGCGTCAATGTCTTCCTTGACCATATTCGCCACGGTGAGCCAGCCGGCTTCCTGCCAGAGCTCAAACGGGCCCTGCTTCATGCCAAAGCCCCAGCGCATGCAAAAGTCGACATCACGCGCGTTGTCGGCAATCTCGGCCAGATGCACGGCGGCGTAATGAAAGGCGTTGCGCAAAATGGCCCACAGGAACTGACCCTGCGCGCCCTCGCTGTTGCGCAGCAGCTGCAGGCGTTCGGCGGCGGGTTTTTTCAGCATGCGGGTGTAGACCTCGTCGGCCTTTTCACCGCCCGGCACATAGGTTTTGGAAGCCAGATCAAAACGCATGATCTCGCGGCCCACCTTTTTGAAAAAACCGGCCTTGGTCTTCTGCCCCAGGTGGCCCATCTCCAGCAGGGTTTTCAGCACCTCGGGGGTGGCAAAACTGGCGTAGAACGGATCCGTCTCCAGGCTCAAGGTGTCTTGCAGCGTCTTGATGACGTGGGCCATGGTGTCCAGCCCGACCACATCGGCGGTGCGGAAAGTGCCCGAGCTGGCGCGCCCGAGCTTTTTGCCGGTCAGGTCATCGACCACGTCATAGCTGAGGCCAAAGTTCTGCACCTCTTTCATGGTGGCCAGCATGCCCGCCACGCCAACCCGGTTGGCAATGAAGTTGGGCGTGTCTTTGGCGCGCACCACACCTTTGCCCAGGTTGCTGATGACGAAGGTTTCCAGGTCATCCAGGATGTGCGGCTCGGTGGTGGGTGTGTTGATCAGCTCCACCAGCAGCATGTAGCGCGGCGGATTGAAGAAGTGGATGCCGCAAAAGCGCGGTTTGATTTCCTCGGGCAGCACTTCGCTCAATTTGGTGATGGACAGCCCCGAGGTGTTGGAGGCGACAATGGCGTGCGGCGCGACAAACGGCGCAATCTTTTTGTACAGGTCCAGTTTCCAGTCCATGCGCTCGGCAATGGCCTCGATCACCAGGTCGCAGTCCTTGAGCAAGTCCATGTGCTCTTCGTAATTGGCCTGCTGGATCAAGGCGGCATCTTCAACCACGCCCAGCGGTGACGGTTTGAGCTTTTTCAGACCCTCCACGGCGCGGGTCACGATGCCGTTTTTCGGCCCCTCTTTGGCCGGCAAATCAAACAGGATCACAGGCACTTTGCAATTGACCAGGTGCGCGGCAATTTGCGCCCCCATCACACCGGCGCCGAGCACGGCGACTTTTTTGACATTGAAACGAGACATGTTTTCTTCCTAAAAAATCATTTAAGCAGCTTTGTCACTGGGGCAGACTCCCGTCATTGCGAACATAGTGAAGCAATCCATGACGCCAAAGTGCATGGATTGCCACGCTTGCGCTCGCAATGACGGGGAGCATCACTGAACCCGCACCCAGGTTTGGGTGCGGCCGAAGAAAGCGATCGAGCCGCGCACTTCGAGCTTTTTGCCTCCTTCGATCGGGGTCATGCGCAGCGTGTATTCCTTGCCGTTTTCGGGGTCCAGAATCTTGCCGCTCTCCCACACTTCCTTGCCTTCCGCCTGTTTGGCGCCGCGGATGATCTCAAGCCCCAGCATCGGCTTGTCCTTGCGGTCGTCGCTGCATTCCTTGCATACCCCTTTCTGATCGGCCTCCTTGCGCAGCAGTTTCTCGATGTGGCCGTTCAATACGCCGCCTTTGTCGGCGATCACGATCAGGCTTTTGAGTTCACCGGTTTTTTCATCCATGCTGTGCCAGTTGCCGACCGGAGTCATTTGCGCCTGGGCAGCAGCGAACGTCAGCATTGCGGCCGTAGCAACAAGCAGATTTCTCAGGATTTTGGGGTTGGTCATGTTTGTCTCCAGTGTGTAGGTCTTGGGAAGGGTCGAGGGGGAAAGCGGCATCAGGCCAGTGCGGCGTCGGTGTCCATCAGCACTTTACTGCCAGTACGCGCGGTGCGCATCAGGGCCGTGGTTTCGGGGAACAGTTTGGCGAAATAGAAGCGGGCCGTTTGCAGCTTGGCCACGTAAAATGGGTCGGTATTGCCTGCGGCAATCTGGCGCAGCGCCACCTGCGCCATGCGTGCCCAGAAGTAGCCAAACACCAGGTGACCAGCCACGCGCAGATAGTCCACGGCAGCGGCGCCCACCTCGTCAGGATTCTGGAAGCCCTTGAAGCCGAGTTCAGTGGTGAACTTGGTCATTTGCTCACCCAGGATGGCGATTGGGGTGATGAACTCGGCCATCTTTTCGTTGACGCCTTCCTCGGCGACCAATGCGCCAATGAGTTTGCCAAATTTCTTGAGCGTGGCGCCGTTGTTGCCCAGAATCTTGCGGCCCAGCAGGTCCAGGCTCTGGATCGTGTTGGTGCCTTCGTAAATCATGTTGATGCGGGCGTCGCGCACAAACTGCTCCATGCCCCATTCCTTGATGTAGCCGTGACCACCGAACACCTGCAGGCAGCCCGAGGTGGCGGTCCAGCCGTTGTCGGTGATGAAGGCTTTCACGATGGGGGTCAGCATGGCCAGCAGTTCGCCCGATTCCTTGCGCACCGCCTCATCAGGGTGGTGGTGCTCTTTTTCGAGCAGCATCGAGCTGAAGCACATCAGCGCGCGGCCGCCCTCGGCATAAGCCTTGGCGGTGAGCAGCATCTTGCGCACATCGGGGTGCACGATGATCGGGTCGGCGGCCTTGTCCTTGGCCTTGGGGCCGGTCAGGGAGCGCATCTGAATGCGGTCCTTGGCGTAGGCGAGGGCATTTTGGTAGGCCACTTCGGTCAGGCCCAGCGACTGGTTGCCAACCCCCAGGCGCGCCGCGTTCATCATCACAAACATGCCCTGCATGCCCTTGTTGGGCTGGCCCACCAGCGTGCCCACGGCGCCGTCGAGCACGATCTGCGCGGTGGTATTCGACTTGATGCCCATTTTGTGTTCCAGGCCGCCGCAATAAATGCTGTTGCGCGCACCGACGGAACCATCGGCATTGACCAGGAATTTCGGGCAGATGAACAGGCTCACACCCTTGATGCCGGGGGGCGCATCGGGCAGGCGGGCCAGCACCAGATGGACGATGTTGTCGGTCAAATCGTGTTCACCGGCACTGATGAAAATCTTGTTGCCGGTGAGCTTGTAGGTGCCGTCACCCTGTGGTTCGGCCTTGGTGCGCATCAGCCCCAGGTCGGTGCCGCAATGGGGTTCGGTCAGGCACATGGTGCCGGTCCACGCGCCGCTGCTCATCTTGTGCAGGTAGGTGGTTTTTTGCTCGGGCGTGCCGTGGGTGGCCAGCGCGGCATAAGCGCCGTGCGTCAGTCCCGGGTACATGGCCCAGGCCTGGTTGGCCGAGTTCATCATTTCGTAAAAGCACTGGTTCACGATCAGCGGCAGGCCCTGGCCGCCAAACTCGGGTTCGCAGGCCAGCGCCGCCCAGCCGCCCTCGACAAACTGGGCGTAGGCTTCTTTGTAGCCGGCGGGGGTGGTCACCGCATGGCCGCTGGCATCGTAGCTGCAGCCCTCGGTGTCGCCGCTGATGTTGAGCGGCAGCAGCACTTCGCTGGCAAATTTACCGCCTTCTTCAAGCACCGCGTTGATGGTATCGGCGTCGATCTCGGCATGCGCCGGCATGGCTTGCAGATCGGCCGTGACCTTGAGCACTTCGTGCATGACAAATTGCATGTCGCGCAACGGCGGGGTATAGATGGCCATGGTGGGTTCTCCTTGAAGATGAATTGAATGGATTTAATGAAAGTACAAGTTGCTGAAACGCATGTTTTTCGTCATTGCGAGGTGCGTCAGCGATGCGGAAATCCGGAAATTTGGGGTTTGCCATAGCGCAGCAGGATGTTTTCGAACCCGATATTGGCGCGGGCAATGGCACCTGGGTTCTTCAGAAAGCGGGCTTCGTAATGCAGCGCCAGAATCAGGCCATGGATCTCGAACGCCATTTGCGCCTCGTCGGCATCGGGCACCAGATGCCCCTCCTGCTTGGCCAGCACCACGGCGCGGTGCATGGCAGCCAGCCAGGTCTGCACCGAGCTGGCCAGGGCGTCGCGCACCGGGCCGGGGCGGTCGTCAAACGCGACCGCGCCGCTGATGAAAATGCAGCCCGACTGGATTTCGATGGCGACCCGCTTCATCCAGTTGGCAAACAGGGTGCGCACCCGGGGCAAGCCACGCGGTGCGTTCAGGGCCGGGAAAAACACCTCATTGGAAAAGCGCTGGTAGTACTCGCGAATGACCGATATCTGCAGTTCTTCGCGTGAGCCAAAGTGGGCAAACACGCCGGACTTGCTCATGCGTGTCACTTCTGCCAGCGCGCCAATACTCAAACCTTCCAGTCCGATCTGTTCCGCCAGACCCAGGGCGGCATCGATGATGATCTGTTTGGTTTGCTGGCCTTTTTGCAGCGCGCGGGCCCCGCTGGTGCGCTTGCCAGGGTGTTCGCTGATGGCGTTGGATTGGGAAGGATTCATGGCCAGGGTATTTAAATAGTACGATCGTGCTATTTTGCAACAATTGGCAAGCGAAAAGTACCCCGGCCTGCGATTTAGGTGGTGTTATCTAAGGGAATTGCGGGTAAACACCTAGTCTTGTCGCCGTCATGCGGCATCGCCGCTACACCACCAGGGGCTCTTCCTGCATGGCTTCGATCTGTTCCTGCAGCATTTGCACCTGGCCTTGCCAGTAGTCGCTGGAACCAAACCAGGGAAAGTGCATCGGAAAGGTGGGGTCATGCCAGCGCCGGGCCAGCCAGGCGCTGTAGTGCAACAGGCGCAGGGTGCGCAGCGGTTCAATCAACACCAGTTCACGCCGGTCAAAAGGGCGAAACTGCTCATAACCGTCCACCAGGGTACCCAACTGGCGCGCGCGCTGTTGCCGGTCGCCACTGAGCAGCATCCACAGGTCCTGTACCGCCGGCCCCATGCGGGCATCGTCCAGGTCGACAAAATGCGGCCCCGGCAGTGCGCTGGCGGGCAGCTCCAGAGGTGTCCACAAAATGTTGCCGGGGTGGCAGTCGCCGTGCAGGCGAATCCGCTGCATTGGCTGGCCCGCAATGAGTTCGCCCGTCAGGCAGGCATGGTCGGCGATCAGGTCAATCGCTTGTTGCGAGGCTTTGGCCCAGCGGGATTGCACGTCGAGCGGCACCTGGTCATGGGCCAGCAGCCATTCCCGCGAGGCGATGCCAAAACTGGCCAGGTCAAGCGCGGGCCGGTGCTTGAACACCTGGACCGTGCCCACCGCGTGGATGCGCGCCAGAAAGCGGCCGACCCATTCCAGCACGTCGGGGTCGTCGAGCTCCGGCAGGCGTCCGCCGCGCCAGGGGCTGACACTAAAGGCAAAACCACCAAAGTGGTGGAGCGTGTTGCCGTTCAGGACGAGTGGCCCGACCACCGGGATCTCGGCGGCCATGAGTTCCTGCGCGAAGGCATGCTCTTCAAGAATCTGGTCGGCATGCCAGCGTCCGGGGCGGTAAAACTTGGCCACCACCACGGCACCGTCTTCCAGGTGCAACTGGTAGACGCGGTTCTCGTAAGAACTCAGGGCCATTTGCCGCCCGTCGCCAAACAGCCCGACGCTTGCCAGCGCGTCCATCACCACATCGGGTGTGAGCGACTGGTATGGGTGGGCCGCGGCGCTATCGTGTTCAGGCATTGCTGTTGGCCCGAACCTCTTCAATGCTGGTCAGTCCGGCCAGGACCTTGCCAATGCCGTCCTGGCGCAGGGTGCGGAACTTGCCCGATTGGAATGCTTCAAGCTGGACCAGTTCGGAGCGTGCGCCGGTTTGGATCAGCCGCCTGATGCCCGGGTTCACCGTCAGCAATTCATGCAAACCGATACGTCCCGACAGGCCGGTGCCCATGCATTTTGGACAGCCTGGGGCGCTGAACTGTTTGAGTTCGCCGTGGCCGCCAAAGTCACGCAGCCATTGCGCCAAAACCCCGTCGCGGGGCGGCCGCAAGGCCTCCGGGAAGGCGTGCAGGTAGTCATGCAGCAGCTCATCGACATAGTCGTCGCTGGCGCGCTCGACGGTGCGGCAATCGGTGCACAACTTGCGTGCCAGCCGCTGCGCCAGCACCGCCAGCAGGGAATCGGCAAAATTGAACGGGTCCATGCCCATGTCAGTCAGCCGGGTCACGGTTTCGGCAGCGCTGTTGGTGTGCAGGGTGGACAGCACCAGGTGCCCGGTGAGCGAGGCCTCGATGGCGATCTGGGCGGTCTCGACGTCGCGGATTTCGCCGACCATGATGATGTCGGGGTCGGCGCGCAGGAAGGAGCGCAGGGCTTTGGCAAAGGTCCAGTCAATCTTGGGGTTGATTTGCACCTGGCGCAAATCGGGCTGGGTGATTTCGATCGGGTCCTCGGCGGTCCAGATCTTGCGTTCCGGCGTGTTGAGGTGGCCCAGCACCGAATGCAGTGTGGTGGTTTTGCCCGAGCCGGTGGGGCCCACGCACAGCACCATGCCATAGGGCCGCGAGATGGCTTCAAGCAGTTGGGCGTAATTGGTCTCGGTCAACCCGAGCTTGCTCATGGCAATGGGTTTGCTGGAAGCCAGCAAACGCATCACCACGTCTTCGAGGCCATTGGCCGTGGGGATGGTGGCAATACGCAATTCCAGCCGGTGTTTGGCGGAAAACTTGCTGAAATTGATCTTGCCGTCCTGCGGTTTGCGCCGCTCGGAAATATCCAGGTCGGCCATGATCTTGAGCCGCGCCACCAGCGCCGAGCGGTAGGTGTGCGGTAACTCCAGGTAGGGCGACAGCATGCCGTCCTGGCGGAAGCGGATGCGCACCTTGGCGCGCCGCGGTTGCGACTCGACGTGAATGTCGGACACGCCCCTGGCATGGGCTTCGATGATCATGGTGTTGATCAGCCGCACCAGGGTGTTGTCGGACTGCTCAATCGGTTTCTCTTCGTCGTTGTGGGTGTCTTCTCCCGAGCTGCTGAGCTCCATCGATTCCAGCAATTCGCTGGAGCTGGTTTGCGGCGCGCCAATGTTTTCCAGGTCTGGCAGATCCTCATCCAGTGCGCTGTGGTGCAAACCATATTTTTCGTAGGTCTCGCGGATTTTCTGCTTGATCTGCAACTCGTCGCCCAGCGCAGCGATGACCCGGCACTGCACCAGGAACTCCAGCTCTTCGAGCATTTTGCGGCGCGTCGGGTCCGACGCTGCCACCACCAACATGTTGTCATGCAACATCAATGGCATCACATTGAGACGCTGGGCGGTGCTCATCGGGATTTTTCTGAGGGCGCTGTCGGCCACGGGAAACAGCTTGACATCCACCACCGGGTAACCCATTTTGCGAGCCAGTGCGGTGTTGAGGTCCCGGCGCGTCAAAAAGCCCATTTTGATGAGCAATTCACCGAGCGGCACGGAGCGTTCTGTTTTTTGCTTTTCCAGGGCGAGCTTGAGTTGCTCGTCGTTGATGTAGCCCAGCAGGGTCAGCGCCTCGCCGACCCGGATCATTGGCATTTTTGACTGTTGTGCCAGTGCCAGCATCAACTGCTCGGGTAATAGTACGGCGGTATCCAAAAGATAATCTCCCAGTTTTCGACTGCGTAAATAGGCTTGCTCTTCGGCTGCTTGTTCGACCTGCTGCGCTGTGACCACCTGTTGGTCAACCAGCACTTTGCCGATGTGACTGCCCAGGATGAAGTTGCTAAAGGCTTCGTGCGGTATGAAGACCCGTTCGATCGACCCATTGGTGCCGACCGGGGTGAACAGGTACAGACCGTCGTCTGACTTGACGCAACCGACGGTCAAGCCCGTCATCGGCACGCCGTTTTTCAGTTCGAGGCTGTACTCCACGATGGCGCGGTGGCCCAGAATTTCTGCAAACTGCTCGTTGGAACTCACTTCTTGCCGGTGCAGCAGCTTCTTGAGATGAAGGCGAAAGAACTGTGAAAAGGGCACAGAAACTGCATTTTTATTTTGCTCGATCTGGATGACAGCTACCCTTTTGCTGGTGTTCAGGGCAATCAGCAAACAGCGGCGCATGGCGCCGTTCAGGCCCTCGATATCACATGGTTGTGGTTCGCGCCAGGGCTCCGGGCCCTCGTAACTGGCAAAAGGAGGCGTCGGCCAGCTGAATTCAGCTGGCTGTGCAGGCGTCTTGTCCAGGCCTGCTGTTGCCGTACTGCGCATGCCTTGCGGCAGCGATTCCTCACTCTTTTTGGGATACAAAGTTCCGGCCAGGGCCATTATCTTCTCGCCATCAAATAATTTATAAATACAAAGGTAGTCATTGCCATTCTCCCACTTCAACACAAGCAAATTGGCGTCATCATGCCGCAATTTGGCCTTGTTTGCTGGGTTCTCCCAAAGTCTGCAGGCTATTTGGGCATCAACCTCTACACAGCCTTCTGCATTTGCGCTAACTTGGCCTGATTTTTTAAACCCTGAAAAAAAGAAGAGCGCCATGTTTGACTACCTCATCATCGGCGGCGGTTCAGCCGGCTGTGTGCTGGCCGCCCGCCTGTCGGAAGACCCGACCATCACGGTGGCGCTGCTGGAAGCGGGGCCGGTGGACAGCAGCGTGCTGATTCACTGCCCGGCGGGCCTGGCGGTGATGGCCAAGTTCAGCCTGCTCGGCTGGGGCATCAACACCGTGGCGCAAGCCGGTCTGAATGGCCGATCGGGCTACCAGCCGCGTGGCAAGGTGCTGGGCGGCTCCAGCTCCCTCAATGCCATGGTCTACACCCGTGGCCACCCGGCTGATTACGACCACTGGGCAGCGCAGGGCAACCCCGGCTGGTCGTACGCCGAGGTCTTGCCGTATTTCAAGAAAGCCGAACACAACGAACGCGGCGCCGATGATTTTCATGGCTTAAACGGTCCCCTCAATGTGATGGATTTGCGCAGCCCCAACCGCTTTGGCGAACTGTTCGTGCAGGCGGGCGAGCAGGCGGGCTACCCGCGCAACGCCGATTTCAACGGCGCCGACCAAGAGGGCGTGGGCCGCTACCAGGTGACGCATAAAAATGGCGAGCGTCACAGCACCGCCAAAGCCTACGTCACACCCAATCTGTCGCGGCCCAATCTGAAGGTTTTCACCGGCGCACGCACCACTCGCATCCTGCTCGATGGCAAGCGTGCCGTGGGTGTCGAGTATGTGCACGAGGGCCAGACCCGGCGCCTCAAATGCCGCCGCGAGGTGTTGTTGTGCGCGGGCGCCATCCAGTCACCCCAGTTATTGATGCTCTCGGGCATTGGCCCGCACGAACACCTGCTGGCGCAGCAGATCGCGCCGATCCACCACCTGCCGGGCGTGGGCCAGCATTTGCATGACCACATTGACGTGGTGCAGGTGGTCGATGCACCCCGCGCCAAGGACCTGTTTGGCGTCTCGCCGGGCGGCGTTTTGCGCGTGCTCAAGGGCATTTTCGAGTGGCGCAAGGCGCGCAGCGGCATGCTGACCACCAATTTCGCCGAGGCCGGCGGCTTCATCAGGAGCGACCCGTCAGAGGCCATGCCCGACCTGCAACTGCATTTTGTGATCGGCAAACTCATCAACCATGGCCGCACCACCACGCTTGGCCACGGGTTTTCCTGCCATGTGTGTTTGCTGCGCCCGCACAGCCGCGGCAGCGTGCGCCTGGCCAGCAAGGACCCGCAGGCGCTGCCGCTGGTGGATCCGGCATTTTTGAGCCATCCCGACGACATGGCGCGCATGGTGCGCGGCTTCAAGCTGATGCGCAACATTCTGCAACAGCCGGCGTTGGCGCAATTCGGTGGACGCGAGCTGGCGGCCACCGCCGGGGCGAAAACCGATGCCGAGATCGAGCAAGTCATCCGCAAGCTGGCCGACACCATTTACCACCCGGTGGGCAGCTGCCGCATGGGGCCGGGTGCACTGGATGTGGTTGATGCCGAGTTGCGCGTGCATGGCCTGCAAGGCTTGCGCGTGGTCGATGCCTCCATCATGCCGCGTATCGTGGGCGGCAACACCAATGCCCCGGTGATCATGATTGCCGAAAAGGCCGCCGCTATGATCAAGGCATCGGTCCGTTGACCCACACCTTTGCCCAACCACTTTAACTTCCATGACCTACCAAGCCAAGCCCGCGCGTTACGACACCATGCCCTACCGCTTTTGCGGCAAAAGCGGCCTCAAACTGCCCGCCATTTCACTCGGTCTGTGGCACAACTTTGGCGATGCCACGCCGCTGGCCAGCCAGCGCGAGATGCTGCGCACCGCGTTCGATGCGGGCATCACGCACTTTGACCTGGCCAACAACTATGGCCCGCCCTACGGCAGCGCCGAGACCAATTTCGGCGAGCACCTGCGGCGCGACTTCAAGCCCTACCGCGACCAGCTCATCATCTCCAGCAAGGCCGGCTGGGACATGTGGCCCGGCCCCTACGGCGGCGGTGGCGGCTCGCGCAAATACGTGCTGGCCAGTCTGGACCAGAGCCTGCAGCGCATGGGATTGGACTATGTGGACATCTTTTATTCACATCGCTTCGATCCCGACACGCCGCTCGAAGAGACCATGGGTGCGCTGGCCAGTGCCGTGCAACAGGGCAAGGCCCTGTATGTGGGCATCAGCAGCTATTCAGCCAGCAAGACGATTGAGGCCGCTGCCCTGCTCAAGAGCATGGGCGTGCGCCCACTCATTCACCAGCCCTCGTACAGCCTGTTGAACCGCTGGATCGAGGAAGACCTGCTCGACGCGCTCGATGACACCGGCATGGGCTGCATTGCCTTCAGCGCGCTGGCGCAAGGCCTGCTGACCGACAAATACCTCAATGGCGTGCCCCAGGAGGCACGCATCAACCGGCCCGGCGGCGGTTCCTTCAAGCCTGACTTTTTGAATGAGACCAACCTCAGGCATGTGCGCGCCCTGAACGACCTGGCGCAGGCGCGCGGCCAAAGCCTGGCGCAAATGGCCATCGCCTGGGTGTTGCGCGACGCGCGCGTGACCAGCGCCCTGATCGGTGCCAGTTCAGCCGCGCAAATCACCGAGCTGGCTGGCGCGCTCAAGCACCTGGACTTCAGCGCGGACGAGCTCAAGGCGATTGACCAGCACGCGGTGGAAGGCGGCATCAATTTGTGGCAAAAGCCATCGACCGACCAGCGCCCTTGAAACACGATCTTCACGCACGCGCCAACCTGCTGGCGCTGGCCGCGATTGCCATGTGGGGCAGCCTGGCCAGTCTCGGGGTGGCGCTGGGCCATGTGCCGCCCTTCTTGCTCACCGGTCTGTCGCTGCTGGTTGGCGGGCTGATCGCGCTGCCGCTCTCTGGCTTCAGGCTGGCGGCGTGGCGGGTGCCGTTGCCCACCTTGGCGCTGGGTGTCTATGGCCTGTTTGGCTACCACTTTCTGTTGTTTGTCGGGCTGCAAAATGCGCCGCCGGTGCAAGCCAATCTGGTCAATTACCTGTGGCCGCTGCTGATCGTGGTGCTGGCGCCGGTGCTGCTGCCGGGGCTGACCATGCGCTGGCAGCATATTCTGGCCGGGCTGATTGGTTTTACGGGTGCCGTCATTGTGATTCTGGCCAGCGTCGATGGGGATGCCCAGGCGCCTGGCGGTCTGCAAAGCGACTGGCTTTGGGGTTATCTGGCCGCCGCAGTCGCGGCCTTCATCTGGTCCACCTACTCGCTGCTGACACGTCGTGTGCCTCATTTTGACACCGCCGCCATTGGCACTTTTGCCTGGATCTCAGGCCTGCTCGCCTTGCTCTGCCACGCGTTGATGGAGCCCAGCGTCACCTTAAGCCTGCGCGACTGGGCGCTGATTGGCCTGATGGGACTGGGGCCGCTGGGCGGCTCCTTCTTTTTGTGGGACAAGGCCCTCAAGGCCGGTGACGCGCGCCACATCGGCCTGTTGAGTTACCTGACGCCGCTGCTGTCCACGTCCATGCTGCTGTGGGTCAGCGGCCGCGCTTTGACCTGGCCGGTGGCGCTGGCGGGCGTGCTGATTGTGGGCGCCGCCTGGCTGGGGACGCGTGTCAGATAGGCACGCTTTCACCGGGCACAATGTGGCCATGATTGAACTCACACACATTCAAGCTGCCGCCCAGCGCCTGCAAGACCATTTGCTGCGCACACCCTGCGTGGCCTCACAAACACTTTCGGACATCACCGGTGCGCAGGTGTTTCTGAAATTCGAGAACCTGCAGTTCACGGCCTCGTTCAAGGAACGCGGCGCCTGCAACAAGCTGTCGCAGCTCAGTGCCGGGGAGCGTGCCCGTGGCGTTATCGCCATGAGCGCCGGCAACCATGCCCAGGGGGTGGCCTACCACGCGCAGCGGCTCGGGATTCGCGCGGTGATCGTGATGCCGCGCTTTACGCCGGGCGTCAAAGTTGAGCGCACGCGCGGTTTTGGCGCCGAGATCGTGCTGCATGGTGACACCCTCGACGAGGCGCGCGCCCATGCATTGCAGTTGTCCGAACAACAGCAGCTTGTCTTTGTGCACCCGTATGACGACCCCGACATCGTCGCCGGCCAGGGCACGGTGGTGCTGGAAATGCTGCAGGACGTGCCCGCGTTGGACACGCTGGTGGTGGCGATTGGCGGCGGCGGCCTGATCGCCGGCATGGCCACTGCGGCCAGGGCGATCAAGCCCGGCATCGAGATCATTGGCGTGCAGGCCTCACGCTTCCCGGCCATGTACAACGCCATCAAGGGCACACACCTGCCACAAGGCAGCAGCAGCATTGCCGAAGGCATCGCGGTGGGCACCCCTGGCGTGTTGCCGCAAGCCATCATCCGCGACAAGGTGAACGATCTGGTTTTGGTGGACGAGGGCGACATCGAGCAGGCCATCGTGATGCTGCTCGAAGTCGAGAAAACGCTGGTCGAAGGCGCCGGTGCCGCCGGCTTGGCGGCGTTGCTGAAATACCCTGAGCGCTTTAAAGGCAAAAAGGTGGGCGTGGTGCTGTGTGGCGGCAACATCGACCCGCTGTTGCTGGCCGCCATCATCGAGCGCGGCATGGTCCGTGCCGGCCGTCTGGCGCGCCTGAAGGTGAGTGCCCGCGATGTGCCCGGCACGCTGGCCCTGATCACCGCCACGGTGGCCAGCGCCGGGGCCAACATCAACGAGGTCCACCATCAGCGGGCCTTTACCACGCTGGCGGCGCAAAACGTCGAGGTTGAACTGGTGATTCAGACCCGTGGCCCGCAGCACATCAACGAGGTGCTGGACGCCCTGCTGCAGGCGGGTCTGCAGGCGCAACTGATGCAATAAGGCCACCAGGCCGGGTGCCGGGCCATGGAGCCGACACGCGGCATTTTTGGCTTGGATCAATGGCGTTGCACCTGTGGATGTAACCGTCAGGTAACTGTTGGCCATGTTCCCTAAAATCGACTGTTTGGAGTTGTTGTGCCACACAGCCGAACTCCTGGCCATTTTTATAACATCCCGAGGACAAGTCCACCATGCCAAGCCTGAACCCCAATGCGCCAAGCCATGTCAAGAACACCAAACTGATCGCCTGGGTGGCCGACATGGCCGCGCTCACCCAGCCCGACAGCATCTACTGGTGTGACGGCTCCGATGAAGAGTACGCGCGCCTGTGCCAGCAGCTGGTTGACTCGGGTACCTTCAAAAAACTGAACCCCGCCAAACGCCCCAACAGTTTCCTGGCCTGCTCCGACCCGAGCGACGTGGCGCGCGTGGAAGACCGCACCTACATCTGCTCCGAGAG
The DNA here is from genome assembly GCF_023701345.1 of Rhodoferax sp. GTDB lineage: Bacteria > Pseudomonadota > Gammaproteobacteria > Burkholderiales > Burkholderiaceae_C > Rhodoferax. The sequence goes on along the minus strand of NZ_JAMPXE010000031.1, from coordinate 14,183 downwards.
CAAGGAAAACGCCGGCCCGACCAACAACTGGATGGCCCCCGCCGACATGCGCGCCACCCTGCAGCCGCTGTTTGACGGCTGCATGAAGGGCCGCACCATGTACGTGGTGCCCTTCAGCATGGGGCCGCTGGGCTCGCACATTTCGCACATTGGCATCGAACTCACCGACAGCGCCTATGTGGCGGTCAACCAGAAAATCATGACGCGCATGGGCAAGGCGGTGTATGACGTGCTCGGCGCCGACGGCGAATTTGTGCCCTGCATGCACACTGTGGGCGCGCCGCTGGCGGTGGGGCAGTTGGATGTGAAATGGCCCTGCAACAGCACCAAATACATCGTTCACTTCCCGGAAACCCGCGAAATCTGGTCTTATGGTTCGGGTTACGGCGGCAACGCCCTGCTGGGCAAAAAGTGCTTTGCGCTGCGCATTGCCTCCAACATGGGGCGTGACCAGGGCTGGCTGGCCGAACACATGCTGATCCTGGGTGTGACCACTCCGCAGGGCAAAAAGTACCATGTGGCCGCCGCTTTCCCCAGCGCCTGCGGCAAAACCAATTTCTCCATGCTGGTGCCCCCGGCAGGTTTTGAAGGCTGGAAGGTGACCACCATCGGCGACGACATCGCCTGGGTCAAGCCGCATGCTGATGGCAAGATGTACGCCATCAACCCCGAGGCGGGCTATTTTGGTGTGGCGCCGGGAACCAACTACCACACCAATCCCAACTGCATGGCCAGCCTCGACAAAAACGTGATTTTCACCAATGTCGCGCTGACTGATGACGGCGATGTGTGGTGGGAGGGCATGGAGCAGGACGGTGGCGGCTTGCCCGCGCATCTGATCGACTGGCAGGGCAAGGACTGGACGCCCGAGATCGCCCGGGCCAGCGGCGCCAAGGCGGCACACCCGAATTCGCGCTTCACCGTGGCCGCCGGCAACAACCCCGCGCTCGACCCCGAGTGGGACAACCCGGCGGGTGTGGCCATTGATGCCTTCATCTTTGGCGGCCGCCGCTCCACCACGGTGCCGCTGGTCACCGAATCCCGCAACTGGATGGAAGGGGTTTACATGGCGGCCACCATGGGGTCCGAGACCACCGCAGCGGCCGTGGGCCAGATGGGCGTGGTGCGCCGCGACCCGTTTGCCATGCTGCCGTTCTGCGGCTACAACATGAGCGACTATTTCCAGCATTGGCTCGACATGGAGCACAGGCTCGAAGAACAAGGCCACACCCTGCCCAGGATTTTCTGCGTCAACTGGTTCCGCAAGAACGAGGCCGGCAAATTTGTCTGGCCCGGCTACGGCGACAACATGCGCGTGCTCAAGTGGATGATTGACCGCCTGGAAGGCAAGGCGCAGGGCGTTGAGACCATGTTTGGCATCGCCCCCCTGTTTGACGAGCTCACCTGGACCGGCCTGCCCTTCAGCGCCGAGCAATTCAACACCGTGACCAGCATCGACAAGGCTTCCTGGGCTGAAGAGCTCAAACTGCACACTGCCCTTTTTGAGCAACTGTCCTACCATTTGCCACTGGCGCTCATTGACACCAAGGCCATGTTGACGCAGCGTCTGCAAGATTGAAGCTGTACTTGACATGAGACAACACACAGCTGTGCCGCTTGGGTAAACTGGCATCCCGTTCAAGGAGTTACCTCATGAAGATTCTTCTCGCCGTTGACGGCAGTGCTTACACCAAGAAAATGCTGGCCTATCTGGCTGCCCATGAGTTGTTTTCGCCTAAAAACGAATACACCGCCTTCACTGCCCAAATGATGCTGCCGTCGCAGGCGCGTGCCGCGCTTGGCAAGGAGCTGGTGACCAAATATTACGAGGACGAAGGCCAGCGTGTCATGACGCCGGTCCAAAAATACCTGGAGCGTCAGGGGATCAAGGCCAAATGCATCTGGAAGACCGGCAACGCGGGTGAGCTGATTGCCAAGCTGGCTGAGGCTGAAAAATTTGACCTCGTGGTCATGGGTTCGCACGGCTATGGTGCCCTCGTCAATCTGGTGGTGGGTTCGGTCGCGACCAAAGTGCTGGCGAGCTGCAAAGTGCCCGTGCTGATCGTGCGCTGAAGCTTCTTGGAACAAATTAAAGGAGGCCGAGTTGGCTAAAGGAATGATTTTGGCCGCCGGCCAGGGCACGCGCGTGCGTCCCTTGACGCGGGACTTGCCCAAGCCCATGGTGCCCATTCTGGGCAAGCCGGTGATGGCGTACCTGATCGAACATCTGGCGCGCCACGGCATCACCGAGATCATGGTCAACGTGGCCTGGCACCATTACAAAATTGAAGAGTATTTTGGTGATGGCAGGCGTTGGGGCGTGCAGATCGGCTACGCCTACGAAGGCGTGCGTGACCATGGTGAGATCTTGCCGCGGCCGATGGGTTCAGCCGGCGGCATTCGGCGCATCCAGGATTTCAGCGGTTTTTTTGACGAGACCACGCTGGTGCTGTGCGGCGACGCGCTGATTGACCTCGACATCACGGCCGCCCTGGCAGAACACCATGCCAAGCAGGCCCTGGCCAGCGTGGTGGCGATGGACGTGCCGCTGGCCGATGTGCAAAATTATGGCATCGTGGTGGCGGCCGCCGACGGACGCATTGCGTCGTTCCAGGAAAAACCCAGGCCTGCCGAGGCCAAGTCGACACTGGCGAGCACCGGCATTTATATCTTCGAGCCGGCGGTGCTCGACCTGGTGCCGTCGGGCCAGGTGTACGACATTGGCTCCCAGCTGTTTCCTGACCTGGTCGCCCATGAACTGCCGTTTTATGTGCAGAACCGGCCTTTCAAATGGCTCGACATCGGTCGGGTGGGTGATTATTGGTCGGTGTTGCAGCAGGTGTTGCGCGGCGAGGTGGCTGACATGACCATGCCGGGGCGGCAGATCAAGCCGGGCATCTGGGTCGGGCTCAACACGTCGGTCCCATGGGACGAGGTGTCGATTGAAGGCCCGGTGTACATCGGTTCGAGTGTGCGCATCGAACCCGGCGTTTCGATCGTGGGCCCGGCCTGGATCGGGCACGGCAGTCATCTGCGAACCGGCTGCAAACTGGTGCGCAGCATCTTGTTTGAGTACACGCGTATTGCCGCCGACATGCGCATTTATGAAATGATCGTGTCGCCTGACTATTGCGTGGACCGCCATGGCGACACGCTGTACCATGATGACGACGCCACCCAGTTGCGCTGGGGTGACGCCCGGGCCTGAAGGCGCATCCCCGGCGCGTCATCCGGGCCAGCGCAGCCAGCCCCACACCAGGCCAAGCGTCAGCAGCGTCACCGGCACGCCCACGCGGGCATGCATGCGCCAGTCCAGCATCACCCCGCTTTTTTGCGCCAGGTCGACCACAATCAGGTTGGCGATGGAGCCCGTCAGCAGCAGATTGCCCGCCAGCGTGCTCACCAGCGCCAGCGTCACGCCGGCGTCCGGGCCCTTGAGGTGCGGCAGCAGCAACATCACCGCTGGCACGTTGGAAACCAGATTGGACAAGCCGACACCGGCCACCAACAAGACGCCGGGGTCGGCCAGATGCACACCCTGGGCCGCCAGCCAGACCACCGCCTGCGCCGCCAGGCCGGTGGACTCGAACGCGTGGTTGACGACAAACAGGCCGATGAACAGCACCAGCAATTGCCAGTCGATGAAGCCCATGACGTCGGACGAGTGCAGGCGCCGGCTCAGCAGCAGCACGCCGGCGCCGACCAGTGCGGCCACCTCGCGCGGCCAGTCGGTGAACAAAAATACCAGCATCAGCGCCGTCGCCACCGCCAGCCCCTTGGCTGTCTGCCAGACATCAAACGGCGGGGCTTGCAGCGTGCCATACCCTTCGGGCAGGTCGACCGGCACCGCCGCGGATGCGTCGCCCGGTGTGTCCCGGCCAGGCTGCCACACCAGCCAGGCCCACAGCAGCCCCAGGCTCAACGCCACCGGCGGCAGTGCCTGGCGCACATAGCCGCCAAAGGGCAGTTGCAGCATCGAGCCGATCAGCATGTTTTGCGGGTTGCCGATCAGGGTGGCCGCCGAGCCGATGTTGGCGGCGCAGGCCAGTCCCAGCAAAAACGGCACCGGGTTCAGGCGCCGCTGCAGGCACAGGTGCGCCACCAGCGGCGTCATGGCCAGGCAGATGATGTCGTTGGAAAACACCGCCGACAAGACACCGGCCACGCCAATGATGGCGCCCAGCAGCGCGTTGCGTCCCAGCGGCAGCGCGGCCACCCGGCGCGTGACTGCGGTGTAAAAGCCGCCCAGGCGCATTTGCGCCGACACCACCATGAACGAAAACAGCAACAGCACGGTGGGCAAATCGACGGCGCTCGCCGCTTGCCCGGTGCTCATCGCGCCCAGGCCGATCACACCAATGGCGCCGAGCAGCGCCACGCCCGAGCGATCGAGCTTGAGGCGCGGCAGGCCGCCCAGAATCATGCCGGCATAGACGGTGACAAAAATCGCCACAATGCCCCAGTCGAGCAGGCCATGTTCAGGTTTCATGGGGTGTGCGTGGTCGTTCGTAATAAGGTTGCCAACTTTAACCGGCTGGCTGGTGCGCCTGGCGCAATGCGGCCTGAAATGCCTGTGTCACCCGCGCCGGCTGCGGCGAGGCCCGCACAATGCTGAAAAAGCTGCAGTGGTAGGTGAACAACTGGGGCTGAACGGCGTGCATGCGGCCCTGGCGCACAAAACTCTCGGCGTAGTGGTCGGGTAAAAAACCCAGAAAACAGCCCGACAGGATCAGCGTGGCAATCGATTCCTGGTCGTAGCCGGTGGCCGCACGGCTGAGCTTGACCTGTTGGCTCAGTTCCATGTTGGGCGAGTGGTAGCCCAGCCCGGCAAAAGCATAGTCGCGCAGCGCCTCCCAGCTTTGCGGCTCCTGCTTTGCCTGCGTGGCAAACAAGGGGTGGTCGGCACTGGCATACAGGTACATGGTCTCGGTAAACAGTTCGTCATAGGTCAGCACGGCCGAGCTGCGGTGGCCGGGAATGATGCCGACCTGAAACTGGCCGTCGAGCACGCCGCGCTCAATGCTGTTGAGCGGCGCCACGTGCAGGTGCAGGCGCACGTCCGGCGCCTGCTGCACAAAGCGCCGGATGGCGCCGCCGATGTGGGCGGCTGGGTTGCTGGCGGTCTTGTCAAAGACGGCAATGTGCAGTTCGCCGCCCATGCGCTGGTGAATCTCGTCGACGCGGCTGCGAAAGGCATCCACCCCGGCGAGCAGGCGCAGCGTCTCGGCATAAATCTGCTCGCCTTCCGGGGTCAGTGCAAAACCGGCGCGGCCGCGCCGGCACAGGCTCAGGCCCAGGCGGGTTTCCAGGTCCTTGATATGGCGGCTCACCGTGGAGGTGCCTATGTTGAGCTCAAGCTCGGCCGCCGCCATGCCGCCGCAGTCCACTACCGTCTTGAACACGCGCAACAGGCGGATGTCCATGTCGCTCAACTGTCCCAGGGCAGCGCGTGTTTTTACTTGCATAGGTTGGCAACCAAGTAGTGATAGTTAAACATTTATAAGAGTAACAGAGTCACGCAAAATCGCCAACTTGCACTTTTGGAGAACCCATGAACATGCCCGACACCCAAGCCTTGACCCGCCCCCGCACCGACGCCGCCTGGCTCGATGCACACTGGATGCCGTTCACCGGCAACCGCGATTTCAAGGCCAACCCGCGCATGATGGCCTCCGCCAGCGGCTGCTACTACACCGACCTCGACGGCCGCAAGATTTTTGACGGGCTCTCGGGCTTGTGGACCTGCGGCCTGGGCCACGGCCGTGCCGAGATTGTGGAAGCCGCACGTCATCAGCTCGCCACGCTCGACTACTCGCCGGCGTTCCAGTTTGGCCACCCGCTGTCGTTTGCGCTGGCCAACAAGCTCAAAGAACTCACGCCCGCCGGGCTCGATTACGTGTTTTTCACGGGGTCTGGTTCTGAGTCGGCCGACACGTCGCTCAAGATGGCACGGGCCTACTGGCGCGCCAAGGGGCAAAGCAGCAAAAGCCTGCTGATTGGCCGCGAAAAGGGCTATCACGGCGTCAACTTTGGCGGCATCTCGGTGGGCGGCATTGGCGGCAACCGCAAGGTGTTTGGCCAGGGCATTGCCGCCGACCACCTGCCGCACACGCAGCCAGCGGCAGGCTCGTTCATTCGCGGCTGCCCTGAGCAGGGCGCCGAACTGGCCGACGACTTGCTCAAGCTGATTGCCCTGCACGACGCGTCCAACATTGCCGCCGTCATCGTCGAACCCATGTCCGGTTCGGCCGGCGTGGTGGTGCCGCCCAAAGGTTATTTGCAGCGCCTGCGCGAAATCTGCACTGCGAACAACATCCTGCTGATTTTTGACGAAGTCATCACCGGTTTTGGCCGCTTGGGCGCCTACACCGGAGCGGAGTATTTTGGCGTCACGCCCGACATCATGAACTGCGCCAAGCAGATCACCAACGGTGCCCAGCCGCTGGGCGCGGTGATTGCCAAAAAAGAAATCTACGACACCTTCATGGCACAGGGCGGCCCTGACTACATGCTCGAATTTGCCCACGGCTACACCTATTCAGCGCACCCGGTGCCGTGCGCGGTGGGCCTGGCCACGCTCGACATCCTGGTGCGTGAAAACATGATCGAGCGCGTCAAGGCGCTGGCACCCTATTTTGAAAATGCCGTGCATTCGCTCAAGGGCTGCAGCCATGTGGCCGACATCCGCAACCTCGGGCTGGCCGCCGGCTTGACCATCGATGCGCTGCCCGGTGAGCCCGCCAAACGGCCGTATGAGATTGCCAAGACGATGCTTGCCAAAGGCTTTTATGTGCGTTATGGTGCCGACACCATCCAATTGGCGCCGCCGTTCATTTCAACGCCTGAGCAAATCGACAGCCTGGTCAATGCGCTCGGTGAAACCATCAACCAAACTGCTTGAAGCTTGTCCAACATGTCACAACTACCCCAAATCCAGCACCTCATCAACGGCCAACTGGTGGCTGGCGGCACACGCCAGGCCGATGTCTTCAACCCCGCCACCGGCCAGGCCGAAAAGCGCGTGCTGCTGGCCGACAAGCTCACGGTGGAGCAGGCCATTGCCAGCGCCCAGGCCGCTTATCCGGCCTGGCGCAACACGCCGCCGCTCAAACGCGCCCGCGTCATGAGCAAGCTCAAAGTGCTGCTGGAAGAAAATGCCGATGCCATTTGCGCGCTGGTCACCGCCGAGCATGGCAAGGTCTTGAGTGACTCCATGGGCGAGTTGCAGCGCGGCATTGAAAACGTCGAATACGCCAGTTACGCGCCCGAACTGCTCAAGGGCGAGCACAGCCGCAATGTCGGCCCGGCCATCGACTCCTGGAGCGAGTTCCAGTCGCTGGGCGTCTGCGCGGGCATTACCCCATTCAACTTCCCGGTCATGGTGCCGCTGTGGATGTGGCCGATGGCGGTGGCTTGCGGCAACACCTTCATCCTGAAACCGTCCGAGCGCGACCCGTCCAGCACGCTGCTGGTGGCCGAGCTGGCGCTGCAAGCCGGCCTGCCGCCGGGCGTGCTCAATGTGGTGCATGGCGACAAGGAGGCGGTCGACACCTTGCTGACCGACCCGCGCGTCAAGGCCGTCAGCTTTGTCGGCTCGACGCCGATTGCCGAATACATCTACGCCACCGGCTGCGCCCACGGCAAGCGCGTGCAGGCTTTGGGCGGCGCCAAAAACCACGCCGTGGTGATGCCCGATGCCGACATCCCCAACGCCGTCAATGCCCTGATGGGCGCGGCCTATGGCTCCTGCGGCGAGCGCTGCATGGCGATTCCGCTGGTCGTCGCGGTCGGTGATGCCACCGCCGATGCCGTGGTCGCCGGCCTCAAGGCCGAGATCGCCAAAATGAAGGTGGGACCCGGCACCGAGTCGAGTTGCGACATGGGCCCGCTGGTGACCAAGGCGCACTTCGAGAAGGTGAAGGGCTATGTTGATCAGGGCGTGAAAGAGGGCGCCACGCTGGTGGTCGATGGCCGTGGAGTGAGTGTGCCAGGCCATGAGTCGGGCTACTTTCTGGGCGCCTGCCTGTTTGACAACGTCAAGCCCGGCATGGTGACCTACCAGGAAGAAATTTTTGGCCCGGTGCTGGGCGTGGTGCGTGTCAAGACGCTGCAGGAGGCGATGGACATGATCGATGCCCACGAATACGGCAACGGCACCTGCATCTTTACCCGCGACGGCGAAGCCGCCCGCTACTTCAGTGACCACATCCAGGTCGGCATGGTCGGCATCAACGTGCCGCTGCCGGTGCCGGTGGCCTACCACTCGTTTGGCGGCTGGAAGCGCAGCCTGTTTGGCGACCTGAGCGCCTACGGCCCCGATGCGGTGCGCTTTTACACCAAGCGCAAGACCATCACCCAGCGCTGGCCGTCCGCCGGCGTGCGCGAAGGCTCAGTGTTCAGCTTCCCGAGCAGCCGGTAACAAGCTGCTGATAAAGGTGCAAGAAGTCGGATAGACCCAGCCCGTGCCGAGGGCTTGCGCTGCGGTCTGCCTATTGCATGGCAAGATCGGGCACGAGACAAGCGCAAGGCTTATTTATTAATCGTGATTTCGGCGGTGGGCGTGTTCTTTGTCGGGTCGTAGTTCATCAACAGGCCCGAAACACCAGTCACAGTGAATTTGGTCAAGCCTATGTTCTTCTGGATCACCGCGCTGGTCAGCGTGCAGTTGATGCTGCCGTCGGTTTGCATCGTCGTCACGCAACGGGCTGTGCCCCCGGGCGAGAAGCTGCCGACCACCGTGGCGTTGGCTACAACTGTCCAGGGAGTGGTTGTTGTTGTGGGGTCGCCAATGGTCACGATCGCCGAGGCGCGCCAGCCGTTTTTATAATTGACCGCGCTGCCCGTGATGGACCAGACGGCAACAGTCTGACCGACCGGCGCCTGTGGTGCACCCGAAGCCAGGGAATAAACCAGCCGGTTCGGCGAGCCGGTTCCGGGGGAACCGATCTTGTTGGGCGTAGCGTTGTCGCTCAGGAAAGCGGCAACCGCCCAGGGCGATGCCGCCGTATTGGCCGCCAGCGCCAGCGCGGCGACCCCGGCCACATGGGGCGAGGCCATGGAGGTGCCGCTGATGGTGTTGGTGGCGCTGTCGCTGGTGTTCCAGGCCGAGGTGATGCCGCTGCCCGGTGCGAACAGATCCAGGCACTTGCCGTAGTTGGAGTAGGAGGCGCGTGTATCGGTGCTGGTGGTGGCGCCCACCGTGATGGCGCTCGGTGCCCGGGCCGGCGAATAGTTGCAGGCGTTGGCGTTGCTGTTGCCGGCCGCCACCACCATGGTTACGCCCCTGCTGACGGCGCCCGCCACGGCGTCATCCACCGCCTGGGATGCGCCGCCGCCCAGCGACATGTTGGCCACGGCGGGCCGCAACGTGCTGTTGGCCGCCCAGTCGACACCGGCAATCACGCCGCTCCAGGTGCCGGAACCGCGGCAATCGAGCACGCGCACCGGAATCAGGGATGCTGCCTTGGCTACGCCCCAAGTCAGGCCGGCCACCGTGCCGGCGACGTGCGTGCCGTGGCCATTGCAGTCGTCGGTGCCCTTGCCATCGTTGATCGCGGTGAAGCCGGATTGCACACGGCTGGCAAAGGGGTTGGTGCTTTGTTTGAAGTCGGAGTGCGTCGCGCGAATCCCGGTGTCGATGATGAAGGCGTTCACCAGCGTGCCGGTGTAGTTGTATGTGTACTCCTTGCTCAGGGGGAGGAGGTCACGCTGGTCGATGCGGTCCAGCCCCCAGGTGGCATCGGTCTGTGTCTGCAGTGACGCAGTTTCATTGAGCGCAACCGTCTGGTCCTGCTCGATGTAATTGACATTCGGATTGTTGCGGATGCCCTGCAGCGCGGCGTCAGGAAGGCTGGCGGCAAAGCCCTTGACAGCGCTGCTGTAGGTGTGGTGCAGCTGCCCGCCGGAAGCGCGCAGCAGATTGGCGGCTTCGGCTGCGGGGTTGCTCACGCTGTCCCAGAACACCACGATGTAGCGCCCGGGGATCGGTTGCGACTGCGCGTAGGGATGGGTGGCCGGGGGGGCGACCGTCTGGGCGAGAGCCGCTGGTGCGGCTACGGCGAGCGCTGTCGCGTACACGCTGAACGCCAGGAGGCGGGCGAAGAAAGTTTTTTTCATGATGACTCCAACAGGTTTGCTGAGACCAATGAAAGAACTGGCTTCACTATAGGCTTAATGGATAGGAAATTCAACTGCTCCACGACACCGCTTCCCGTATAAATAAACAGTCGCTAATCGGCAAAGCTGCCATTGTGAACCGATCAGCGCCTGTCCGACGTTGGCAGGCGCCACATCCAGAGCGCCACCAGCGCACAGCAGGCGCCGGGGACCCAGCCGATGCTGGACGGCATGAACCACCAGGCGATGAACGAACTGATCGCCATCGTGACCCAGGCGACCTGCTTGGCGCGCAGGGGCACGGCGCGCTGGCTGCGCCAATCCCGCACCATCGGGCCAAAGCGCGGGTGTGTCAGCAGCCATTGTTCATAACGCGCGCTGCCCAGTGAAAAACAATAGGCGGCCAGCAACACAAATGGCGTGGTCGGCAGCAAGGGCAACACAATGCCAATAAGGCCCAGCGCAAGGCACAGCGTGCCGCAGGTCAGCCAGAACCAGCGTTGCCAGCGGGGTCGCGAGGGTGGCGGCGGTGCCGTGGTGGGCGGGGTGGATGGCATCAATTTGAAGCGGTGTTGACAATTAGGGGGTTATTGTCAGGTTGTTTAACGCACACTTTGGTTTTTCCACTTCAAGGAGCCTGCCATGCTGATCGGACTGCCCAAGGAAATCAAGAACCATGAATACCGGGTCGGCCTGACGCCGGCCAGCGTGCGCGAGTTGACCCATCACGGGCACCAGGTGCTGGTGCAAAGCGGTGCCGGCGCTGACATCGGCTTGAGTGACGCGCAGTATCTGGCCGCCGGCGCCACGCTGGCTGCGGACGCGGCGCAGGTCTTTGCCGCCGCCGAGATGATCGTCAAGGTCAAGGAGCCCCAGTCCCATGAGTGCGCCATGCTGCGCCCGGGGCAGATTCTGTACACCTACCTGCACCTGGCCCCCGATCCCGCGCAAACGGCGGCGCTGGTCAAGTCGGGGGCGGTGTGTATTGCCTATGAGACCATCACCGGCCCCGGTGGCGGCCTGCCGCTGCTGGCGCCGATGAGCGAGGTCGCGGGGCGCATGGCGGTGCAGGCTGGCGCCGCGCACCTGGAAAAATCCAAGGGCGGCATGGGGGTGCTGCTCGGTGGTGTGCCCGGTGTGCCGGCCGCGCATGTGGTGATTTTGGGGGCCGGTGTGGTCGGCACGCACGCGCTGCAAATGGCTGTGGGCATGGGCGCCCGGGTGACCGTGCTCGACAAGAACGTGGACCGCCTGCGCCAGCTTGACCTGGTGTTTGGCAACCGCATCAACACGCTCTATTCAAATGCCCACAGCGTGGAGGAGGCGGTGCTCGACGCCGAACTGGTGGTGGGCGGTGTGCTGATTCCCGGCGCCGCCGCGCCCAAGCTGGTCACGCGCAGCATGATCAGCCGCATGAAAAAAGGTGCCGTGGTAGTGGACGTGGCGATTGACCAGGGCGGCTGCTTCGAGACCTCGCACGCCACCACCCACGCCGAGCCCACCTATGTGGTCGATGGCGTGGTGCATTACTGCGTGGCCAACATGCCCGGCGCGGTGGCGCGCACCAGCACCTTTGCCCTCAACAATGCCACCATCGCCCATGCGCTGACGCTGGCCGACAAGGGTTGGCAACAGGCACTCAGGGACAACCCGGATCTGAAAAACGGCCTCAATGTGGCCAACGGGCAGGTCACCTACGAGGCGGTGGCCAACACGCTGGGCTACGCTTACATGGCGGCGGACTCGCTGCTGGATTGACCCAGGCTGATGGGCGCGCAGGGCAGGGGATAATGCGCGCCACATGGCACTTATCACACTACTTGACGGACAACTGGCTTTCGGACACGTCCCGCTGCTGGATCACACCACTTTTTCACTGGAAACGCAGGAGCGTGTCGGCCTGATCGGCCGCAATGGCGCGGGCAAGTCCTCGCTGCTCAAGATTCTGGGCGGGCTGGAAAAGCCTGACGATGGCACCCTGCAAGTGCAGGGCAACACCCGAATTTCCTATGTGGCGCAAGAGCCGCAGCTCGATTCTGACGCCACCGTGTTTGAGGCCGTCAGCGCCGGCCTGGCCCGGGTGCGGGAACTGATTGACGAGTATTCCCAGGGCCACGGCGACCTGGACGCGATGCAAAGTGAAATCGAATCGCTGGACGGCTGGAACTGGGAGCAGCGCGTGGGCGAAACCCTGCACCGGCTGCATCTGGACGCTGATGCGCGCATCAGCACGCTCTCAGGCGGCAACAAGAAGCGCGTGGCGCTGGCCCAGGCGCTGGTGGCGGCGCCCGACGTGCTGCTGCTCGACGAGCCGACCAACCACCTGGACCTGGACAGCATCGAGTGGCTCGAAGGTTTGTTGTGCGACTTCAAGGGCAGCATCGTGACCGTGACGCACGACCGCTCGTTTCTCGACAATGTGGCGACCCGCATCGTTGAGCTGGACCGGGGCAAGCTGCTGAGCTATCCCGGCAACTTTGCTGCCTATCTGGTGCAAAAAGAGGAACAGATGGCGCAGGAAGCGGTGATCAACGCGCGCGCCGACAAGCTGCTGGCGCAGGAAGAGGTGTGGATTCGCCGCGGCGTGGAGGCACGGCGCACCAAGGCGCAGGGCCGCATCAACCAGCTCGCCGTGTTGCGCGCCAACCGCGAGGCGCGGCGCGAGGCGCTGGGCAGCGTCAAGCTCGACGTGGCCAGCGGCGCCGTCAGCGGCAAGCTGGTGGCGGAACTCACGCATGTGAGCAAGAGTTTTGCTGAGCGCAAAATCGTCGATGACTTTTCGACCGTCATCCTGCGCGGTGACAAGGTCGGCCTGCTCGGCCCCAATGGCGCCGGCAAAACCACCTTGCTTAAGCTGATTTTGGGCGAACTCAAGCCCGATCCGGCCCCGGCCAACGCGCCCAAGCCGGGCCCGGGCGAGAGCGCCTGGGGCACGGTGCGCCAGGGCGCCAACATCACCGTGGCCTACTTCGACCAGATGCGCAATGCGCTGGACCTGGACGCCACGCTGGAAGACTTTATCAGCCCGGGCAGCGAGTGGATCGAGATTGGCAACCGGCGCCAGCACGTCAAAAGTTACCTCGGCGACTTTTTGTTCTCGCCGGCACGCGCCAACTCGCCGGTGCGGTCTTTAAGCGGTGGCGAGCGCAACCGTCTGCTGCTGGCGCGCCTGTTTGCCCGCCCCGCCAATGTGCTGGTGCTCGACGAGCCCACCAACGACCTTGACATCGACACGCTCGAACTGCTGGAAGAACTGCTGCAAAATTTTGAAGGCACGGTGTTTTTGGTCAGCCACGACCGCACTTTTCTCGACAACGTGGTCACCAGCACCATTGCCTACGAGGGTGACGCCAAATGGCGCGAGTACGAGGGCGGCGTGACCGACTGGCTGACCCAGAGCAAGCGCGCCAACGAGATTGCCAGGAGCAAGGGCCAAAAAGGCGCGCAGCCGTTTCACTACGAGCGCGAGTCGGCTACCAAGGCGCAAGTGGCGGCATCTAGCAGCCCGGCTGCGCCTTTACCGACGCCCATTGCCAGTGCTGCAACCGCCAAGACCCGCAAGCTCAGTTTCAAGGAGCAGCGCGAGCTTGATGCCTTGCCCGACCTGATTGCGGCGCTGGAGGCCGAGCAGAAAGAAATTGCCGAATTGCTGGCCGACGGCAGCCTGTACGCCATCGACAATGCCCGTGCCCTGAAGCTGGCCACCCGCAGCGCGCAGATTGACGAAGAACTGATGACTGCGCTGGAGCGCTGGGAGCTATTGGGTACACCGGCTTGAAATTGCCGCGCTACAACTGCGCCAGAGGGATGCTGCCAGCGGTCTCATCGGCTTTGAGCAAGCTTATCAGCTCGGCCAGATCCTGATCCAGTCGTTGCAGGGTTTGCGGATTTAACTCATCGAGCGCGGCCGGCAGAACCCCTTCAAACGGCCCCGGCACCCTGGCCAGCAGGGTCAGCGCCTGCGGTGTGGTGTGCAAGTGCACATGGCGTTTGTCCTGGGCGTTCTTGTCCATGCGGATCAGTTCTTTTTGGTGCAAGGCCCGCACCAAATTGCTGGCGGTGGACTG
>NZ_JAMPXE010000030.1 GCF_023701345.1 Rhodoferax sp. | reverse complement strand
CGCCGCTTGCCGGGCCCCAGCTGGATGCCGGACTGGATTTTGAAGGCCAGCACCATTACCCTGGACAACGAAGAAGACGTGGGCACCGCCACGGGAGCCTTGCTCAGCTTCAAGGGGGTGCCGCTGCTGCCGGTGCCCTACATCAGCTTTCCGCTCAGCGAGCAGCGCAAGTCGGGCGTGTTGCCACCCACGATCGGTCTGGACAACGTCAATGGCTCCGAAGTGTCGGTGCCCTACTACTGGAACATCGCGCCCAATCGCGATGCCACCATCACCCCCACCCTGATGAGCAAGCGCGGCGTCAATATCGGCACCGAATTCCGTTATCTGGAACAAAACTACCAGGGCGAGGTCCAGCTTGACTGGATGCCTTCCGATCAATTGCGTGACGCCAACCGCTGGGGCCTGAATCTGAACCACCAGGCCCACATCGACAGTGCCTGGACCGACGACGGCGCCGCCTTGAAGCTGAACCTGAATCGGGTCAGCGATGACAACTATTGGCGTGATTTCAACCTCGCCAGCAACTCCCTGACGCAACGCCTGCTGGCCAATGATGCCACCTTGTCCTGGAGCCAGGGTGCCTGGTCGAACAGTGTGCGCACGCTCAAGTGGCAAATCCTGCAGGATGTCACGGCACCGATCATCCCGCCCTACGACCGGTTGCCGCAGCTCAGTACCAGCTACGCCCGTCACCAGGTGACGGGTTTCAACTATGCCTTCAGCGCCGACTACACCCGTTTTCAATCCGACGCCACGCGCACCGGACAAGCCAACGGCCAGCGCGGCTTTGCCTTGTTGCAAGCCAGCTACCCGATGACCGCCCCGGCCGGATTTTTAACGCCCAGAGTGCAATTGCACGCCAGCCAATACCAGTTTGAAGCACCCCTGAAAAATGGCGACACCTCCGCCAGCCGCGTACTGCCCACATTCAGCCTCGACAGTGGCCTGGTGTTTGAGCGCGACACCCGCTTGTTTGGCCGCAACCTGCGCCAGACGCTGGAGCCCCGGGCCTTTTATGTCTACACGCCCTACCGCGATCAGAGCCTGTTGCCCAATTACGATTCGGGTGCCAACGACTTTAACCTGGCCACCATTTACACAGAGAATGCCTATGTCGGCAATGACCGCATCTCTGACAGCAATATGCTGACGCTCGGCGTGACCACCCGCTTCCTGGACCCTGCCACCGGTGCTGAAACAGCCCGCCTGGGGCTAGCGCAACGGCTGCGCTTCTCGGACCAGAATGTGACCTTGCCCGGCGAGTTACCCGCAGACGGCCGCGTCAGCGACCTGCTGCTGGGCGGTTCCATCAACTGGGATCCACGCTGGAGCGTTGACAGCACGATCCAGTTCAACCCCTCCACCGACCAGTCGGTACGCGCCACGCTGGGCGCACGTTACAACCCCGGTCCTTACCGCACCCTCACGGCGGCCTATCGTTTCCAGCGCGACTCAAGCGAGCAAGTTGATTTTGCCTGGCAGTGGCCACTCAACGACCTCTGGGGCGACAAGGGCCAGAGCCTGGCTTCGGGTCAGGGTCAGGGCCAGGGACGCTGGTACAGCGTGGGGCGCATGAACTACAGCATGAACGAGCGCAAGCTGGTCAACGCGCTGCTGGGTTTTGAGTACGATGCGGATTGCTGGCTGGGCCGCATTGTGCTGGAGCGCCTGCAAACCAGTAGCCAGACCGCCACCCAGCGCATCATGTTCCAGCTGGAATTTGTCGGCTTCACCCGGCTCGGTGTGAATCCGATCAAGTCACTCAAGGACAATATCCCCGGCTACCAGATGCTACGTGAGCCCGGCAGCCCGCCCAGCCGTTTCAGCAATTACGATTGAACCACCATGACTGTCCGCTTTAAACTTTTATCTGCTGCCGTGGCCGCCTGTTTGCTCGGTGCACAGGCGCAGGCCCAGGGTTTGCGTCTGGCGCCCGCAACGGGCGCCTCCAGCCCGGCCAACAGCGCCGCCACTTCTGACTTTATCGTGGCAGTCGTTAACTCCGAGCCACTCACCAATACCGAGGTTCAGCGTGAAGTTCTGCGCGTGCAGCAACAGTTTGCGGCTCAGCGCCGTCCTGCGCCCAACCTTCAGCGCCTGAACGCCGAGCTGGTGGAGCAGCTGATCAACCAGAAAGTACTGCTCCAATACGCGCGCGACACGGGCATCAAGGTTGAAGACCTGGCCATTGACCAGTCCGAACAATCGATCGCTGCGCAAAATCAGCTGACGGTTGCCGAGTTGCGCCAGCGGGTTGCAGCCGATGGTTTGACGGTGGCGCAGTTCCGGGCCCAACTGCGCGATCAAATTCTGCTGCAGCGCTTGCGCGAGCGAGATTTGTTGCCTCGGGTGCGGGTGTCCGAATCCGAGATCGATGCCTATTTGCAGGCGCAGCAAAACACGCAGGACCCGAGCCAAATGGACATCAATCTGGCGCAAGTTCTGATTGCCGTGCCTGAGGCGGCCAGCGCCGATCAGGCGCAGGCATTGCAGGCGCAGGCCGGCAAAGTGCTGGCGCGCGCGCGCGCCGGCGAGGACTTTGCCAGCCTGGTGCGCGACTTCTCTGCCCCCTCGGCGCAGCCCAACGGCGGTCAGCTGGGTTTGCGCAGCGCTGACCGTTACCCGGCCTCATTTATTGAGGCCACAAAACAGTTGGCGCCCGGCGAGGTGGCAGACCTGGTCCGTTCACCGGCTGGTTTTCA
Source organism: Rhodoferax sp. (assembly GCF_023701345.1). Taxonomy (GTDB): domain Bacteria; phylum Pseudomonadota; class Gammaproteobacteria; order Burkholderiales; family Burkholderiaceae_C; genus Rhodoferax. Next base: position 25,938 of record NZ_JAMPXE010000030.1, on the reverse strand, counting down.
TATTTTGAAAGTGGTGGAAAAAACCAACGCGGGTTTGCCCGCCATGACAATTACGCAAAGCCGTGCCCGCCATATTTTGCTGCGACCCTCGGCAGAACTCAGTGAAGCCCAGGCCCGTGCGCGCCTGCTCGATTTCAAAAAACAGCTGCAGGCAGGGCAGGCGGATTTTGCCGCGCTGGCACGTGAATATTCACAGGACGGCAGCGCAGCGCAAGGCGGCGACCTGGGCTGGGCCAGCCCGGGCATGTTTGTGCCCGAATTTGAGAGCGTCCTGAACCAGTTGGCGCCAGGCGAAATCAGCGCCCCCCTGCTGTCACGCTTCGGCCTGCATCTGATTCAGTTGCAGGAGCGGCGTCAAGCCAAACTGAGCGAAGCCGAGCAACGCCGGGCGGTAGGCGCGTTGTTGCGCGAGAAAAAACTTGAGGAAGCGGCACAAACCTGGACCCAGGAGTTGCGTGGCCGGGCCTATGTCGAGCTGCGTCAGCCGCCGCAGTGACGCTGACCAGATGAAGCACGGCAAGCACATCCCGCGCAAGCGTTTTGGCCAGCATTTCCTGGCTGACGGCGGCATCATCGAGGCCATTGTGCAAGCGATTGACCCGCAGCCGGGCCAGGCCATGGTTGAAATTGGCCCGGGCCTGGCGGCACTCACCCAGCCGCTGGTCGAGCGTTTGGGCGCCTTGACGGTCATCGAACTGGACCGCGATCTGGCGCAACGTCTGCGCAGTCACGGCCAGTTGCGGGTCATTGAGTCCGATGTGCTGAAAGTGGATTTTGCCCAATTGGCCCAGGCGCAGGCAGCACCTCGACTGCGCGTGGTGGGCAACCTGCCCTACAACATCTCCACACCCATCCTGTTTCATTTGCTGCAGTATGTGAACGTCATCGAAGACCAGCACTTCATGCTGCAAAAAGAGGTGATTGACCGCATGGTGGCCAAGCCCTCAACGGCGGCCTATGGCCGCTTGAGCGTGATGTTGCAGTGGCGTTATGCCATGGAAAACGTGCTGTTTGTGCCGCCCGGGAGCTTTGATCCGCCGCCACGCGTGGACAGTGCCGTGGTGCGCATGGTGCCGCGCCCGGACGCGGTGGCGCTGAACGAGCAGGCTTTAAGCGAACTGGTGCAGGTGGCCTTCAGCCAGCGGCGCAAATTGTTGCGTCACACGCTTGGCGCGTGGTTGCAGACGAAAAATTTTGCCGGGGAATTTGATGTGCAACGGCGTGCCGAAGAGGTGCCGGTGGACGAGTACCTGCGGCTGGCGCTGGCGTTGGCCAGCGCCCAGGCATCAGATCAGGCGGTGGTCCAGTAACCCGCGTTGAACGGGCTGCTCATGCGCAGCGCTTGCGGCGAGATGTCGAGCAGCTTGTCGGTGGGCATTCTTTCGCCGTTTTCAGTGAGCAACTCAATGCCCGAGGTCGGTGGGTTGCTGGAAAACTGGGCGTGCTCACCCTTGCTGGTGTGCGCAGCACGGGCCACCGAAAAAGAATAGAAGCAGCGGAAAGGGATCTTGCGGTCACCCCAATAGTCGGCGGTGTCACGGAAAATGTCGAGCAACTGTTCACGCGCTTCCTTGTCAAACTTGGCATGCGCCGGAATGTGCTCCAGCACCACAATAAAGCCGGGCTGCGGGCCCGACTTGTGCACCGGATCGGTCATGCTGTCGTAGAGGGAATCAAAGTTTTTGCCCACGGCCACCGTCAACATGAATTGCTGGCCAATCAGGTCGAGCACGTCCTGCTTGCTCTGGGCGTTGGCAATGTTGGCGTACAGAAAGTGCTGACCCATGGCCTGCGCCGCCTCCTGCAGGTCTTGCACCCGGAAAGCCCGGATCGACTGCACGATGTTGGGGCGAACACCCTTCAAAATCGTCTCGGAGACGGTCTTGAGTTGTGGCTCGGCAATGGTTTGACTAGGTGACATTTTCAATTCTCTTTTCACAATTTCAATTTATAAACTGACAATTCAGGTTCAGGGCGCAATCCGGCGAAAACTGGCGTAGTGATCTGCCGTGAAATAACAAACCTCTGGCGTATAGACTTGACCGCCACAGACAATCCGTTTCACACCCCGATGCTTCAAGCCAGGTGTCGGGACGGTATATTCACGGTAAAAACCACGTTTTTGGGCAGGCAGCAAACGCTCCCGGTTACCAAAAACAGAACCATCCTTTTCACTGACAAACGGACCTCCCTGGTGGATGCGTCGGTAAATTTCGGCACCGGGACTCGGCAGCTCAGCCAGGCTGATCGTGCTTTGCAAACCCACTGGCGGGGGCGCTTTGGCCTGTAACCCACCAGCCAGCAAGGCCGCCGCAAGTGTCAAGCCAGTCAGCACCAACTTAAAACGCTTCAACGACGACATAGCTTCAATTTCCAATAAAAAATTCGGGTAAACCCGAACATTTGAGGCTCTAGTGTCGCTGATTTGACAAAAAATTGCAAGCTATTGCCCATTTCATGGGCAATTCAGGCAAGGGAAATAAGGGCCAGGCGCTGGCTGGCCTGGCCCTTTTGAGCGAACAATTCGCCAGAGTTGCTAACGGATGGCGTTGGCGTCGGCGACCGTCAGGGCGGTCATGTTGACAATGCGGCGCACCGTGGTGCTGGCCGTCAGGATATGCACCGGCTTGGCCGCACCCAGCAGCACCGGACCCACCGCAATATTGCCACCCGCTGCTGTTTTGAGCAGGTTGTAGGCAATGTTGGCGGCATCAATATTGGGCAGCACCAGCAAATTGGCGTCACCGTGCAGTGTGCTGTTGGGCATCAGGTTGGCACGTGCGGCGCCATCCAGAGCCACATCACCATGCATTTCACCATCCACATCGAGCCATGGCGCATTCGCGCGCAACAGCGCCAACGTATCGCGCATTTTGACGGCGCTGGGCTGGTCGCTGCTGCCAAAGTTCGAATGCGACAGCAAGGCAGCTTTGGGGGGAATGCCAAAACGCAGCATTTCTTCGGCAGCCAGCACCGTGATTTCAGCCAATTGCTCGGCGGTGGGGTCGTAGTTGACATGGGTATCGACCAGAAACACCTGCCGACCAGGCAGCATCAGGCCGTTCATGCAGGCGTAGGTGTTGACGCCGGCGCGCCGCCCCACCACCTGATCGATGTATTGCAGGTGAATCGGGGTGGTGCCCCAGGTGCCGCAGATCAGACCATCGACATAACCCTTGTGCAACAGCATGCTGCCAATCAGCGTCAGGCGGCGGCGCATTTCAATCTTGGCCATTTGCACCGTGTTGCCTTTGCGCTCGGTCATGCGGTGGTAGCTTTGCCAGAATTCGCGGTAGCGCTCGTCATGCTCGACATTGACCACTTCGTAATCCATGCCCTCTTTCAAGCGCAGGCCGAATTTCTCGATGCGCTCGGCAATCACCTTGGGGCGGCCAATCAGGGTGGGCATGGCCAGGCCTTCATCCACCACGATTTGCGCGGCGCGCAGCACGCGCTCCTCTTCGCCCTCGGCAAAAGCCACGCGTTTTTTAAGCGATTTTTTGGCCGCGTTAAAGATCGGCTTCATCACCGTGCCCGAGGCATAGACAAAGCTTTGCAGTCTTTCCCGGTAGGCGTCCATGTCGGTGATGGGGCGCAGCGCCACGCCGCTGTCAAAGGCAGCCTGCGCCACCGCTGGCGCCACCTTCATCATCAGACGCGGGTCAAACGGCTTGGGAATCAGGTACTCGCGGCCAAAGGCCAGGGGCTCGCCAGCGTAAGCCGCGGCCACCACTTCGCTTTGCTCGGCCTGGGCCAGTTCGGCGATGGCATGCACGGCGGCCATTTCCATCTCGACCGTGATGGTCGACGCGCCGGCATCCAGCGCACCGCGAAAGATGTACGGAAAGCACAGGATGTTGTTGATCTGGTTGGGGTAGTCCGAGCGTCCGGTGCCAATGATGGCATCGTCACGGACGGTCTTGACTTCCTCTGGCGTGATCTCCGGCGTGGGGTTGGCCAGCGCAAAAATGATCGGGTTCGCAGCCATGCGTTTGACCATGTCAGCCTTGAGCACACCACCGGCCGACAGGCCCAAAAAGACGTCGGCGTTGTTGATCACTTCGCCCAGCTTGCGGGCATCCGTTTTTTGGGCATAAATGGCCTTGTCCGGGTCCATCAACTCAACCCGGCCTTCATACACCACACCAGCAAGGTCGGTGACCCAGACGTTTTCACGGGGGATGCCCAGCTTGACCAGCAAACCGATGCAGGCCAGCGCCGCCGCACCGGCACCCGAGGTGACCAATTTCACGTCTTTGGGTTCCTTGCCGGCTACCTTCAGTCCGTTCAGGATGGCCGCGCCGACCGTGATGGCGGTACCGTGCTGGTCGTCGTGAAACACCGGAATTTTCATGCGCTCGCGCAATTTGCGCTCGACGTAAAAACAATCGGGCGCCTTGATGTCTTCCAGGTTGATGCCGCCAAAGGTCGGCTCCAGCGAAGCAATGATGTCCACCAGCTTGTCGAGGTCGTGCTTCTCGTCGATCTCGATGTCAAAGACATCAATCCCGGCGAATTTCTTGAACAGCACGGCCTTGCCTTCCATCACCGGCTTGCCCGCCAGCGGGCCAATGTCACCCAGGCCCAGCACCGCCGTGCCGTTGGTCACCACCCCCACCAGGTTGCCCCGGCTGGTGTACTTGTAGGCATTGTTGGGGTCTTTGACAATCTCCTCACAGGGAATGGCCACGCCGGGTGAATACGCCAGCGCCAGATCGTGCTGATTGATCAACTGCTTGGTCGCCGCAATGGCGATCTTGCCCGGAATGGGATACTGGTGGTACTCGAGAGCGGCACGGCGCAATTCGGCGCGTTTGTCTTCGGGGGTGGCTGGTGCGGCTTGCGTCATGGGGTCTCCTGCTGATATGAACCAGCCCAACGGGGCCGGCACCTGCTTTTGCGCAGGGAAGAAATTGTATGCCTGTCAGCGGCCGCGTCGGCTGACGCGTTGGGCCGCCTGCAGGCACAGCAGTTTTTACTTTTCGCCTGGCCCGAGACTGGACTCACACCACCTGTTTGGCCAACTCGACGCGACGGCTGGTGTGCGCACCGCTCAGGGCAAAACCTTTCACCGCTTGGGTTTCATCGGTGAATAACCAGACGCCGGGCTCGCTTTGCAACCACTGACCCACCGTGCCAGCTGCGGCCGGCGCCACCACCAGCGGCAGGGCCGGGGTTTTGATGGCCACCGGCATCAACGGAAAATGCACCCGGGTCGGCCGGCCCGCCAGCGTGGCTGCCAGCGCCTTGGCAGCATGCATGATGGGCATGACATAAGGCATGGTCCGGCCACCTGCGTATTGGGCGGCATCGCCCAGTGCATACACGTTGGCAGCGCTGGTTTGCAAGCTGACATCCACCACCATGCCGCGCTCGCACAGTAATCCAGCCGCTTGTGCCAGGCTCAGGTCGGCGCGCAGACCGATGGCGCTAAGCACCACGTCTGCCAGCAAAGTCTGGCCGTTGGCCAACCGCACCTCCAAACCACCACTGCGCCCGGACTGATGATCGACAGCTTGTACCGTGGTGCCAAAATGCCAGTCCACGCCCTGATTGGCCAAGGCCTCGCGCAGTTGCCCACCCAGCCCAACTGGCAGCAGCGCGGCGATCGGGTTGCTTGAGGGATCAACCACCGATACGACAAAGCCTGAGCTGATCAGATCGTTGGCAAATTCGCAGCCGATCAGCCCGGCACCCATGATGACAACGTGCTTTCTGGCATCATTCACCTCCAGCGCATCCTTGGCAGCAGTCAGGCGCTCGTGGAACACCGAAAAATCCTGCCATGAATTGACCGACAGCACCTCGCTGGCGGCATCACCGGCCATGGGGATGCGGATCGGCTGCGCACCGGTGGCCAGCACCAGTCGGGCGTAGTGGTAGTCGCCGGCGCTGGTATGGACGGTTTGGCTGGCGATGTCGATGGCGGTGACGCGGGTATGCGCCTGCAGTGTGACATGCTGGCTTTGCGCCATGCTGGCTGCGGGCGTGGTCACCAATTGCGCCGGGCCACGCTTTTGGGCGAAGGCGTTGGACAGCGACGGCTTGGCATAAAAGTCGCCGCTGTCGGCCGTGATCAGAAGCACTGGCGTGGTTTTGTCCAGTTTGCGAAATTCACGCGCGCTGGACCAGCCGGCCAGGCCCGCGCCAATGATGATGATGGGTTTTTGCATTGTTTATTCAGTTGGGGAACAAAGCCAAAGATCTGTCCCGCAAGCTTAAGGTGTTGAGGACAGAGCTAAAGATCTGTCCCGCAAGGTCTCAGATTTCAACCGCTTCAAAGTCGGCCTTGGCGACGCCGCAGTCGGGGCAGGCCCAGTTCTCGGGTATGTCGGCCCATTTGGTGCCGGGGGCAATGCCGTCTTCGGGGCGACCGCTGGCCTCGTCATAGATAAAGCCGCAAACGATGCAAAGATAGGTTTTCATGAGGTATTTCCAGTTTTGTTGAAATTGGTAAACGAACAGCGCCGGATCAGGCGGTGACTTTCGCCAGTTGGGCCTTGTAGTGGTTGGCGTGACGCTTTTCCACTTTGGCCAGCGCCGCAAAACGCTTTTGTGCTTTCTCGAGCGTGGCCTTGAACTGGGCCGCGTGCACCTTGCTTTCTTCAATTTGCTCGTCCATTTCAGCGACAGCCGCAGCCTGGCCCTCGGCCTCGGCGGTGGCCCGGAAACCGGGGTACATCTCGGTGTACTCGTAGGTCTCACCGTCAATCGCAATCTGCAGCGCCTTGGCCGGAGTCATGTTGGCTTTGGGGTAAAGCAGGTCGAGGTGGCCAAAGGCGTGCATCACTTCCTGGTCGGCGGTTTCTTCAAAGGTGCGGGCGGTGTCTTCATCACCCATGTCGCGGGCCAGCTTGGCAAAGTAGCGGTACTTGATATGGGCCATCGATTCGCCGGCAAAGGCAGCTTCCAGGTTGGCCATGGTCTTGATTTCGGGGCGGGTGTTTGCAGTCATGGTGAACTCCTGTAGTTGAAACAATTTACCGATAGAGTATTTCGATCAGCATAGGAATAATGTTAGCTTCAAACTATTTATTTAGCCAATTGGCATTTGCTAATTGATTGATAGTCGCTATCGAAAGCCTGCGTCGACGCCTCTCGACCAATGGTCTGACAATCAGAATCCCATCAATCTTGAGCCAGTGCCATGAATTCCTCCCCCGATCCCCTGTTTCCACCGATTGAACCCTACCGCAGCGGCAGCTTGCCCGTGGACGACCTGCATATCCTGTACTGGGAAGAATGCGGCAATCCGCAAGGCGTGCCGGTGCTGTTTTTGCACGGCGGACCGGGTGCGGGCCTGGCGCCCGCACACCGCCAGTTTTTTGATCCGGCGTTCTACCGCATCGTGCTGTTTGACCAGCGCGGCGCTGGGCAGTCCACGCCGCTGGGTGAAGTACGGCAAAACACCACACAACTGCTGATTGACGACATCGAACGCCTGCGGGTCCTGATGGGCATCGACCAGTGGCTGGTGTTTGGCGGCTCCTGGGGTTCGACGCTGGCGCTGGCGTATGGCCAGGCTCACCCTGAACGCTGCACCGGATTCATCTTGCGCGGCATTTTCTTGTGCACCGGGCCCGAGATTGACTGGTTTTTAAACGGCGTCAAATGGTTTTTCCCCAAGGAACACGCCCAGTTTGTGGCAGGCATCCCGGAAGCTGAGCGAGGCAACTTGCTGCAAGCCTTTGGGCGGCGGTTGTTCGGTGCTGACCCGGCAGAAAACCTGCAAGCGGCGCGCGCCTGGGGTCGCTACGAGGGCAGTTGCCTTCACTTGTTACCGCACCCGGAGGTGGCCGACCAGTTTGGCTCGGACGCCGTTGCACTCGGCGTGGGGCGGCTGGAAGCGCATTATTTTTTGCACAATGCCTTTTTAAGCGACGACCAGCTCATCCGCAACGTCGGGCGCATCGCGCACCTGCCGGCGGTCATCATCCAGGGCCGTTACGACGTGGTGTGTCCGGCGCTGTCTGCCTGGCGTTTGCACGAGGCCTGGCCGCAGGCGAGTTTTCAGATGATTGAAGACGCCGGCCATGCCGCCTTTGAGCCCGGCATTACGCGTGCCCTGGTGGCCGCTACCGAAAGCTACAAACTCACCGGCACGCTGTAATCGCGCAAACCGCAATGCGTCAATCGTGGCCGTAGCCTTTTTTGTACTTGTTGTTGCCCCGCTGTCCGCTGTCGCGACGGCCTTCGCGGCGATCCTCCCGGCGCACGTCGCGGCGCTCAGGTACGCCGTAATAACGGGGTGCATAAACATCCCGGTACCAGCCATCCTGCACAAAATAAACGGGTTGTCCGCAGGCGTTGTAACGGCTGCAATGTTTGTCCCATTTTTTCTCATGGCCTGGTGGCACGCGCAGGTAAATAGGTTGACGCAGCACGTTCACCGGCCGATGCTCAATGATGATCGGTTGCGGGTAGATCAGCACCGGGCTGGGCACTCGACCGATGTCGATGCGCCCGTAAAAACCGGGCTCGGAAATGTTGACGGACACACCCACATCGGCAGCGGATGCCGTCGTCTGAAGCATGACCGCAACCACGGCCAAAGCCAGGAATTTTGTTGAATTGTTCATCAATTCATTCTAGGAAAATACCCGTTTGCAGCCGGTAAGCGGATGTAAATGGCTGGACGCCCTGCCCGGGGCAGCTGCCGACCTGGTTGCACACCTGCGGCAACAAGAGGGGCGGCTCCCAGCCACTGACTTCGCCTGAAAACCCGCCGATGCGAGCGCTTTCACCGCGCAATAAACGGTTACAAATTTATCTCCTTCTGCAACCCGTGTGCGTGCCTTCAATCGGATCCCATACCAAGACCAGTGCACCTCGATGCCTTTAGACTGTCAATGCTATTCCCATACTGATGGGTTCCAATTTAACTTGAAAGTATCATCAAAATCGGAAATTTGACTTTTTGGACTTCAAAGGCACCAATTTACATAATGCTCACTCACAACGGCCCCAGAGTCTCTTTCAAGGTGCAACTGTTGCAGGCACGCGAGGAGGCCATCATCCAGTCGGTGAGCCACTTGCTGGCCAGCAAGGGTTTCGAAGCCATGACGGTGGACGAAGTTGCCGCTGACGTGGGCATTGCCAAAGCCAGCCTGTACAAGCACTTTCCCAGCAAGGAGGACCTGGCGGCAGCGGCGATGGCAAGCGTGATGCACCGGGCCAAGGCGTATTTGGACAGTTTGCCACCAGCGGCCTCCCCCATGGACAACTTGCGCGCCGTCGTGGCCTGGACCATGGGCCTCAAACTGGCCGGCGAAATGCCGCCACTGCCGAGCCAGAATTCCAGCCTGCGCGCCGCGCTGATCAACAACACCGCCTGCATGAATGGCCTGAGCGAGGTCAGCGACAAGCTCAGCGGCTGGATCGAGGCGGCACAAACGCAGGGTAGCCTCAACCCCAAACTGCCAGCCATTGCCGTGCTCTACACCCTTTATGCCCGTGCCTGCGACCCGGCACTGGAGTTCCTGAAAATGAGCGAGTTGCACAGTGACGAGGAAATCGTCAGCCTGGTCATGAGCACCTGTTTTGAGGGACTGAGCGCACGGGCGACATGAAGCATCTCCGAGCGTTGCGCCTTGTCGAGTGTGGCTGCGGGTAGTCGACCCATGGGAGGCGCTTGCCACGGGACGGCCACCTTGCACAATCATGGGTCGCCTGTTTTTATTCAGGCATGTTTTTTGCTTTAAGTTGGTGCGTTTTTTGTTTTTCGAGCATTAACGCACCAAATCAAATCAATTTATCCCAAGAGGTTTTTATGGAAGCACTCAAACAGGGCGCCGACACCCTGTTCATTCTTCTCGGCGCCGTCATGGTGCTGGCCATGCACGCTGGTTTTGCATTTCTGGAGCTGGGCACGGTGCGGCGCAAAAACCAGGTCAATGCGCTGGTCAAGATTCTGGTTGACTTCTCGGTGTCCACCATCGTTTATTTTGCGGTCGGTTATGGCGTGGCCTACGGTGCCCACTTTTTTGTCGGGGCCGAGCAATTGGCCGCCAAGAATGGCTACGAGTTGGTCAAATTTTTCTTTTTGCTGACGTTTGCCGCCGCCATCCCCGCCATCATTTCGGGCGGCATTGCCGAGCGCGCCAAGTTCTGGCCGCAACTGATTGCCACGGCCGTCATCGTCGGCCTGATCTACCCATTTTTTGAGGGCGTGGTGTGGAACCAGCATTTTGGCGTGCAGGCCTGGATCAAGGACCTTACGGGGGCCGAGTTTCACGACTTTGCCGGTAGCGTGGTGGTGCATGCGGTCGGCGGCTGGATTGCTCTGCCCGCGGTGCTGCTGCTGGGCGCGCGCGCCAACCGCTACCGCAAGGACGGCGGCATGTCGGCGCACCCGCCCAGCAGCATTCCATTTTTGGCCCTGGGTGCCTGGGTGCTGACGGTTGGCTGGTTTGGCTTTAACGTGATGAGCGCACAAACACTGGACAAGATTTCCGGCTTGGTGGCGGTCAACTCGCTGATGGCGATGGCGGGCGGCACGCTGGCTGCTTTGGCGCTGGGCAAGAACGACCCCGGATTTGTCCACAACGGCCCGCTGGCGGGCCTAGTGGCGGTGTGCGCGGGCTCGGACCTGATGCACCCGTTGGGCGCTTTGGTGGTCGGGGCGGTGGCCGGCGCCATTTTTGTGGTCATGTTCACGCTGACGCAAAACAAATGGAAGATTGACGACGTGCTGGGCGTCTGGCCATTGCACGGCCTGTGCGGCACCTGGGGCGGGGTGGCTGCCGGCATTTTTGGCGCCAAGGCAATGGGGGGTCTGGGCGGCGTGGCGCTGGGTGCCCAACTGATCGGCACGCTCATGGGAGTGGTCTGGGCTGTAGGCGGCGGCTTGCTGGTGTACGGCCTGCTCAAGAAAACCATGGGCATCCGCCTGAGTCAGGAAGAAGAGTACGACGGTGCCGACCTGTCGATCCACCAGATCAGCGCCACCCCCGAGCGCGAGGCCAACTGGTAATAGCATGTACTCCGCCAGTTACCGAGCCAAGGCCGCAACGGGGGAAATATGCCCCCCGCCTTGTTGACCCACGGCGCTGCGCTTGTAGGTGACGATCACATAGTCATCAGCCCGATTGAGGTTTTGCACCAGGTCCGCGCGAATATCGGCAGCGGGCTTGGCGTCATTCACGATGCAAGCCGGGTCGACAGGTGGCGACGTTTTAGGTGACCCTATTTCGGGAAGCAACCTGGTCCCGACACTGAGGGCAGTTGTCCCACAAGGACATCAGGCGAGCCGAATTCTCTCGGTCGTTCAAGCGGATTGTGGCCTTGTTCCGCTCCCGTGCGGCGATTGCTGACTGATGCTTGTAGCTCTGCGCGCACACTTTGCCTGCGCCCCGTAAGCACTGCGCAAGGGCGCACCAAGGCGTCCCACAAACCCTGGCGCTGCCTCGCTCAGTTTCTTGCGGCCAAGATCAGGGGTAGATTGAGTTCTATCCAGTCGGCTAACCCGCGTACTTTCGCTGCCGCTTGCCTGCCCAGATGCGTCAGGCTGTATTCAACATGTGGAGGCACGACCTCCAAGGCAACTCGATCGACCAATCCGTCACTTTCAAGCCACTGCAGGGTCTGCGCCAGCATACGCTCACTGACTCCGCCAATGGCACGGCGCAGTTCGCTAAACCGGTGTGTCTTGTTCTCCAGCACGATCAAGACGAGTACGCCCCAGCGGCTGGTGACGTGTTTGAGCACCTCGCGCGAGGGACAAGCTTCGGCCAGCAGGTTGCCACGCTGGAGTTGTTGCGATAGAGACACAGGGCCTACAGACTGGGTTGGTGTGGCCTTCATGACACTTACCTTTATGTGCGTACTTACAAATAGTTTGCTTTGATTGTACAGTCGCGGCACCTTCAACTTCAACGGATAAAACACCATGACCATCGCCATCACCGGAGCCACCGGCCAACTTGGACGCCTCATCGTCGAAAAGCTCAAAACCAGGACAACACCGTCCAACCTCATCGCGTTGGTGCGGTCTCCTGCAAAGGCTTCAGACCTTGGGATTGCGGCCCGTGAAGCCGACTATGCCAAGCCCGAAACGCTTGCCAACGCACTCGTGCACGTTGAGACGTTGTTGCTCATTTCGTCCAGTGAGATCGGTCAGCGTGCGCAGCAGCATCGCAATGTCATTGAGGCGGCAAAGAAAGCTGGCGTGAAGCGCATTGTTTACACCAGCCTGTTACATGCCGACATCTCGGTGCTGAATCTGGCTGCAGAACACATCGATACCGAGCAAATGCTGAAAGCCTCAGGCATCGCTTACACAATCCTGCGCAATGGTTGGTATACCGAGAACTACACAGGCTCGGTTCCTGGCGCATTGGCCGGCGGCGCCTTTATCGGTAGTGCTGATGCTGGCAAGATTTCTTCGGCCGCACGCGCCGACTACGCTGAAGCTGCAGCAGTTGTGCTGACGAGCACGGGCCATGAGGGTAAGACCTACGAGCTCGCAGGTGATACCGCTTACACGCTGACGGACCTGGCCGCCGAAATCTCGCGCCAGTCAGGAAAGGCGATTCCCTACAAGAACTTGCCAGAAGCGGATTACGCTGCTGCCCTGATAGGCTTTGGTCTGCCCGAGGGGTTTGCACAGGCGATTGCCAGTTGGGATGTGGGGGCGTCCAAAGGCGCGCTTTATGAGGATGGCCGACAACTTTCCGGTCTGATCGGACGGCCGACAACGCCACTCGCGACGGTGGTGGCAACCGCCATTAAATGATGCCTTAATGCCGCGGCGTCGTGGGGAGGGTACTCCCGGCGCTTGCTGCAAACTTTTGGCTTCACACTGCAAAGGACTCGCCTGCGCTCTTGTAGCAAATTTCACTCCGAACATAGAAGCCCAATGCTGGCCTCAGACTTGTTCGGACGAACCTGCGAACGACAGGTGTGCCATGTCGTGGCCGTCTGCTCGGTCACCCAAGGGTCGTCGACGACGGACCGGTTGATGGCAGTCCAAATGCTCAGTTTTTTAAGTACAGACCGTCGAGTCTGAATCGCTGCGGCCAATGGCGTAAAGCTGTTGACGACTTTAATTGTGCGGAATGGCGGCACCGGCCTGTGGTCAAATCACAGGCTTGTTTCATCCACGTCTCTCGCCTTGAGCGAGAGATCACCAAGCGTCTTATGCTGTACCTGATCCTGGGGCTGTTGCTGTTTTTGGGCACGCATTCCGTGCGAATCGTGGCTGACGGCTGGCGCACCCGCACCCGTGCCAGACTGGGGGCCCTACGCTGGCGTGGTCTGTACACACTGCTGTCATTGCTGGGATTTGTGCTGATCGTGTGGGGCTTCGGCCAGGCGCGACAAGCTCCGCTGCAGCTGTGGAGCCCACCGCTGAGTTTGCGCCATCTGGCAATGCTGTTAACCTTGTTGAGCTTCGTGCTGTTGGCCGCCGCCTATGTGCCGGGCAACCGCATCAAGGCACGCATGCACCACCCCATGACGCTTGCCGTCATGCTCTGGGCGCTGGCCCATTTGCTGACCAATGGCAGCCTGGCGCACGGGGTACTTTTTGGCACGTTTCTGGTTTGGGCCCTGTTGGTGTTCATGGCGGCCCGCCAGCGCGATGCGCGTGACAGCACGCGCTATTCGCGGGGAACCACTGGCGCAACCGGGATCACCGTGGCGCTGGGGGTGGCGCTCTGGATCGCCTTCACGCTCTGGCTGCACGGACTGCTGATTGGGGTACGCCCTTTTGGCTGACCGGCCCGCGCAACTATTTAATGTCCATCAGCCACTGGATCATGTATTTGGCAATAAAGCCAACCATGCCAAAGGCCAGTCCCAGCATCATCACAAAAAAACCGAACTTGCCCGCTTTGGACTCCCAGGCCAGCTGGCCAATGATGAACAACATGTAGAGCATCAGGCCGCCGACGCCAAAGCTCATGCCAAAGGCGGCGATTTGTTCTTCGGTAAAACCAAACATCAGCGCTGCTCCCGCTCCGGCAAAGCAGACACATCCAGCAGATCGCGGTAAGCATGCCAACTGGCGTGGCCAAGCAGCGGCACCAGCAGCACCAGGCCCGTCAGGGCGGTGGCAAAACCCAGGAACGTCAGCGCCATGATCAGCGCACCCCAAAAAGCCAAGGGAACGGGGTTGGCAAAGATCACCTTCCAGCTCGCGTCGATGGCCTGTCCGATGCTGACCTGCCGGTCGAGCAGCAAGGGAATGGTGATCACCGTGGAGGCAAAAATAGGGGCGACCAGCATACCCCCCAGGGCCAGCCAGATCTCGAACAACCAACCTTCTTTGGCCAGCACCACGTGTTCAATAAAAACCAGCGGCGAAGTGATGGGCACGGGTGCCAGCCAGGTGATCAGACCGGCAGAAATGAGAACCCAGGCGGTGCCCGCCAGCGCCAGCAACACGCCAAATCGCACCAGGCGCCATTGCGCTTCGTCCCAGGGCTGAATCCGGCCGTTTTTCCAGTTGAGCCAGGTTTCCAGCACCATCGCCAGACTTGCTTTTTCACCCCGCTCCAGGCCACGGCTCAAGACATACAAACTGGTTGCCAATACTGGCCCCACCAGCAGGAATCCAGAGAATGCGCCCGCCATGAACCAGAAACGATCATGTGCCACCCACAACATCAGTGCGCCTGCCAGAGCGATCGCCACGCCGTGCATCACGCTGATCCAGCCGCAGCGGGTCATGTCATGCCACGCCCTGGCCAGCCAGTGCAGGGGTTGGCCAGCATCAACGATGCGGACGATAACCCTGACACTGGAGAAAGCAGGGTTGTTGGCGGGTGGCGGAGGATTTGGCATGGCGAGTCAATCAATACAACAGGCCAATGTTGCCACAAGACCGCCTCCGGCCAGGATTACAGTTTTGGCTGCGTGGCTCTCATGCCGCCGCGATGGCCATGGCCGCGTCCCTGGCCCGTCATGACTTGCGTATCAATCACTTTTTTCTGGTCTGGCGTCAGTACCGCGTAAAACGCCTTGGTGGCCTCGCCGCGTTTGTCCATGGCAGCGGTCATCTCGCCCAAATGCTGGGCGCGCAGCTCTTTCATTTTGTCAATGCGCTCAGGGGTCGTGAGCTTGGCCATGTCAGGCATGGCGGCCATCAGGCCCATCATGCCTGCTGTTGGCTTGTGGGCCTCCACAAACGCTGTCCAGGCCGGTTCTTGCGCAGCTGTGAGCTTGAGCTGGACCTTCAGGGCAGCGTGACGCGCGTCCATCCTGGCCTGCATTCTGGCCGGGTCCATCTTGCCCATGCCACGGTGGCTCATGCCCTGGCCTTGCATGTAGCCATGCGGGCCCATCATGTCGCACTGAGCGCCAGCCATGGGGGCTTGTGAGTAGGCCAGTCCGGCCGCCAGCATCAAACCAGCGACAAGAGAAATTTTGAGATTGGTTTTCATCGTCATGTCCTTCAGGTTAAACCAATGACCAAACAGTGGCATCGGCGTGAAGAGAAGTGTGCGCCGCCCATGTATCCTGACCATGAGGATGCGTCAAAGCTTTGTAAAGTTTTATCCAGTGAATCTTCCGGATTTAATGGGATGATTGGCGCTTTCTCGTTTGTATTTATCTTAGAAGGTTAGCCGTGTTCAAGAATGTCATCATGTACCGCATCGCTGCGGGTTGGAGCGTTAGTGCCGAGGAAATTGAGGCCCGTTTGCAAGACAACCACTTTGTTGAATGTGGTGCCAGCCAGGAAAAATCGATGGGCTGGGTGGAACCGCGTGGTGAGGCCAACGGGCCGCTGCTGGAAGTGGTGGCGGGCCAATGGATTTTGAAACTGATGACCGAGACCCGCGCCCTGCCTGCCTCGGTGGTCAACCGCAAGGCCCAGGAGCGCGTGGCACAGATCGAAGCCAGCACCGGCCGCAAACCGGGCAAAAAGGAAACCCGTGACCTGAAAGACGACATTCGGCTTGAGCTCTTGCCCATGGCCTTCACCAAGCAGTCCAGCACCCGGGTCTGGATTGACCGTGAAGCACAACTGCTGGTGACGGATGCCGGCAGCCAAGCACGTGCCGATGAGTTAATCACCCTGCTGGTGCAAAGCCTGCCTGGCCTGGCTTTGAGCCTGATCAATACTCAGCTGTCACCGGGCGCCGCCATGGCCGACTGGCTGGTCAGCCAGGAAGCGCCACAAGGCTTCAGCGTGGACCGGGAGTGCGAGCTCAAGGCCGCCGATGAGTCCAAGGCAGTGGTGCGCTACGCCCGCCACCGGCTCGATACCGATGAGGTCAAACAGCACATTGAAGGCGGCAAAATGCCCACCCGACTGGCCTTGACCTGGAACGACCGCGTCTCGTTTGTGCTCACCGAGGGGCTGCAACTGAAAAAGCTGGCGTTTCTGGATGTCGTGTTTGAAGGTGCCAGCACAGGCAAGGACGATGGCTTTGACGCCGATGTGGCCATTGCCACCGGCGAGCTGCAAAAGGCGCTGCCAGCACTGCTGGAGGCGCTGGGTGGCGAGCCACCGCTGGCCTGATTTATTTTTTCGGCGATCAGGTGTTCCAGCACAACCTGACCTCAAGCCGCAACGGTGTAACCTTCTTCGGCAATGGCGCGGGCCAACGCCTCACGGGACTGCCCGGAGTCCACTTCGACACGGTTTTGAATGCGATCGGCGTGCACCTCGGCCGTGCGGTCAAGCTGGCGCACGGCACGCACCACCGCTTTTTCACAATGTTCACAGGTCATGCCGGTGACGGTAAAAATCTGCTTCATCTCAATTTCCTCGAAAATACGGAGACAACAAAAGCGCGTATTGTGAACCTTGTCAGCAACATCTGGCTCTACTTTTCATGACCACATCTCAAACCCTCCCTGATTCCCTGCGTGTCGACCTTGGTATTCACGGCATGACGTGCGCGTCGTGCGTGGGCCGGGCTGAGCGGGCGCTGAAAAAAGTGCCCGGTGTGCAGGAGGTGAGCGTCAATCTGGCGACCGAATCGGCGCGTGTGATGGTTTTTCCGTCTGAGCAGATCGAGGCCCGGCTCCGGCGCGCGGTGCGTGATGCCGGCTATGAACCGGTGGCTGCCAACGCCGCCATTGATGCGCCCACACCGTCAAACTGGTCCGGTTTTGCACCTGTGGCAGTGGGCCTGGCGCTGTCATTGCCCTTGATGTTGCCCATGCTGGGCGATCTTTTTGGACAGCACTGGATGCTGCCAGCCTGGATTCAGTTTCTATTGGCAACACCGGTGCAGTTCATTCTGGGGGCGCGGTTTTACAAGGCAGGCTGGCATTCGCTCAAGTCGCTGAGCGGCAACATGGACCTGCTGGTGGCCATGGGCACCAGCGCTGGCTGGGCACTTTCGGTCTGGCTGTGGTTGAGCGCAGCCCCAGAAGCCATGCCGCACCTTTATTTTGAGGCTTCGGCCGTGGTGATCACCCTGGTGTTGCTGGGAAAATGGCTCGAAGCCCGTGCCAAGCGCCAGACCACCTCTGCGATCCGCGCGCTGCACGCCTTGCGGCCCGAGACTGCGCACCTGTTGGGGCTCGATGGCGAAATTGACGTTCCCATTGATGAAGTTCTGCTGGGTGACGAACTGGTGGTGCGGCCGGGTGAGCGTTTTGCCGTGGACGGCCTGGTGCAGGAGGGGCAAAGCCAGGTGGATGAATCGATGCTCACCGGTGAACCCTTGCCGGTAGCCAAAACGCACAACGACAAAGTGACGGGTGGCACCCTCAATGGTGATGGCCGGGTGATTGTGAAAGTAACCGCCACCGGCGTCGATACGGTGCTGGCCGGCATCATCCGCCTGGTCGAAGATGCGCAGGCTGCCAAGGCTCCGATTCAGCGCCTGGTGGACAAGGTAAGCGCCGTGTTTGTGCCCGTGGTTCTGGTGATTGCGCTGCTCACGCTGCTGGCTTGGTGGCTCAATGGCCAGCCATTCGAAGTGGCGGTAATCAACGCTGTCACAGTTCTGGTGATTGCCTGCCCGTGCGCCTTGGGGCTGGCCACGCCGGCGGCCATCATGGCGGGCACGGGTGTGGCAGCCCAACACGGCATTTTGATCAAGGACGCACAAGCGCTGGAACTGGCGCACAAGGCTGGTGTGGTGGTGTTTGACAAAACCGGCACGCTCACGCTGGGTCAGGCGCGCCTGACTGACTTTGTCGTTCCTGAGCATGCGGACCGCAATGCCCTGTTGACCCTTGCCGGCGCTTTGCAAAGCGGCAGCGGCCACCCGCTGGCCCGTGCCGTGGTCACGGCGGCCCTCGACCAGCAATTGGTCTTGCCGGCGGTAACGCAGTTGCAAAGTATGCCAGGCAAGGGCTTGCATGGTCAGGTGAACAGCGTCGATTATTGGATTGGCAGTGTGCGCTGGATGCAGGAGCTGGGGGTACAACTCAATACCCTGGAACAGCGCTTGCAGTCGCTGGTGGCACAGGGGGCCACGCTGGCGGTGATGGCACAGCAAACGCCTGCCGGTTTGCAGGCCTTGGCACTGTTGACTTTTGGCGATGAGCCCAAAGCCGAGGCCAGCGCGGCAATAGTCACTTTGCGCGCACGCGGCATCCGCGTCATGATGCTATCGGGCGATAACACGGCCGCAGCCCTGGCCATGGCCGAACGCGTCGGCTTGCAGCCTGATGAAGTGATCAGCAACGTGCTGCCTGGCGACAAGGCGGCTCACATCACCCGCCTTAAAAAAGAGGGTGGCACGGTCGTGATGGTGGGTGACGGCGTCAACGACGCACCCGCCCTGGCGGCGGCTGATGTGGGAATGGCGATGGCCAACGTGGGAGGCGGCACCGATGTCGCCATGCACGCGGCAGGCATCACGCTGATGCGCGGTGACCTGGCGCTGGTAGCGGCTGCCCTGGATATTTCAAATCGCACCGTGTCAAAAATACGGCAAAACCTGTTTTGGGCCTTTATCTACAACGTGGCCGGCATTCCACTGGCAGCTCTTGGGTTCCTCAATCCGGTCATGGCAGGCGCCGCCATGGCCATGAGTTCGGTGAGTGTCATGAGCAACGCCTTGTTGCTCAAACGTTGGCAACCCGAAACACCCGACTGATCAGGCCTGGCAAGAGCCTTTAGCGGGCGTCAGGCAGCTCTATCTTGACTTCCAGCACTTCCAGGTTGTCTTGCCGCTCCAGATTGACCTTGATGTCGTCAGGATTGATCTTGATGTACTTACTGATCACGGCGATCAATTCCCGTTGCAGGTCCGGCAAATAATCCGGGGTGGCTGGGCTGCGGCCATTGCGCTCATGGGCCAGAATGATTTGCAGACGCTCTTTGGCAAGGCTGGCGGTTTTCTTTTTCTCGCCCAGAAAAAATGAGAAAAACGACATGGCCTCACTTCCCTCCAAACAAACGCTTGAGCAAACCTTGCTTGGGCGGCTCGGTAAAGCGCATGGGCTTGCTTTCGCCCAGGAAACGGTCGATGACGTCTTTGTAGGCTTCAGAGACGTCACTGCCTTCCATGTGAACAGCCGGTACGCCCTGGTTGGAAGCTTGCAGCACAGATTCACTCTCGGGAATCACACCAATGAGCTTGATGCGCAAAATGTCCTGAATGTCTTGCAGTGACAGCATTTGCCCCTGGTTGACACGGGCTGGGTTGTAGCGGGTGATCAACAGATGTTCCTTGATCGGCTCGAGCCCCTGCATGGCGCGCCGGGTCTTGCTGGAGAGCATGCCCAGAATACGGTCAGAGTCGCGTACCGATGAGACCTCGGGGTTGGTCACCACCAGGGCTTCATCGGCAAAATGCATGGCCATCAAGGCGCCGGTCTCAATGCCGGCGGGGGAATCACAGACGATGAATTCGAAGTCCATGGCAGCCAGGTCTGACAGCACTTTTTCGACGCCGTCCTGCGTCAAGGCATCCTTATCTCGCGTTTGGGAAGCTGCCAGCACATAGAGCTTGTCACACTGCTTGTCCTTGATCAGCGCCTGGTTCAGGTTGGCTTCGCCATGAATCACATTGATCAGGTCATACACCACACGGCGTTCGCAACCCATGATCAGGTCCAGGTTACGCAAACCCACATCAAAGTCAATGACGGCCGTTTTGTGACCGCGCATCGCCAGTCCGGTTGAAAAACTGGCACTGGTGGTGGTTTTACCCACGCCCCCCTTGCCTGAAGTCACCACAATAATTTTTGCCATATTTAGAATATTCTTTCAAGAAAATTAGGAGTTCAAGGCTTCGAAGAGTAATTTATCTTGCCCGTCATTACTCAAACGGACCTGTGCCGGCTTGCCTTGAATGTCTTTGGAAAGCGGATTTTCGCTGGTACGGTAGACCCCCGCTATGGAGATCAATTCTGGCTCAAGACACAGCGAAAAAATGCGCGCCTGGGTGTTGCCGCTGGCCCCTGCCATGGCTTTGCCACGCAATGGGGCATACACATGGATATTGCCATCGGCCACCACCTCAGCACCCATGTTGACCATGGCCAGCACCACCAAGTCAGCACCGCGTGCATAAATTTTTTGGCCTGAACGCAAAGGCTTGTCGATCACCAGCGTTGCCGGGCCAGGGACTTCACGAATAACCTCGTGCACCATGTTGCGAACAGGGCGTGTCACTTGCTTGTCTGTATTTTTTTTCTCGACAGGTTTTCCGCGTGGCGTATCTACAGGCACTTCAACCAAACCACAGGCCTTGGCCTCCGTAGCTACTGCTGGTGTGGCATTCCGGAAGGCGATGGGTTTGAGTCGACAGCTTTGCAATGTCGTTAACAAATGTGGCAGGGCCTGACTCAGGCTGTCTGTTTCCAACTGGGAAAAGTCAAGCACCAATGCATCATCATCAAAAAAATCCGGGGTTTGGCTATCCGGGCCAAACTGGGCATTGATATCTTCAATGAGGCGCGTGACATCTGCTGTTTTAAGCAGCAAGGCCATCAGGGGCAATTGCGCGCTTTTGATTTCAAAGGTATGTGCCACGTAGCCTGTAGAAAAAAATGGTGAAAGAAAGGTGGATGAGTCAAGGCAGTAGCTTGCGAACGACCAAATCTTACTTGATTCAACCAAAGAAAAACTTTACAAATCGATTTTATTGTTTCTATGCACAGGATTTTCTAGGATTTTTTACTTTCATCAAAGATGATCAAAAAGTTAGCCTTGTTGTCTTTAATTAATCTATATTTTAAAGTAGTCGTAGTAGATAGAGTCAGTCCATTTCTGTTAGCAAGTGATTTTATACGTTTTAAATCAATAAGTTAAGCTGTTTGTTTGATTGTGTAATACTGTGATTTTTTGATGCACTCAAAACTTGGATAATTTCATTTTTTTAAAATTTCTGTGGATAACTTTCCTTATTCTGAACTTTTATCCACAAGTTTATACAAGTAAAACTTCTACAATCTTGATGAGTACTTGAAATGCAAACAAGCAAAAAAAAGCCCGGAAGATCCGGGCTTGACGAGAGTTGTTTGATTTTAGGGTTTGGCAGGAGTACCCATTTTGAGCTGGGCATCGGCAATTTCTGCCTTGACGAGTTCAATGTCAGGTGAGTTGGCAGGCAGGATAGACAAGACATTTTTCCAGTGGCCAATGGCAGCAGCGTAATTGCTGCTCTGGTAGGCTGCCTGGCCTGCCATCATCAGCGCCATGGGGTGTTTCGGTGCGATGGTCAGGGCTTTGTTGATCAGCTCGCTTGGCCTTCCCTGCAAGCTTTTTGTACGCATGGCCAAAGTGTCAGCGTACTGGGTCAGTAAATCAGGGTCTGTGTCGAGCAGCTTGCCAGTTTTAGCATAAGCGGCGGCGGCTTCGTCGAGACGGTTTTGCATTTTGTAGGCACGCGCCAGCCGTGCCCAGCCAGCCAGGTCATCCGGGTTGTCTTTCAAGCGCGCAGCCAGCCGATCTACCATGTCATTGATATTGTCCGGTGTCAGGCCGGCTGCAGCACCAGATGGCACGGGTGGCAGGACGTTGCTCGCACCGGCAGACTGACCCCCTTTGGCGCGCGCATCGTCAATATTGGCCTGCACCTGTTGTGCGTCTGCCGAACCAGGTTGAAGCAGGCTCAGTAATTTTTCCCAGTAAGTTACAGCTTTCTGGTAGTCATTCCTTTGGTAGGCTGCGACACCTGCCATCATCAAACTCATAGGGTGCTCGGGGTTCAGACGAAGTGCTTCTTCAATCATCTGTTGTGGCTTGCCTTGAAGGTTGTTGCCAGCCAGAACGCCTAACAAATCAGCATGATCAATCAGCAGATCGGGATCTGAATTGATGATATCGCCTGCTTTATCAAAAGCCAGCTTTGCTTCCTCAAAACGCCCCATCGCTTTATAAGACCGCGCCAGCATGGCCCAACCCTTTGGGTCATTGGGGTTTGCCTTGAGCCTGGCAGCCAGTTTGTCAACCATTTCCTTCATTTGATGATCATTGCCGTTGGCCATGGCGACGGGGTTCAGCGCATCGGGTGTGCCAATTTGCAGGTAGATACCCAATGCCAAGACCGGCAAACTGAGTCCAACGGCAACGGCTGTGCGTTTGGCTGTCCAGAATCCGGTCGTCTTTTGCTTTGGACTGGTGGTTTCAAAACTTTCCGTGTCATCCAGCAAGCGCAATTGCAATTCGTCCCGTGTGGTCTCGAAATCCTGCTGGCTGATGATGCCACGTGCCAAGTCTGCTTCCAGCGCCTGCAGTTGATCACGGTGAATGGCCGCGTTGAGTTTTTCGCTGGAAATGCTGTCTGAGGTGGGTTGACGAAGCAGTGGACGTAGCAGCCAAGCCACTACCAGCAGCGTTAAAACCGCTGAAATACCAATAAATACGTTCATTTGGAAGAATCAGTTTCTTGTAGAAGAGCCTGCGCCTTGGCGCGTTGGGCAGCGTCGAGGACCGGCGCATTTTTTTGGTTTTGAGAGCGTTTGATGATGTTGATCAGCAGCCAGATGGCGCCAATCAACAGCAGCAGCGGCCCAAACCACAGCAGCCAGGTGGTGGGTTTTACTGGGGGACGGTAAAGCACAAAATCACCATAACGGCTAACCAGATAGTCCTTGATTTCAGCATCTGTTTTGCCATCTTTGATCAGGGTGCGCACTTCACGGCGCAAATCCATGGCCAAGTCGGCGCGGGAACCGGCCAGGGACTCGTTTTGGCACACCAGACAACGTAATTCTTCGGCAATGATGAGCAGGCGTTGCTCCACCACCGGATCTTCAGCTAATGGCGTTGCTTCGTTGGCGTGAGCACCGATGGCGCATTGCAGCGCAAGAAAAAGAGTGATCAGGAGTTTCATATTTGTAGTTCCTTGATCAGGGGCACCAGTTTTTCACGCAAAGCTTCTTCCGTGAAAGGACCAATTTGTTTGTAGCGAATAATGCCTTGCTTGTCGATCAGGAAACTCTCGGGCACGCCATAGACTCCAAAGTCAATGCCGATGCGCCCATCTGCATCCACAATGGCGCGGGTGTAAGGGTCGCCAAAGCGGGCCAACCACTGTATGCCGTCGGCTTCCTTGTCCTTGTAGTCCAGACCGATGATCGGCAGCGGATTGGTTTTAACAAATTCAACCAGCAAAGGGTGCTCCACCCGACAGGCGACACACCAGGAAGCCCAGGTGTTGAGCAGCCAGACCTGGCCCAGCATGTCCTTGTTCGAAAAAGTCTCACCCGGTTTTCCGAGTACCGGTGCACTGAAGGCCGGGGCAGGTTTGCCAATCAGAGGCGAAGGAATCTCACGCGGATCGCGGGTCAGGCCAATCGCCAGAAATACCAGAAGAACCGCAAAAATACCCAAAGGAATGTAGGCTTTTTTCATGCCACAGCACCCTTGACTTCATTGAGGTTCAATTTGGCAGCCACTTTTTTACGGTAGCGCTTGTCCAGCGCTGCCATGCCACCGCCGATGGCCATCAAGAAGCAGCCAAGCCAGATCCAGGTGATGAAGGGTTTGTGATAGACCCGCATGGCCCAGGCCGGTTTGCCATCGCCTTCCAGGCGTTCACCCAGTGAGACGTAGACGTCGCGAGTTGGGCCACTGTCAATGGCCGCCTCTGTCATGGGCATGGTGGATGAGAAATAGGTCCGCTTTTCCGGGTGAAGCACACGCAAAACCTTGTCGCCTTTAATCAGCTCCACGCTGCCCCGGTCGGCGTTGTAATTGGGACCGGGCACCTGGTTGATATCGGTCAGACGGAAGGTATAGCCACCCACGGAGACGGTGTCGCCAATGGTCATGCGCACATCTTTTTCGGTTTCATAGCCCTTGACCATGGTGATGCCGACCACGCACACGGCAATGCCGATATGCGCCACGTGCATGCCCCAGTAAGAAATGGGGGTGGATTTCCAGTTTGTCGTGTCTTTGAGCTGGCGGTACATCTGCACAAAAGATGCCAGCACAATCCAGATTGACAGGGTCAGTCCCATGGCAACCAGGGCTGACCAGGGACCTGCCAGGAAAGGTGCTGCACAGCCCAGGAGTACCGACACAATGGCAATCGGGCGCAGTTTTTGGGTCAGATTGGCGACGGTGTCATTTTTCCAGCGCGCATAGCTGCCAATCACCATAAACAGCAACACCGGCGTCATGATGGGGGCAAAGACGGCATTGAAGTAAGGGGGGCCTACCGACAACTTGCCCAGGTTCAACGCATCAATGAACAAGGGATAAAGTGTGCCCAGCAGCACAGCCGCAGCGGCTGTGGTCAAAAGAACGTTGTTGACCAGCAAAAAAGTTTCGCGGGAAACCAGTGAGAAGGAGCCCCCAGCCCGGACCTTGCCTGAGCGGGCCGCAAACAGGACCAATGAGCCACCGACGACTACAGCCAAAAACAAGAGGATGAAGACGCCGCGTTTGGGGTCCGTGGCAAAAGCGTGGACTGAGGTCAACACACCCGAGCGCACCAGGAAGGTGCCCAGCAAACTCAACGAGAACGCGATCAGCGACAGCATGATGGTCCAGCTTCTGAACAGGCCGCGTTTTTCGGTCACCGCCAGGGAATGGATCAGCGCGGTGCTGATCAGCCAGGGTAAAAACGAAGCGTTTTCAACCGGGTCCCAGAACCACCAGCCGCCCCAGCCCAATTCGTAATAGGCCCACCATGATCCCAAGGCAATGCCAATGGTCAGGCAGATCCACGCAGCGGTTGCCCAGGGGCGTGTCCAGCGCGCCCAGGCCGCGTCGAGTCGGCCATTGAGCAAGGCGGCAATCGAGAAGGCAAACGGAATAGCCAGCCCGACATAGCCCATGTAGAGCATCGGTGGGTGGAATACCAGGCCGGGGTCTTGCAACAAGGGATTCAAGTCACGGCCATCAGCCGGAATGTCGCTCAAGCGCACAAAAGGGTTGGACGTGATCAACATGAAGAGCAGGAAACCAACGGCAATCAGACCCAGTACGCCTAGTACGCGTGACACCATGGCGTCTGGCAATTGGCGTGAGAAGATGGAAACGGCCATCATCCAGCTGCACAACATCAGCAGCCAAAGCAGCAGTGAGCCCTCGTGACCACCCCACACGGCCGAAACGCGGTACAGGTCGGGTAACTGGGAGTTGGAGTGCTGGGCCACGTACATCACCGAGAAGTCGTTGGTGTAGAAGGCGTAAGTCAGGCACAGAAACGAAAAGCCTGTGAGCAACCACAGGACCTGGGCGCCGGGCCGTGCCAGCGCGATCCAGTCGGCGCGGCCGGTTTGACCGCCCAAAAGACTGAGGATACCCAGTGCGGCGGCAACCGGCAGGGCAAGTATCAATGCGAAATGTCCAAGTTCAGGGATCATGGTGCGTCTCGGTATATGAAAACAAGGGCTGGCAAATAACCAGTGCTTTACTTCAGCGTTTTGCCAGTTTTTTCGATTTCTGCCTGGTCCAGCGCGTGCTGGGCTTCTGGCGGCATGTAGTTTTCATCATGTTTGGCCAGCACCTCTGAGGCGGTGAATTTGCCGTCGTTGCCGAGCTGCCCCTGTGCCACCACCCCTTTGCCTTCACGGAATAGATCAGGCAGGATGCCGGTGTAGGTGACAGGCACTTCCTTGAGG
>NZ_JAMPXE010000029.1 GCF_023701345.1 Rhodoferax sp. | reverse complement strand
TTCGTTGGTGACTTGGGATTCTTCAACACCGAGTTGTTCGGCAATGATTTTTTTAACGCGTGCTTCAATATCGCTCATGGGTTCCCTCAAAGGGTTGTGAAAAGATCCGTGATTTTAGCCGGGCTTGGAAAGGACTCCTGAACCCGGCTGCCGTACGGATAACGCGGCTTTATTTTGACATCAATGGCGCTTGGCCCTCAGGCCATGAACATACCACCATTGACATGCAATTCCTGTCCTGTGACATAAGCCGCCTGCGGCGATGCCAGATAGCCCACCGCATGGGCGATATCAGCGGGCTTGCCCAGATGACCCAGGGGAATCTGGGCAAGCAAGGTTTTTTGCTGCTCATCGGCCAAATTGGCGGTCATGTCGGTTTCAATGAAACCGGGGGCAATGCAGTTGACGGTGATGTTGCGCGAACCCAGTTCACGCGCCAGGGCACGTGTCATGCCGGCCACACCGGCCTTGGCTGCCGCATAGTTGGCCTGCCCCGGGTTGCCCGAAGCCCCCACCACCGAGGTGATGCTGATGATGCGGCCATAACGCTGCTTCATCATGGTGCGCATGACCGCACGGCTCATGCGAAAAACGGCCTTGAGGTTGGTGTCCAGCACCGCATCCCACTCATCGTCCTTCATGCGCATGGCCAGGTTGTCGCGTGTGATACCGGCGTTGTTCACCAGGATCTGCAGCCCGCCGTGCTCTTTGACGATGCTGTCGATCAGCGCATCGACACCCGCGGCGTCATTGACATCCAGGACACGCCCGGAGCAATTGGCAAAGGCAGACAGCGACTGCGACACTTTGGCTGCGCCGGCGTCGCTGGTCGCCGTACCGATGACTTTCAGGCCGCGTTCAGCCAGGGACAAGGCGATCGCCGCGCCAATGCCGCGCGAGGCACCTGTGACCAAGGCCACCTGGCCTTCAAATTTGACTTCGTTCATGTTATTGCGTATCCAGAATAAAAGTCTTGATTTCAGCCAGGCTGGCCAGATCAAGCAAGGGCATGCCCTGCATGTCGGCGTTGATGCGCTTGGTCATGCCTGCCAGCACCTTGCCGGGGCCGCACTCGACCAGGTTGGGCAAACCGCGCGCGCCCAGCGCCTGCACACACTCGACCCAACGCACCGGGCCAAAGGCCTGGCGAAACAGCGCGTCGCGAATCCGGTCGGGGTCCTGCTCCACAGCCACATCGATGTTGTTAACCACCGCAATGTGAGGCGGCGCAAAGACTGTGGCTTGCAATTTTTCCTTGAGCTTGAGCGCCGCCGGCTTCATCAGGCTGGAGTGAAACGGCGCCGACACCGGCAGGGGCAAGGCACGCTTGGCGCCCTGCGCTTTCAGGGCCACGCAGGCCTGCTCGACGGCCGCCTTGGAACCCGCAATCACGGTCTGGCCGGGGTCATTGAAATTGACTGCCTCGACCACCTCGGCAGAATTTTGACCAAATGAAGCCGTGACTTCAGCACAGCCGGCCGCCACTTGCGCGGCATCCAAGCCCAAAATGGCAGCCATGGCACCCACGCCCACAGGCACGGCCTCCTGCATCGCCTGGGCCCGAAAACGCACCAGCGGTGCCGCTTGCGACAGCGTCAACACGCCAGCAGCGACAAGTGCCGAATACTCGCCCAGCGAATGTCCCGCCAGCGCTTGTGGCGCCACACCCACTTCTGCCATCCAGACCCGGTAGGCGGCCACACCAGCCACCAGCATCACGGGTTGGGTGTTGGTGGTCAGCGCCAGGGCCTCCTTGGGGCCGTCCTTGATCAGCAGGCCGACGTCTTCGCCCAAGGCCTCGGAGGCCTCTTGCAGGGCTTGCCTGACTTGCGGATGATCACCCCAGCCATCGAGCATGCCGACGGACTGCGATCCCTGACCCGGAAATACAAATGCAAATGGTTTCATGTTTTGTCAGATAGAGATGAGGAATAAGACTTTAGCCACAAACCAGCAGGTTGGGTCGCTTACAGCTTCAGCAGCACGGCGCCCCAGGTAAAACCACCCCCCACACCTTCAAGCAACAAGGTTTGGCCGGGCTTGACCTGGCCACTGCGTACCGCAGTATCGAGCGCCAGCGGAATCGAGGCCGCTGAGGTGTTGCCGTGCTGATCCACCGTGACCACCACCTTGTCCATCGACAGCTTGAGCTTGCGCGCGGTGCTTTGCATGATGCGAATGTTGGCCTGGTGTGGAATCAGCCAGTCAATGTCGGCATCCGTCTTGCCCGCCTTGGTCAAAACAGCACGTGCCGCTTCATCGAGCACGCCGACCGCGAGTTTGAATACAGCCTGGCCATCCATGCGCAGCAGCGGGTCACCCAGGATCTGGCCGCCGGAAACATGCCCGGGCACACACAAAATATTGGTGTAACTGCCGTCGGCGTGGATGTCGGTGGCCAAAATGCCGGGTTCCGTGGACGCCTCCAGCACCACCGCACCCGCGCCGTCACCAAACAGCACGCAGGTGGTGCGGTCCTTGAAGTCCAGGATGCGCGAAAACACCTCGGAGCCGATCACCAGCGCCTTGGTCGCGGTACCTGTTTTGATCAGGGAATCGGCGATGGTCAGGGCGTAGATGAACCCGCTGCAAACCGCCTGCACATCAAATGCCGCACCGCCCTTGACGCCCAGCTTGCCCTGCAAAATGCAGGCCGTCGAGGGAAACACCATGTCGGGGGTCGAGGTGGCCACGATGATCAGGTCAATGTCCTCGGCCTGCACACCCGCTGCCTGCAGCGCCTGGCGCGCGGCAGGCAGGGCAAGCTCGCTGCTCACCACACCGGCGTCGGCAAAATGGCGGGCGCGGATGCCGGTGCGTTCAACAATCCAGTCATCACTGGACTCGACACCCTGGGTGGCAAGTTCAGCCACCAAATCAGCATTGGTGAGGCGTCGCGGTGGCAAATAACTGCCGGTACCAGTAATACGAGAGTAAGTTTTCATGGGTCAAACCGGGAAAGTCGTCTGCGATTAAATTGGCATTTCATCACCCGCCAACAGCGGCGCGGCATGGGCAATTCGAATCCGAACACGATCTAACAAATTATTGCGGGCTGCATCATACGCCCGCGTCAGGGCGAAGCCAAAAGCCATCTCGTCGGCCGAGCCATGGCTCTTGAACACCAGACCGCGCAAACCCAGCAAGGCACCGCCGTTGTATCGCCGATGGTCCATGCGTTTCTTGAGTGCGGCAATCACCGGGTAAGCCGCCAGGGCTGACATTTTTGTGAGGATATTGCGCGAAAACTCTTTTTTCAAGAAGTCTACGATCATGCCAGCCAGACCCTCACTGGCCTTGAGTGCCACATTGCCGACAAAACCATCGCAGACCACGATATCGGCCGTGCCCTTGAAAATGTCATTGCCTTCAACATTGCCATAAAAATTCAGGTCGCCCGCCTTGCCGGCAGCGCGCAGCAATTCACCGGCTTTCTTGATGACCTCGTTGCCCTTGATGGCTTCTTCACCAATGTTGAGCAGACCAACGCTTGGGTTGTCTTCGCCACTGAGCACCGACACCAGCGCCGACCCCATCACCGCAAACTGCAGCAAATGCTCAGCCGTGCAATCCACATTGGCACCCATGTCGAGCACGGTGGTGGCCTGCCCTTTGGCATTGGGAATTTGCCCGGCAATGGCGGGGCGGTCAATGCCATCCAGGGTTTTCAGGAGATAGCGTGATATAGCCATCAAGGCGCCGGTATTGCCTGCAGAAACTGCGGCCTGGGCGGCGCCATCCTTGACCTGCATGATGGCCACCCGCATCGACGAGTCCTTTTTGCGCCGCAGCGCAACTTCCAGCGGATCGTCCATGGTGACCACTTCGCTGGCCAGCACCACAGTGGCCCGTGCATGGGCAAAGCCAGCCATGCTTTGCGGCAAACCGACCAGAATCAGTTGTACATCCGGATGTTGATCCAGAAAACGGGAACACGCAGGCAAGGTGACACCGGGACCATGGTCGCCCCCCATGCAGTCAACAGCAATAGTGATCATGAATTACAGCTTGCCCAACAAACATCAACAACAAGCCTGACGTGCATCAGACTCAAAAAAGCAAAGGCCCGGGGCCACCAAACGTGTAGCCCCGGGCCTTGGGTGTCTAAATGAATCAGGCTTCAGTCTTGCTCTTGATCACCTGACGGCCACGGTAAAAACCATTGGGGCTGATGTGGTGACGCAAGTGCGTTTCGCCTGTGGTGGCTTCCACTGCGATACCGGGCACGACCAAAGCATTGTGCGAACGGTGCATACCGCGCTTGGAAGGGGACTTTTTGTTTTGTTGGACGGCCATGTTCCGCTCCTTAAGGCTATAAGCTGCCAGTTTGTTGGCAGCCCATTGGGATTGTTAAAAAGCGCACACGTCATGCGCAAAAGCTGTAGAGTATAACCCAAGGCAGCGGGTTTGAAAACATCAGGGTTTGCCGGGAACCTTCAGCCCGGCCAGCACCGCAAAAGGACTCGGCTTGGTCGAGACTTCTTCAAAATCAGCATCCACGGCCGTCAGCTTGACGGGCACGGGGCAAGTGTCGTGGCGCGGCACCACCGGCAAATCCATCAACACCTCGTCTTCCATCAAAGTCGCCAAGTCAAAGTCCCGACTCAGCACCAGCACATCTTCGGGCGAGACATCGTCTTCCAGTTCGGCCTGTGCCTCGGTCTCAACAAAGCGAAATGCCCTCTCAATCATCTGCACGGGCACGTCGACCGGCCCCAGGCAACGCTGGCAGGTCAGGGGCAGGCTGGTGGCAACGCTCAAGAACAGCCACACCTGCGGCTGCCCCTTCGCGTCGGGCTGAAGCTCGCACCGCACTGTCCAATTCACCGCATTTTGTGCCCCGAACTCCTTCGTTTCGGCCATCAGGCGCTCATAATTCACCAATACATCCTGGCCGGAAAGCTGCAACGATGATTGACCGGCTTGTTTGACATCGAGTTTGGGGGGGCGTTGGTTGGTCGTCATGCCTGCAGTGTAAGAGAATCGGGGGATGATTGAATCCCCGCCACGCCAGCTCATCCTGGCTTCCACCTCGGTTTACCGCCGCCACTTGCTGGAGAGGCTGCGGCTGCCTTTTACCGTCATCGCCTCGCAGGTAGACGAGACAGCGCTGCCGCATGAGACCCCGGAGTCCCTGGCCCGCCGTCTGGCGCTGGCCAAGGCGCAAGCGGTCGCCGCACTGCATCCCGAATGCCTGGTGATCGGCTCCGATCAGGTGGCCGACCTCAACGGCCAGGCCCTGGGCAAGCCCGAAACCCATGCGCGTGCGGTGGCGCAACTGCAGCGCATGCGCGGCCAAACCGTGATTTTCCAAACCGCAGTTGCCGTGGTGTGCCAAGCCACCGGGTTCGCCCAAACCGAGTTGGCGCCGGTCAAGGTTCAATTCAGAAACTTGACCGACGACCAGATCGAGACCTACCTGCTGGCGGAAAAGCCCTACGACTGCGCTGGCAGCGCCAAAAGCGAAGGGCTTGGCATTGCCTTGCTGGCGCGCATTGACAACGACGACCCGACCGCGCTGGTGGGTCTGCCGCTGATTCGCACCTGCCACTTGCTGGAAGCCGCCGGGCGCAAGGTGTTATGAAAGGCCGGCTCTACCTGGTACCCGCGCCGCTGGACTTTGGCTGCGCCCAAAGCGCCGATTTACGCGACACCCTGCCCATGAGCACCATCACGGTGGCTGCCGGTCTGGCGCACTGGGTATGTGAAAACGCCAAGTCGGCGCGCGCCTACCTCAAGCGCGTCAACGAGATCACGCCGCTGTGCCAACCCATTCAGGCCCTGTCGCTGGTGGAACTGCCGCGCGAAGTGCACAAAAAAGGCGACCACAACGGCAACTTCGATGCCCGTGTGCTGTTGCAACCGGCGCTTGACGGACACGACATGGGGCTGGTCAGCGAGGCCGGCATGCCCGCTGTGGCCGACCCCGGCTCGTCGGTGGTGCGCGCCGCCCATGACCTGGACATCAGGGTGGTACCACTGACAGGACCGGTTTCGCTGCTGCTGGCACTGGCCGCCAGTGGACTCAACGGGCAAAACTTTGCCTTTGTGGGCTACTTGCCACAAGACCCGCAGGAGCGCTTGCAACGCATTCGGGAGCTGGAAGCGCTGGCGCTCAAAACCGGCCAGACCCAGTTGTTCATTGAGACGCCCTACCGCAACCTGGCCATGTTTCAAGCCCTGTTGCAAACGCTGCAGCACAACACCCGGCTGGCCATCAGCAGCGGGCTCACACTGGTGAACGCCAGCATCGTCAGTGACAGCATCAAAAACTGGAAGCACAAACCGGTGTTGCTGAACAATGCAACACCAGCCGTCTTTGCCATTGGTCGCTGATCAGGACACAGCCCGGGCGCAGGCCAGTCAAAACCTGCTAACCAGACTCAATGCAGGGCAGTGCCGGATTTCAGCGCAGACATGACCCCGGCACCCATGGCCACACCAAAGCGCTTGACCAGACGTTCTGCCACGTTGTCGCGGCGGGTGTAGTCAATGATTTCTTCAGCCTTGACCACTTCCCGCGCCACAAAGTCCAGACTGCCCAACTGATCGGCCAGCCCCATCTCCACGGCCTGCTGCCCGCTCCAGAACAAACCACTGAAGGTCTCCGGTGTTTCTTTCAAACGCTGGCCACGCCCTTCCTTGACCACCGCGATGAACTGCTGGTGAACCTGATCGAGCATGGCCTGGGCAAAAACCCGCTGTGTCTCGGTCTGCGGGCTGAACGGGTCCAGAAAACCCTTGTTTTCACCCGCTGTCATGAGCCGGCGCTCAACCCCGAGCTTGTCCATCAGCCCGGTGAAGCCAAAGCCGTCCATGAGTACACCAATGCTGCCGACAATGCTGGCTTTGTCGACAAAAATCCTGTCGGCCGAAACCGCAATGTAGTAAGCCGCTGAAGCCGCTGACTCCTCCACCACGGCGTAGACCGGCTTGTTGTGCAGCACTTTGAGCCGCTTGATCTCGTCATTGATGATGCCCGCCTGCACCGGGCTGCCGCCGGGTGAATTGATCAACAGCACCACCGCCTGGGCCCCGGTGTCTTCAAACGCCGCACGCACGGAGGCGACGACCAGTTCGGCACCAGCCTCGGCACCCGAGGCAATTTCGCCCTTGATTTCAATCACTGCCGTGTGCGGCGTGGACACATTTTGATTGGCAACCCCTTCGCTGAAAAGCAGCCAGCCCAGTGTCGCAAAAAACAGCAGCCAGGCCAGCCGCACAAAAGTACGCCAGCGGCGTGCCAGCCTTTGCTCATGCAAGCTGGCGAAAACCAGCTTTTCCAGCGTGGTGCGCTCCCAGTTCGGAACATCCGGAAGCGCAGTGTTTGCCGTTTTCTGGGTCGCCTTGGCCGCGCCCATGGCCGGATCGGGTGCCTGAGTCCGGTCAGATTCGGGCACCCCGGGGGATGGCTCGACGGGGTCAATAACAGGTTCGTTCATATTAAATAGGCAGTTGGAATTTGTCGGAAGTATGCCAGTGCACCAAGCCATCGGCCTC
This sequence comes from Rhodoferax sp., assembly GCF_023701345.1. Lineage (GTDB taxonomy): Bacteria > Pseudomonadota > Gammaproteobacteria > Burkholderiales > Burkholderiaceae_C > Rhodoferax. The sequence goes on along the minus strand of NZ_JAMPXE010000029.1, from coordinate 21,171 downwards.
TGACACTTCAATTTTTATCAGGCCACCGCGGCACGGCCCCAGGCTGCACTGGCCAGTTTGCGGCGCATAGGTGGCGCCATGGGTGGCGCACATCAGCCAATGCCCGGACATGTCAAAAAATTGGTTGGGCTGGTAGTCCATTTCCATCGGCACATGGCTGCAACGGTTCAGGTAGGCATAAACCCGGCCCTGGTAACGCACCGCAAAAGCAGCCTGGTTCCTGTCAAGATAGCGCACCTCAAATGGCACGGCCAGACTGCTGTCCACCAGCGCGTGCGCTTGACACAGAAAAACAGGCTGGGTCATACCAGGCACTCAGCCATGGGTACGCAGCCAGTCATGCAATTGCGCCACATCGTGCACAACTACCAGGGGCTTGAGCGCCACAAATGCCTCCGGCTCATGCGCACCGTAACTTACGCCAACACTGGCGCAACCGGCATTGAGCGCCATTTGCAGATCGTGAGTGGTGTCGCCAATCATCAAGGTGCGCTCGGGCGGCACGTCAAATTCGGCCATCAGTTCACGCAGCATCAGCGGATCGGGCTTGCCGGCGGTTTGATCGGCAGTGCGCGAGGCATCGAATGTCCCCGCCAATGTCGAGGTGGCCAAGGCCTCATCCAGTCCGCGGCGGCTTTTGCCGGTCGCCACCGCCAACAAATGGCCACGCGCCTTGAGCCCAGCCAACATCGGCAAGACCCCTTCAAACAGGCTGATTTCGTGCTGGATCGCAAAATAATGGTGCCGGTAGCGGTCACCCAGCAGCGGGTAACGCTCTTTGGGCACATCCGGCGCCGCATGGGCCAGCGCCTGCATCAAGCCCATGCCAATCACATACGAGGCGGCCTCGTCGCTGGGTTTCTGGCCACCCACATCCAGCACGGCGGCCTGAATGCAGCGGGCAATGATGGCGGTGGAGTCAAACAGGGTGCCATCCCAATCAAAGGCGATCAGATCAAAACGTCGAGAAGTCATGTGAAAAAGTCAGGGTGAAGGGCGCACAGGCGCCGGATTGGATAGAAATTGAGACAATTCAGGCGGCAACTCTGCCAGAATTTCCAGCCGTTCGCCGCTGGCGGGGTGATTGAACTGCAAACGCCAGGCATGTAAAAACATGCGCTTGAGGCCAGGCCGGGCGCCCGCGCTGGCCAGCGCCTTGTTGAGTTCGAAGTCGCCATATTTGTCATCGCCCAGAATCGGATGGCCTTCACTGGCCAGATGCACCCGGATCTGGTGGGTGCGGCCGGTCTTGATCGTGACCTCCAGCAGGGTGCCCTGCGGCAGCTGCTCGCGCACCTTGACCAGGGTCACGGAAGGCATGCCATCGGCATCATCACGCGCCACCACCTTGACGCGGCGCTCACCGGCCTGATTGTCCTTGCTGTCCAGCAAATACTTGTGCAATGGCTTGTCGAGCACCTTGAGCCTGGCTGGCCAGACACCACGCACCATGGCGAGGTAGGTTTTTCCGGTCTGGCGCTCGCGAAACTGGTCCTGCAGGTTTTTCAGCGCACTTCGCTTTTTGGCCACCAGCAAAATGCCGCTGGTTTCACGGTCCAGCCGGTGCACCAGCTCCAGGAATTTGGCCTGCGGGCGGGCCATGCGCAATTGCTCGATCACGCCAAAACTCACGCCCGAGCCGCCATGCACGGCCACCCCGGCAGGTTTGTTGATCACCAGCAGGTGCTCGTCTTCGAGCAGCACCGCAAAGTCGCGGGCGGGCACACCGCGCACGGTGCCCTTCGCCATGGCCAGCGCCTTTTCTGCCACCCGCTCGGAAATGCGCACCGGCGGCACACGCACCAAATCGCCTTCGACGAGCCGGGTGTCGGCGCCCACCCGGCCCTTGTTGACGCGCACTTCGCCACTGCGGATCATGCGGTAAATATGGGTTTTCGGCACCCCTTTGAGATGGCGCATCAGGAAATTGTCGACGCGCTGGCCGGCACTGTCTTCGTCGATGCAAACGGTTTTAACTTGGGGCGCAGGCGCAGAGGGTTTGCCCTCTATAATGACTTTCACTGGTGGTGTGCTGTAAGTGGTTGATTTAACGAATCATTCATTTTTTATGTCGGTGAAGTTTAGTTCACGCGCCTCTTGCTCCGCCAGAAAAGTCGATACCGCCTGACACCTTGCCCGCAAATGACTGACCCATTGTCAGCCATGGCAGACCGGTTGAAGGGTCAAAACGACGCAATGAAACCCTGATATGGAATACCCAAAATTCACAGACCTGTGCTGTGAATGGAATGAAGCGATATGTTTGTGTTGATTAACCTGATGTGTAACTGCCTGCAGCGCGAAACCGCGCTGCTGTTCGGCATTTATCAGGCATCGGCGCCCGCCAAACGGACGCAAACTGCTATTACATCAATAGCAAAACCAGCACCCATCCCGATCGCTCTCCTCCACGCGCCTATACCCGTACTCAAAACCTGAGTTCGGGTTCTCCGGCTATTTCCGCCTCGTTTCAAAGCGTCAGTTCGTGTATCAATGCTCGTCATGAGCTTGTTATTGCTATTTGAATTGAAGGAACGCGACCCATGAAACGGATGCTGATCAACGCGACGCAGGCAGAAGAACGCCGCCTCGCCATTGTCGATGGACAAAAATTACTCGACTACGAAATCGAAATTGAAGGGCGTGAACAGCGCAAGGGCAATATCTACAAAGCCGTGGTGACACGCGTAGAGCCGTCACTGGAAGCCTGCTTTGTCGACTACGGCGAAGAGCGCCACGGCTTCTTGCCGTTCAAGGAAATCTCCAAACAGTATTTCCAGCAAGGTGTTGCGGTCAGCCAGGCGCGCATCCAGGACGCCATCAAGGAAGGCCAGGAACTGCTGGTGCAAGTGGAAAAAGAAGAGCGCGGCAACAAGGGGGCGGCACTCACCACGTTTGTGTCGCTGGCCGGTCGTTATGTGGTGCTGATGCCCAACAATCCGCGCGGCGGTGGTGTGTCGCGCCGCATTGAAGGCGAAGACCGCGCTGAACTCAAGGAAGCGCTGGACCAGCTCGAATACCCCAACGGCATGAGCATCATTGCCCGCACCGCCGGTATTGGCCGCGCTGCACCTGAATTGCAATGGGACCTGAATTACCTGCTCAAGTTGTGGTCCGCCATTGACGGCGCCGCCAAGGGCGGCAAGGGCGCGTTCCTGATTTACCAGGAATCCAGCCTGGTGATTCGCGCCATCCGCGACTACTTCAACCACGACATTGGCGACATCCTGATCGACACCGACGACGTGTACGAGCAGGCCCAGCAGTTCATGGCGCACGTCATGCCCGAGCACGCCGCGCGCGTCAAGCGTTACCGCGACGACGCGCCACTGTTCAGCCGCTTCCAGATCGAGCACCAGATCGAGTCGGCCTACGCCCGCACGGTCACGCTGCCCAGCGGCGGTGCCATCGTGATCGACCACACCGAAGCCCTGGTTTCGGTCGACGTCAACTCGGCGCGCGCCATCAAGGGCGGCGACATCGAGGAAACCGCCACCCGCACCAATCTGGAAGCCGCTGACGAAGTGGCGCGCCAGGCGCGTCTGCGTGACCTCGGCGGCCTGATCGTGATCGACTTCATCGACATGGAAGAAAGCCGCAACCGCCGCGAAGTGGAAAACCGCCTGCGCGACGCGCTGCGCCAGGACCGTGCCCGTGTTCAATTTGGCACCATCAGCAAATTCGGCCTGATGGAAATGAGCCGCCAGCGACTGCGCCCGGCACTGTCGGAAGGCGCCTCCATCCCCTGCCCGCGCTGCGGTGGCTCGGGCCACATCCGCGACACCGAATCGAGCGCGCTGCAAATTTTGCGCATCATCCAGGAAGAATCACTGAAAGACAGCACCGCTTCCGTGCTGTGTCAGGTGCCGGTTGAAGTGGCGTCCTTCCTGCTCAACGAGAAACGCACCGAGATCGCCAAGATCGAGCTCAAGCAGCGCATCAACGTGATCATGGTGCCCAACAAGTCGCTGGAAACGCCTAACTACCGTCTGGAACGCCTGAAACACGACGATCCGCGCCTTGACAACATCGAAGCCAGCTACAAGATGGCTGATGAGGTCGAAGAAGCGACCGCCGTGACGCGTCGCTCGCAAGAGCCCACCAACCGTCAAACGCCGGTCATCAAGGGTGTGTTGCCTGACGCCCCAGCACCCGTGGTCATCCCCAAACCCGAGCCGGTCAAAGCCGCCGCCCCGGTGGCACGCCCGGCCAAACCTGCAGCAGCGCCTGTGGTGGCTGAAAAGGGCTTTTTCGGCTGGCTCAAAAATCTGTTTGGCGCCAGCCCTGAGGCAACACCTGCCGCTCCCGTGGCCATGGCTGCCAGCAAGGACGAAACACGTGCGCCGCGTGAAGGCCGACCAGGACGTGACGGCACCCGGCGCCCGGAAGGTCGCGGCGAAGGTCGCCCGGAAGGTCGCGGTCCGCGCAATGAGGGACGTGGTGGCCGCGGCGAAGGCCGCAACGACAACCGGGGCAACCGCACCGGCCGCCCTGACCGCAATGGAGCCAGCAAGGACCGTGCAGAAACGCAGAGCTCATTTGACGCTGGCAATGCCACCCCAGAACTAAGCGCCGCTGTTGATACAGCAGGTCGTGGCGAGCAACGTCCCGAGCGCGGTAGCCGCAACGCCGAGCGCGGCGATCGTCCGCCCCGCACCGAGCGCGGTGGCCGCAATGAACGGCGCCCCGAGCGCACACCACGTCCGGAAGAAGCGCCTCGCACCGATGCGACTGACGTGAACCCTGCCGCAGACAGCGCAGGCAGTTCAGCCACTGTCGGCGAGCAGGGCAGCGCCGACAACACAGTGCGTGATGACAACGGCATGCCAAGGGAAAAACGTTCGCGTGACCGTTATGGCCGCGACCGCAAACCCCGCACCGAGCGCACTGAACGAAGCGAGTCGTCCGATCAGCCAGGTCAGGAGCCCCAGGCTGCTGAAGCGGGCGCTGAACAGGAACCGGTGCGCAAGTCTTACTTCAGCGTGCCAGCGGACAGCAGCCAGCCGCAAGCCGTGGTGGTGGCGCCCGTCACACCCGCACCGGTGCCGGCGACAACGGAAGTAGCCGCCGAGCCTGCAGCTTTGGCAGCGGTCGTGGCACCGCAGGAAGCCGCCATTCCAATGCCGGCGCCTGAACCAGCTCCGGTTGCCACGGTGGCAGCCCCGGCTCCTGTGGCACTTGAGGTGTCTGCACCAGCAGCACCAGCAACATCGCCCAAGGCGATGCCCACGGTACAAGCCTTTGCGCTGCCACTGGATGAATTGGCGCAAGTCGCCCAACAATCCGGCCTGCAATGGGTGCAATCGGATGCCGAAAAAGTAGCCATGGCGCAAGCAGCGATTGCAGCGGCACCGAAGCCCGTCCACGTGCCGCGTCAACGTCCTCCGCTGCCCGTGCTGGACGACCAGCCGCTGGTCTTGGTGGAAACCAAACGCGACCTGCGTGAGCAGAAGCTTCCTTTCGAGCAGACCGAAGAGGTCTAAGACCAGACCCTCAAGTCAAAGGGCACCTTCGGGTGCCCTTTTTATTGCCCAACGGGTGTTGCACCTGTTGACCCACGAAACGCTGGACTCCCAATGCTGGCGAGGATTTCGAAGGCATGGCGGGTGACCGTAACAGCCCCTCAAAAGCCGATCGACTCTTTGGCCAGGTCTTGCCCAATGCGTAACACGTCTTTCAAAAGTGCTTCTGCATGGGCCTGGTTTGTTCGCGCCCCAACAAAGCAGGGTCGCAAAGCCAATTTCCCATTCACTTGCGTGGTGCTGGGCAGATTCTGATTCTCCCGAATCAGCCGTCGGTGCAACTGCCTGTTGAAGGCATCGAGATCAACGATGCCAGGCGCAACATACCGAAAGCAGCAAATTGACAGCGTGGGCTCAAGCAACAGTTCCAAATTGGGGTGTGCCTTGGCAGCCATCGCGATATAGCCTGCCATATCGTTATGGCGTTTCACGCGTTGTGTCATTCCCTCAACACCAATCTCACGAAGCATGGCCCACACAACCACCCCTCGGCAAGGGGAGCTCAGCTCCACGCCGTAATCGTAATAGGGCACACCAAAATCATCCATGGAGTGCTCAATTCTGGGGGCCGCTTCAGTCTCCTGCTTGATCGCACCTTCCAGATAATCGGCAGGCTCTTGTGTGAACGCCCGATACAACAGTTGGCGATCACGCACAAAGGTGGCGGCAACGCCAACGGACGCACCCAACCATTTGTGCGGATCAACAATGACCGAGTCAGCCATTTCCAAGCCGTCATACAGGTGACGGATTCGCTCGTCCAGAATGCCCGGCAAACCATAAGCCCCGTCCACATGAAACCAGATACCGTATTCCTTGGCAATCTCACCAATTTCCTTCAATGGATCGATGGCGCCAGTATTCGTGGTCCCGGCAGAGGCAACGATCGCCATGGGCACGATGCCGGAACGGTTGTCCTTTTCGATAGCGGCCCCTAACGCATCAACCCGCATTCGACCCTGGCTGTCACACGCAATGATCTGTAAGGCCCGACGGCCGATGCCCAGCACACCGGCAGATCGCTGAATGGTATGGTGCGACTCTGCACTTGCGTAAACATGAACAGGTTTGGAAATCCCATCGGCACCGGCATCATGCCCAAGTTTCTCAAAGGCAAACTGCCTTGCAGCACCCAAGGCAAGCAAGTTGGCAACCGAGCCGCCACTGCTATAAACACCCTGCATGTGGCCGACGTGGCACATGGATGCCAGCCACCGAAGTGAAACGTCCTCCAGCAGATTGAACGCATTGAGAAGGTAACGCTGGGGTGCGGCGATGCTGGCTGCGGTTGAGGCCAACACCGATGCACTTGTTGCGCCCGTTGTAATGAAAGAAGTGAAGCCAGGTTTGGGAACCGCCGATCCGTTCGGGATGACGTGCATGACCAAATCATCGATGACCTGGTCAATGCCAACACCCTGATGCGGCAAGGGCACATCAAGGTGCGCGCGCCACTGGGGCTCAGCGTGCCAGCAGTCCTCATGTTCAAATTTCAGGAATTGATCCAACCCGGCACCAATTCTGGAAATCAGTTTTTCGATGTTGGCTGTTTCAGCGTGATCAATTTGCATAACTGTCGTTCCTCTGCGATTGTGCGGGGGTTCACAGAGCTGGGCCGCAGCTTGCGTATCTGTATCTTATTCGCAGTCAGTGATTTGATAAACCACATGTATCAGCCAGCGAATTCCGAAGGTCTCAGTCGTCCTGCCGCAAGGCCAGCTGCGCCGCTTGTTGCCAGGCTGCAGCCGCCTGTTCGGCATCACCCTGACGCTGGGCCAGATCGGCCAGCATTACCCATGCGCGGGCGGCCAGCTGGTGGTCGTGCAGACGCGGCAAGGCCTGCTTGATCAATTGTTGGGCCTTGCCCCATAATTCCAGGTGCAGACAAGCCACGCCCGCCAGATATTGCAACACGGCATCGCCCGGCTGGGCCATTTGTGCCTGCTCAATTCGTACCAGCCAGACCGAATCGACGGAACGGGAAAATACCGTTTCAAGCACCCGGATCAGACCAATTTCCTGACTTTGACTCAAGCCTTCCTGGGTTGACAGCATGCGCTCCCACACCGGCAGCAGCCAGTCCAGGGCAAGGGCATGATCCCCCCCCAGCAGCAGGTAGCGCTCTGCCGCCAGGCAGGCCACCTCAGGCATGGCTTGTTCGGCAGCTTCAAGCTTGTGCCAGACGCGCTGCAACTGTTCTGTATCGCGTGCATCCAGAATATTTTCCAGCGCCAGGGCACGCACCAGCCCGCGGCCAGACACGTCTGAAAAGGCGCGATGCTTGACCAGCAAGCGCGCGGTATCGAGCGCCAAACCGGACTGCCCCGCCAAACGTGCCAGCTTGAGTCGCAAACGCAAGGCCACGGTGCGCCGCGCAACCCCGGACGGCAACAGCCCAAACCAGTCCTGCGCCGCCTCTGCATCACGGTCCTCCAGCGCCCAGCGCACGGCACGCAGCAACAATCCCTCGCGCACACCCAGAGCACCCAGGCTGGCAGACTGTGTCAGGGCCTTTTGGAGATGCGCATCGCGCGCAGACCTGTCCTGCAACGCCTGGGAGCTTTCAGCCGCCAAAAGATAAGACATGACTCGCAAACGCACAGCCGCCGAACCGCCCTCACTCCCCGCCATGGCCGATTCACGCGCCAGCACTTCCAACGCCGCCTTTCTGGCCCGCAGGAAACGGCCGGCGACAAAATGGGACAAGGCTTCCAGCAAGGTGGCATGCATGACCTGCTCCTGGTGACGCACACGCCACGAGCGCGCCTGTCCCGGCAGGGCAAACAAGGCAACCAGGGCCCTGAGCGCCAGATGGATCAGCAAAAACAACAGGCCCAGCAACACCACCACCATGTTGAGCGACAGATCAACCCGATGCGGTGGCCAGAAGACGGTGATCGTGCCCTCATTGCTGCTGACAAACAAGGCCAGCAAGACGGCCACACCGAACAAACCCAAAAACCACAAGGCGACACGCATCGTCAGCGTCCGGCAGCAGCGGTAGCCAGCACCGCCAGCGTGTTGTCAATGCGTGGCAACTGCAGGGTGCGCATTTGCCCCTGAACCTGTTGCAGCAAGGCTGTCGCTGTCTGGGTTTTGCGCGCGTTGGCTTGAAAATATTTCTTCAACAAGGCTTCGACATCAGCAAGGTCTGCCCGTGCCGAATCAATTTGCCGGGCCAGCAGCCCCAGACGGGCGTTAAGCAACTTGAGCTTGAAATTTTCCCGCAGAAAAAACGACTGCTCGGGCGACAACAGTGCCGCTTCCGGCGTCTCGATACGGCTCACCCTGACCAGGTTGCGAGCTTCCCCGATCACCATCTGGAAACCGCTTTGCCACCAACTGACGGGAGACTGCTGCGGCGCGACCAGGCTTTTTTCACTCTGGCGCGCTGGCGCCACCGCATTGGCCAGCACCAGTTCATCGGCAAGATGCACCAATTCGTCCAGCTTGACGAGCAAGCTGGGGGTATCGCTCACGGCGGCAGACTTGACCCGGTCAATGTCGCGGGCAATGGCGCTCTGCAGCAAAGCCAGCCGCGGTTGCGCCGCGCGCACAATGCGCTGGTCAGCGCTTTTGAGTGCCGCCAGCAAGGGCTCCACACTGCCCGTCAACTGCGCCTGTTGCTGGGCCAGACGCAGGGCGGCCTCAATGTCAACCACCAGGTTTTCATCGCGCGAACGCGACATGCTTTGCATCAGCTCGTCAAGCTGGCTGCGCTGCAGGGCAACTTCGCTCAAACGGGAATCCAGTACCGCAGCACGGGCTGCGGCATCCTGCGCCAGGGACACCGCCTGCTTGGCCAATGCCCTCGCTTCCAGCGACTGCGACTGTGCCTCTGCGCTCTGACGCGCCAGTTGCTCCTGCATGCCGGCAACTTTTTGCCACAACAAAACGACCGTCAACAAAGCCAGCAAGGCCGCAAAACCAAGCGCCCACAAGATTGAACGCGCGATTGTTGCACTGTTAGCCGCAGGGCCTGCGTCCACAGCAGCCGTGCCGGAGTTTGGCGCAGCCGCGTCGCCGATGTCGGCGGGATCAGGGGAAAGCTGGGGGTTCATGCCAAGGATTCTATCGAGGCCAGTACATCTTCAAAAGTGGGCCGTGTCTGCGCTACCACACCAAAGCCCAAGCCCCGGGCGGCCGCCGCAATCCGGGAGTGGGTTGCCACCGCACGTGCGGCCGACCAGTCCTGACCAGGCAACAAGCTGCGCAAATGGTCCAGCGCTTCGGCACTGCTGAACAACCAGACCGAACGATCCTTGGCCGCAGACTGTGCCAGCGCACGCTGCTGGCTGGTCCAAACGGGTGCACCGCGTTGGTATGCCACCACAAAATCCACCTGCGCACCACTTTGACGCAGCCGCTCGGCCAACCATTCGCGGCCAACGCCCTGGTCATGGTCGTCCACCGATGCGCCGTCAGGCAACACACTGTCACCGCGCACAATCAGCACCTTGTCACCTGGCCGGACCTGGGTCTGCACCTGTTGCCAGAGGGCTTCGGAATCGAACTGCCCGGCCTGCTCCGGGGGGGTGTCCAGCAATGGCCTGGGCACCCCGTGCGCCAGCAGGGCATGGGCCGTTCCGGGGCCGGTGGACCACCATCTTGTGGTCATGGCGGCCAGTGCCTGGACACCGGGATCTGAAGCCGGTTTTGCCTGAAAAAAATAATCGACCGCATGACGGCTGACAAACATCGCCGCCCTGTAGCGGGACAGGTTCAGCCAGGCCTCATGCACCGCCGTGGCATCGGCCAGACCACGCACCTCGATCAGCGGCAGCACCGGCGCCTCATGACCGATGGCCTCGAACCGGTCAGCCCACTGCTGCGCCTGCGGCTGCACCCGGGTCACGATCAGGCGCACGATCAACCTGGCTGGTCAGTGGACGCGGCCAGATGCGCCAAAGTACCGCCTTGCGCCAGCACCTTGGCGCGCAGGTCATTCGCCACCCGCAGCCCCAGATCGGTGGCGCTCGACAAGTCGCTCACCGGACCGCTCAAGCGCACGCGCACCAGGGGCAACCGCCCCTCGGTATCGCCCCAGGCGGCATCGATCGTCAGGATGTCGTCGGACAGCGTGGCGTAGGCCGCCAGCGGCATCGAACAACTGCCCCCCATGGCCCGGCTCACGGCACGTTCTGCCGCCACGGCCAGCCAGGTGGTACGGTGCACCAGCGGCGCCAGCGCCGCCACCACATCGGCACGATCGGAGCACACCTCAATGCCGAGCGCGCCCTGACCCGCAGCGGGCAGCATCACCGAGGGCTCAAATACGGCACGAATGCGAGACGACAAGCCCAGCCGCTTGAGGCCGGCAGCGGCCAGCACAATGGCGTCATACAAGCCCTCGTCGAGCTTGCGCAGCCGGGTGTCGAGGTTGCCACGCAAGGGCTCAATGCGCAGATCGGGCCGCTGGGCGCGCAGCAAGGCCACGCGGCGCAGGCTGGAGGTGCCCACCACCGCGCCTTGCGGCAGGGCATCCAGATTGGCATAGGTGTTTGAGACAAAGGCATCGCGCGGGTCTTCGCGCGCCATCACACAGGCCAGACTGAAGCCTTCGGGCAGCTCCATCGGCACATCCTTGAGCGAATGCACAGCCAGATCGGCGCGTTTTTCTTCCAGCGCCACCTCGAGTTCCTTGACAAACAGGCCCTTGCCGCCGACCTGACTCAAGGCGCGATCCAGAATCTGGTCGCCCTGGGTGGTCATGCCCAAAAGCGCAACCTGATGGCCCATGCCACTCAGCAGGGCTTGTACATGCTCGGCCTGCCACATGGCGAGGCGACTTTCTCTTGTTGCAATGGTGAATTGATGCATATTGATTGGCACAATGCCGTAACCTTTTCGTAATCTTGTTCAATTCGGGAATGCTAGCATGGCTTTTGCTTAAGCTATTCCCCACCGACCCTCAAAACTGCCATGCCCAAGCCCACCCCCGCACCCAAAAACAACGCCATCCCCAGCAGCGAGCGCCCGCTGGTAGAAGACATCCGCCTGCTCGGTCGCATTTTGGGCGATGTGATCCGCGAGCAGGAGGGCGAGGCCGCCTATGCCCTGATCGAACAGATCCGCCAGCTCTCGGTCACTTTTCGCCGCCATGCCGACCCGGTGGCCGACAAGGCGCTCAACAAATTGCTGAAGTCGCTCAGCAGCGACCAGACCGTGAGCGTGGTGCGGGCCTTTACTTATTTCAGCCATCTGGCCAACCTGGCCGAAGACCGCCACCACATCCGCCGCCGCGCCGTGCACGAGCGCGCCGGCAGCATACGAGCCGGCAGCATCGACATGACGCTCAAACGCCTCAGCAGCGGAGGCATCTCGCCGCAAGCCATCAGCCAGATGCTGGCGCACAGTTTTGTGTCGCCGGTGCTCACTGCCCACCCCACCGAGGTGCAGCGCAAAAGCATCCTGGACGCCGAACGCGCCATCGCCCAGCTGCTCACCGCACGCGACGACATTCTGGCGCAGGCGGCCGCCAACAAAGTGGCGCACGATGCCCTGACGCCGCGCGAACTCAGCCAGAACGAGGCCCAGTTGCGCGCCCGCGTGTTGCAACTCTGGCACACCCGGCTGCTGCGTTTTACCAAATTGACGGTGGCCGACGAGATCGAAAACGCGCTGAGTTATTACGAATCCACCTTTCTGCGTGAAATCCCCAAACTCTACGCCAGCCTGGAACAGGCGCTGGGACCGCACCCGGTGCACAGTTTCCTGCGCATGGGCCAGTGGATCGGCGGCGACCGCGACGGCAACCCCAACGTCAACGCCCAAACCCTCAGCCATGCGCTGGGGCGCCAGGCCGACATGGCACTCAGGCATTACCTGACCGAAATCCATTACCTGGGCGGCGAACTGTCGCTGTCGGCCATGCTGGTGGAATTTCCGCCCGAGATGCAGGCGCTGGCCCAAAGCTCACCCGACACCAACGAACACCGCAAGGACGAACCTTATCGGCGCGCCCTGATCGGCGTCTATGCGCGGCTGGCCGCCACCCTCAAAGACCTCAGCGGAGGCGAAGCCGCGCGCCATGCGGTGGCACCGCAAAACCCCTACCTGACGCCCGAGGAACTGCTGCGTGACCTGCGCGTGATCGAGTCGTCCCTGATCGCGCAAAAGGCGCAAGCCCTGGTCGGGCAACGGCTGCAGCCGCTGATCCGGGCCGTGGAGGTGTTCGGTTTTCACCTGGCCACGGTTGACCTGCGGCAAAGCTCGGACCAGCATGAAGCGGTGCTGGCCGAACTGCTGGCCGTGGCCCGCATCACGTCGCATTACGGGCAACTCGACGAGACCGCCAAACGGGCCTTGTTGCTGGGCCTCCTCAACGACGCGCGCCCGCTGCGCGTCATGGGCCATGCCTACAGTGCCCATGTGAACAGCGAAATCAGCATTTTCGAAGCCGCCAGACAGTCACGCGCCCTGTTTGGCACGCAAGCCATTCGCCACTACATCATCAGCCACACCGAAACCGTGAGCGACCTGCTCGAAGTGATGCTGCTGCAAAAGGAAGTTGGCCTGATGCACGGCACGCTGGACGCGCAAGCCAGCTGCGACCTGATCGTGGTGCCACTGTTCGAAACCATCGAAGACCTGCGCAACGCAGCCACCATCATGCGCGAGTATTACGCCCTGCCCGGCGTGCTGGCGATGGTGCAACGCGGTGCACCAGACCAGTATGGCGAACAGGACATCATGCTGGGTTACTCCGACAGCAACAAGGATGGCGGCATTTTTACCAGCAACTGGGAGCTTTACCAGGCCGAAATTGCGCTGGTGGACATGTTTGACGGCATCAACCGGAGCGCCCAGCCCAGCCCGATCCGCTTGCGCATGTTCCATGGCCGTGGCGGTACCGTGGGACGCGGCGGCGGCCCCAGCTTCGAGGCCATCCTGGCACAACCCCCGGGCACCGTGCGCGGCCAGATTCGCCTGACCGAGCAAGGTGAGGTGATTGGCTCCAAATACGCCAACCCCGAAATCGGCCGGCGCAACCTGGAGACGCTGGTGGCAGCCACACTCGAAGCCACCCTGCTGCACCCGACCCAATCCGCCGAGCCCGCTTATTTGCAGGCCGCCGCCGAGCTGTCGCTGTCCAGCATGGCGGCCTACCGCAAGCTGGTGTACGAAACGCCGGGCTTTACCGAGTACTTTTTTGATGCCACGCCGATCCGCGAAATTGCCGAACTCAACATTGGTTCGCGCCCGGCATCACGCAAGGCCACGCAGAAAATTGAAGACCTGCGCGCCATTCCCTGGGGCTTCAGCTGGGGCCAATGCCGCCTCACGCTGCCCGGCTGGTTTGGCTTTGGTGCGGCGGTAGACGCTTTCCTCAATCCGCCCGGGGCCACAGCCAAGCTCAGCAAACAGCGCCTGGCGCTGCTGCAGCAAATGCAAAAGCAGTGGCCATTCTTCAGTTCGCTGCTGTCCAACATGGACATGGTCATGGCCAAGAGCGACCTGGCACTGGCCTCGCGTTACGCCGAACTGGTGGATGACAAACGCCTGCGCAAGAAAATCTTCGGCGCCATCGAGCTGGAATGGCAGCGCACCACGCGGGCGCTGGAGCTGATCACCGGCGACAAACAGCGCCTGACCCACAATGCGGCACTGCAACGCTCGATCCGCCACCGCTTTCCCTACATCGACCCGCTGCACCATTTGCAGGTGGAACTGGTGCGGCGTTTTCGCGCCGGCCAGACCGATGCCCGCCTCAAACGCGGCATCCACATGTCGATCAACGGCATCGCGGCAGGGCTGCGCAACACCGGTTAGGCACCCGCTCCGTCCAGGGTCATTGAAAAGCAATCCGGATTCAGCCTCATAAAATAATCGCCCCCAGCTATAAGCCTGATAGCTGGGGGCGTCTTGAATTCCCATGCTTGTCAACCCACGTCTAACGATGCCTGCCTTGTGGTGGGGCGTCCTTCTCCTGATCAGTGCTGTCCTGGCCTGGGCGCTCACCGCATTCCATTTGCCGGCCGGGGTGCTGTTGGGTTGCATGCTGGCGGGCATCCTGCTGTCGTCCCGGGATATTCGGCTTGGCGTCCCCAACCCCCTGTTCGCGCTGGCGCAAGGTGTGCTCGGTTGCCTGATGGCGCAAAGCCTGCAGCCTGCCACACTGGTCAGGGTGGCGGGTGACTGGCCGCTCTTTCTCGGCGCCACGGTTTCGATCATCGCCGCCAGCGCCGGCCTGGGCTGGTTCCTGATGCGGCGCCAGGTTTTCCCTGGAACCACGGCGGTGTGGGGCCTGGCACCGGGTGCTGCCTCAGCCATGGTCGTGATGGCGGAGGCCTATGGGGCCGATGTGCGGCTGGTCGCCTTCATGCAGTATTTGCGCGTTGCGATGGTCACTGCGGTGGCCGCCCTGGTCGCGCATTTCTGGACCGTCCAGGCGGCACCCCCAATAGCCCCTGAAGTGCATTGGTTTTCGGTCATCCATGCCGGCCACCTGGGCTGGACCCTGGTACTTGCCTTTGCCGTTTCAAGCGTGGCGCGCTGGCTGAAAATCCCGGGTGGCGCGATGGTGGTCCCGCTGATCCTGGGCGCGGCCTTGCAGGCCATGGGCCTGCTGGTCATTGAATTGCCGCCCGCGCTGCTGGCCGTCTCCTATGCCGTGATCGGCTGGAGTATCGGCCTGCGCTTCACGCCGAGCATCCTGCGGCATGCCTGGCGCGCCTTGCCCGCGGTACTGGGGTCGATCTTTGCGCTGATGGGGGTGGGTGTCGTCATCGCCGTGGGCCTGAACCAATGGGCGGGTTATGACCCGCTGACCGCTTATCTGGCAAGCAGTCCGGGCGGTGCAGATTCCGTGGCGATCATCGCTGCGACCAGTGCCGTCGATGCCGGCTTTGTGATGGCGATGCAATTGGCACGACTTTTGATGGTTCTCGTCTGGGGCCCGCACGTGTCGCGCTTCATTGCCACACCATCACACAACGACCGATGAGCGTGGCAATCGCTGCGTGAGCTTGATATCAGCTTCGGCGATTGGCTGACGAGCCCTTTCTCAAGCACCCTGCGCGTCGCGCCGCTCTACCAGCTTGAGCGCCAACAGCAACCCGGCGCCCAGAGCCATGACGGCGGCCGCCACGTACAAGCCGGCGTTGTAACTGCCCAACCGCGCACCAATCATGCCGGTGACGGCCGGCCCGATGATTTGCGCGACGCCGTAGGACAGCGTCATCTTGCCCATCATTTTGGCTGGCATGCCGGGGTAGTAGCGCCCGGCCATGCTCAGCACCAGGCTCACCATGCCAATGAAGGTGCCGCCAAACAGCAGCGAACCCAGCATCGCGGACCACAGGCCCGGCACCAGCACCGGCAGCAAAATGCCCACGATCTGCAGCAGGGCGGCCAGAATCAGCGCGTTCAGGTCGCCGATGCGGCGGGCAATGAAATCCCAGTTGATGCAGGCCGGTGCGGCCCCGATGCCAATCGCCAAAAATACCAGATTGCCCCAGCCGGCCAGGCCCGGCAGCTGGTTCACGATGGCCACAATGAACGTCACGCTCACCACATAGCCAAAGCCGGCGCAAAAGTAGGCCGCCATGAACACCCGCAAATACAGCGCGCTCGGCGGCTTGTCTTGCAGCTTCTGGCCGGTGGTGGTGAGACCGCTGGTGTCCGGCGGAGGCAACCAGCGCAGCGCCGGCACCAGCAACAGGCAGCCCAACGCAGTAAAGGCAAACCATTGCTCGCGCCAGTCCAGCCAGGGCGTGAACAGCATCACCGCGCCGGCACAGCCGGCAATGCCCAAACCGATGCCGGCAAAATGGATGCCCAGTTCGCTGCGGTGGTTGTGGCGGATGAGCCAGTTCATGATGAGCCCGGTGCCCAGCAACATGCCCGCAGCGCTGGTCAGACCCGCCACATAGCGGGAGATCGCCCACACCACCAGATTGGTGCTCAGGCCCATCACCAGCGTGCTGACAATGGCCAGCACCATGCCGATGCGGTAGAGCCGGTCCTTGAGCAGCAGGCTGCTGATGCGCGAGGCAATCAGCGCACCGGTCAAGTAGCCCGCGTAATTGATGGCCGCCAGCCAGCCGGCCTCGGCCACGCCCAGGCCGGCTTGTTGCTGCATCAGCGGCAGCAGCGGCGTGTAGGCAAAGCGCGCCACGCCCAGCACCAGAATCAGGCTGAAAATGCCTGCGCTCAGCACCTTGAGGCGTGTCACTGTAGGCGCCATGGGCCTCAAACCGCACTCACCAGCGCCCGCACGGCGGCAAGTTGGCGGCGCGAGACAAACAGCGGCTCCGCCACGCCATCCAGACGCACCGCCCAGCCCTCGCCCTCTTCGGGGTCAAGGTGTTTTTCCAGCGCCCGCACGGCGCGCCGGGCCACCAGCGCATTGCGGTGAATGCGAATGAAGCGGCTGCCGTAACGATTTTCAAGCTCGGACAGCGCGCCCTCCAGCAGGAAACTGCGGCTGGCGGTGCGCACCGTGATGTATTTCAGCTCGGCTTTCAGGTAGAGCACATGCGCCAGCGGCACGCGCTCGGCACGGCCGCGCTCCTGGATCACCAGTACTTCCTCGACAACTTCGGTTGGATCTTCTTGTGCCTGTTGCGCCACCCGCGCTATTTTTTGCAGCGCTGCCTGCAAGCGCTCCAGCCGCACCGGCTTGGTCAGGTAATCCAGCGCCTCCAGATCAAAAGCCTGCACGGCGTGTTCAGCGTAGGCCGTCACAAAAACGACGGCCGGGGGATGGGGCAACTGGCGCAGCGCCTGCGCCAGCATCAGCCCGTCGGCACCTGGCATGTGAATGTCGGCCAGCACCGCATCGACGTCGTGGTGCTGCAAAAAATCGATCGCCTGCACGGCATTGGCGGCCTCGCCCAGCACCTGCGCACCGGGCTGGCGGCAATCACCCAGCAGCGTTTTCAGCCGGCCTCGCGCCAGGCTTTCATCATCCACCAGCAACACACGGATCGTCATGCGGGCACCGCCATCACGGCCAGCACAAACAGCACGGCGCGCAGCACCACCCTCACATGGCAGGCATCAAACACCAGCGCCACGGGCGCTGGCGCGGTGTTCTCAGCCGGCATTGCGGCGGCGGCGTGGAAGGCCGATAAAATTTGGGATTCTTGCATTCATCTGCCTGATGGGTGACCCACTTGGTCACTGTGGCAATTATTGATGATTCTCGGGCACCCTGCCCTCCTCTTAACTTTGATCCGCGATGAGCCAAAACCAATTCGACAAAAAGTCCCAGGCCTGGTCGGCGCTGTTTTCCGAACCCATGAGCGATCTGGTCAAGCGCTACACCTCCAGCGTATTTTTTGACAAGCGCCTGTGGCAGGCCGACATCACCGGCTCGCTGGCGCACGCCGACATGCTGTCGGCCCAAGGCATCATCACAGCCCAGGACCTGGCCGACATCACGCGTGGCATGGCGCAGATCAGCGCCGAGATCGAATCCGGCGTGTTCGAGTGGAAGCTCGACCTGGAAGACGTGCACCTCAACATCGAGGCGCGGCTGACCCAGCTCATCGGCGACGCCGGCAAGCGCCTGCACACCGGGCGCTCGCGCAACGACCAGGTGGCAACCGACGTGCGGCTCTGGTTGCGCGACGAAATCGACCTGATCAGCGCCCTGCTGACTGACTTGCAACAGGCCTTGCTGGAGGTGGCCGACCAGTATGTCGAAGTGATCCTGCCCGGCTTCACGCACCTGCAGGTGGCGCAACCCGTGAGTTTTGGCCACCACCTGCTGGCTTACGTGGAAATGTTCAGCCGCGACGCCGAACGCATGGCGGACGTGCGCCGGCGCGTCAACCGGCTGCCGCTGGGCGCGGCCGCCCTGGCCGGCACCAGCTACCCGCTGGACCGCGAACGCGTGGCCCGGGCTTTAGGCATGGTCGACGCGCAGGGGCAGCCACAGGTGTGCCAGAACTCGCTCGATGCGGTGAGTGACCGCGACTTCGCCATTGAATTCACCGCCGCCGCCTCGCTGTGCATGGTGCACATCAGCCGCCTGAGCGAAGAACTCATTTTGTGGATGAGCCAGAACTTCGGTTTCATCAAGATTGCCGACCGCTTCACCACCGGCAGTTCCATCATGCCGCAAAAGAAAAACCCCGACGTGCCCGAACTGGCGCGCGGCAAGACCGGCCGCGTGGTGGGCCACCTGATGGGCCTGATCACGCTTATGAAAGGCCAGCCGCTGGCCTACAACAAGGACAACCAGGAAGACAAGGAGCCGCTCTTTGACACCGTGGACACGCTCACCGACACGCTGCGCATTTTTGCCGAGATGATCGGCGGCCAGCCCAACCCGGCCACCGGTCAGAAGGAAGGCGGCATCACGGTGAACTCCCCCGCGATGGAACAGGCCGCCCTGCGCGGCTACGCCACCGCGACCGACCTGGCCGATTACCTGGTCAAGAAAGGCCTGCCGTTTCGCGATGCGCACGAAACCGTGGCGCATGCGGTCAAGGCTGCCATCAGCCACCAGGTCGATTTGTCAGAACTGCCGCTGGCGGTGCTGCAGGGTTTCAATGCGAGCATCGAGAAAGACGTGTACCAGGTCTTGAGCCTGCGCGGCTCGCTCAACGCCCGTGACATACTAGGTGGTACCGCACCGAACCAGGTGCGCCTGCAAATTGCCAAACACCGGGCAAGGTTGGGTTAAACACATGACAACACCTGAAACCACCGAGCCGATCCCGCCTTACACCACCGGCTGGCGCCTGGCCACCATCATCTGTCTGGTGATTCTGGCCGTGGCGGCGGCCAGCGGGGTGGGCATGTACGAGATGTTCAACGCACAAATCGGCCACCTGCAGGCCAAGCTCAAAAATGTGCCGCAAACCAAATACATCGCGGTGCTGCTCGATGCCCAACAGGCCCCCGGCGTGCTGGTCACATTTGACCCGCAGGACGGCTTTTTGCAGTTGCAGCGCCTGACCGACATCAAGGAAGGGCCCAACGACAGCATGCAGTTGTGGGACACCAGCGCCAGCGGCCAGCCCAAGTCGCTGGGGGTGCTGACACCCAAGCTCAAGACCGCGCAGTTGCCAGCCACCGAGAAGACACTTGCGGCAGTGACGCAACTGGCGATCAGTGTCGAAAACCGCGGGGGTGCCGAAGCCGGTGCACTACCGCTGCAACCCTACCTCTACCGCGGCGCGCTGATCCAAAAAGCGTTTTAAAAAAACCTGAGGCCTTGCGGGACAGACCAAGATTTGCGCAGCAAATTTGCTCTGTCCTCAACTGATTAGGATTCAGACCACTCGCGCAGCGACGTGCTCTGAATCCAACTGATTAAACCAGGACCGTCCGGCCGCAAGCGCTTCCTGCCACACACCCAGGGCCGCCATGGCCGGCGGCACGCTCAATCCGCGCACCAAGGCCGCAGCCAGTTCGCCCATGGCCGGCGCGGTCTGGATGCCGTAGCCGCCCTGCCCCGCCAGCCAGAAAAATCCCGGCGCATCGGGCGCATATCCGACCACAGGGGTTTTGTCAGCCACAAACGAGCGCAAACCGGCCCATTTGCGCCGCACCTGCCTGATCTGCAAGCTGGTGGCGCTCTCCAGCCGGTCCACGGCGATCGCCACATCAAGTTCCTCGGGCTGCACATCCTGCGCCGGCACCGGGTCGGCATTGGCAGGCGACACCAGCAGCAAGCCGGCCTCCGGTTTGAAATAAATGGTCTCGGCAGCATCAATCACCAGCGGCCAATCCTGAATTTGCACGGATTTTGGTACCTCGCAGGTGAAGGCCGTGCGCCGCATCGGCACCAGACCCACCGGCCTGACCCCGGCCAATTGCGCCAATTCGTCACACCACGCGCCGGCGGCGTTGACCAGGATGGGCGCGCTAAATTGCCCTGCAGGCGTCTCGACAAACCAGGCATGGCCGTCATGGCGGATTTGGCTCACGCCCGCGTTGCACACCAGTTGCGCCCCGGCCACCCTGGCCCCGCGCAGAAAACTCTGGTGAATGCCATGCACGTCCATGTCCATGGCGTCGGGCTCAAACACGCCGAAAACCGCGGCCTCGGGCCGCAGCACAGGCACCCGTTGCAGGATCTGCTCTTGCGTCCACCACGCAATGTTGGGCACCAGGGCGCGCATGCTGTCCAGCGTCTGGCGCAGCGCGTCATGGTCAGCCGCGGCGCCCACAATCAGCGCGCCGCGTGGCGTCACCAGAGGATAAGGTGAAAAGCCCTCGGGCGGATCAAAATAAAAAGGCCGGGAGGCGGTGGTGATGGCGCGCACCACGGCATTGCCATAGGTCTCGGAATACAAGGCGGCCGAGCGCCCGGTGGCGTGGTAGCCGGGCTGCGCCTCGCGCTCCAGAATCAGCACTTTGGCATGGGGCGCCAGAAAGTACGCCGCCGAGGCGCCGGCCATGCCGGCACCGATGATGAGAACGTCTGTTGTTTGCATGATCTTAAATCGGGTCCAACCATGCAAACACTTTAACCCTGATCAGTCGATTTTTTGAATCGGCACGTAAATCTCTCCGCCTGCGCGCTTGAACGCATCCGACATGTCCTGCATTCCGTCCGTCAGCGCCTGCTCGTCGCTCATCCCCTTGACCTTGGCGTAGTCACGCACCTCCTGCGATATCTTCATGGAGCAAAACTTGGGGCCGCACATGGAGCAGAAATGCGCCACCTTGGACGAGTCCTTCGGCAGCG
>NZ_JAMPXE010000163.1 GCF_023701345.1 Rhodoferax sp. | reverse complement strand
GATGGATGAGATGCTCGCCCCGCAGCTCATCTGCCTGATCGGTGCCGAGTGCACCGGCAAAAGCAGTTTGGCGCCAGCCCTGGCGGCGCATTTTGGCGGGCTCTGGGTGTCCGAGCATGTGCGCGAATTTTGTAACCAGAATGGCCGCACGCCCAGGATGGACGAGCAGGCGGGCATCATGCGGACCCAGTTTGAGCAGGAAGAACAGGTGGCCGCACAGGCCCGGCAAGCAGGCTGCGACTATGTGTTTTGCGACAGCGCGCCGCTGCTCACCGCCGTCTACAGCGACCATTACTTTGCAGACCGGTCACTTTTTGACTGCGCCCACGTCCTGCACGCGCGTTATGCGCTGACGCTGCTGTTGTGCCCGGACATTCCCTGGCAGCCCGATGGCCTGCAGCGCGAAGCAGAAGCGGTGCGCGCCACCGTCCACAGCCGGGTGCAACACGCGCTGCAAGCCATGCATGTGCCCCATATCGAAGTGGGCGGCCAGGATGACGCGCGCCTGCAGGCCGCGATTCTGGCGGTGGAGACGCTCACGCGCTGAAAAATAATGGGGGTCAAAGTCCAATTAATTCTGCCTTGCCTCATTTTTTTGATTTGTTGGCGGCAACATAAAATCACAGCGCCTGCCGTTTTTCGTGCGGCCAAGGACGTGGAGGTGTCAGCTTGACAAATAGCATAGACAAAGAAAATACCAAAAAGGCGTTAACCAGCCAGACTTTGGTGCGCGGCCTCGATGTGGTTGAAGCCGTGGCCGATGGGCCGCTCAGTATTTCCGGCATCGCACAAAAAACCGGTATCACTTACGGCACGGCGCACCGGATCGTCTCGGTGTTGCTGCAGCGCCATTATCTGAAGCCGGATGGCGGCAAGGGCTATTCCTTGGGCCGAAAAGTCCTGGAACTGGGCTTTATGGCTTTCCATCAAACCGGGCTGACGCGCATCTCGCACCCTTTCCTGGATCAGCTTGCACGCGACACGCTGGACACCGTGCATCTGGCACGCATCGAGGGTGATTCAGTGATCTATCTGGACAAGATTTCCAGCCAGCGCTCAGTGGAGATCAGCTCGCGCATCGGTGGGCGCAAACCGCTCATTTCGACTGGCGTGGGCAAGGCGCTGATACTGGATTGGAGCGAAAAAGAATGGGCTGAGCTGTATCACCGCGATGCGTCCTTGTTGCGCGAAAAAATAACGCTGGCGCAATGGTTGACCTTGTTGCGTGGCTATGCGCAGGGCGGTTATTCCTTTGACCTTGGCGAAGACGTGCACGCCATTCGCTGTGTCGCTGCGCCCGTGCGTGATGGCAGCCGCAAGATTGTGGCCGCCATTAGTGTCTCCAGTACCCTGGAGTACATGGGCGCCGAGCGCATGCATGCCTTGATCCCCGTGGTCAAGGACGTGGCTGCGCAAATCAGCGCCGAGCTGGGAATGCGTGCATGAAGACCGGCTGCCGGCACTTTCGGATGAGGCGGCCGTCGCGTATCTGACTCACAGGATTTTTCCGGGATTCAGGATGTTGCCCGGGTCCATGGCGTTTTTCAGGACTTTCATCAGCGCCATTTCTGCCGGACTGCGGCTATGGCCGAGCCACTGTTTCTTGTGCAAGCCAATGCCGTGCTCGGCCGACACGGAGCCGGAGAAGTCGCGAACAATGGCGTAAAACGCCTCTTCCAGCTGGTGTTCCGTGGTGCCGTCTTGAGGAATGGGGCCGACCACCGCATGGATGTTGCCATCTCCCACATGGCCAAAGAAAACGACTTTCAAGTGTGCAAAACGCGCCGTCATGACGGCCATGAGTTTTTCTACGCAGTTGCCAATTTTGGAAATCGGCACGGACAAGTCGAAGTTGATGGTTGGGGCGTTGACTTGCAGCATCTCGGACACCGAGTCACGCAAGGCCCAGAAGTCTTGCGTTTCGGCATGTGACTGCGCAATGGCGGCATCCAGCACCCAGCCCTGTTCCATGGCCTGTTCCAGCATGGCCTGAAAACGTTCAGCCTCGGCCTCGGGTGTCGCACCTTGCATGTCCAGCAGCACGTAAACCGGATGGTGTGCAGGCAGTGGCGCCCGGCTGCCTGGCATTGCTATGGCGGCGCGGTAAAAATCAGGCCACATGACTTCAAAAGCGCTGACTTGACCCGAGAGCGATTGCTGAGCATGGCGCAGGAATTG
Source organism: Rhodoferax sp. (assembly GCF_023701345.1). Classification (GTDB taxonomy): domain Bacteria; phylum Pseudomonadota; class Gammaproteobacteria; order Burkholderiales; family Burkholderiaceae_C; genus Rhodoferax. The sequence continues at coordinate 3,962 of NZ_JAMPXE010000163.1, read as the reverse complement.
CACCACGGCATCGAAATCGGTCAGGGCTACCAGGGCCGTGTTGGCACCAGACACCCCCGGGTGCAGCCGCAGCACGGCCTGGGTAATGACGCCCAGCGTGCCTTCACTGCCAATGAACAAGTGCTTCAGGTCGGGGCCCGCATTGTTCTTGACCATCTGGTTCAGCATGGAGAGCACCGTGCCATCGGCCAGCACCACTTCCAGACCCAGCACCAATTCCCGCGCCATGCCGTAGCGGATCACGCGATTGCCGCCGGCATTGGTTGAGAGGTTGCCGCCAATCTGGCAAGAGCCGCGCGCTCCCAGATCAAGCGCATAGAAAAATCCGGCTTGCTGCGCCGCTTCCTGGATGACTTGCAGGGGCGTGCCGGCCAGCACCGTCATGGTGGCCGAGCCGGTGTCGATGGCGGTAATGCCGCTCATGCGTTCCATTGACAAAACCACGCTGCCCTCGCTCGGAACCGCACCGCCGGCCAGGCCCGTAAGCCCGCCTTGCGGCGTCACGGCTTGCCCATGGACATGGCAGATGCGTAAAACCTGTGCCACTTGCTGCGTGTTGCGTGGTCGCACCAGCGCCAGCGGAATGCCACCGCGTTCATCGCTCCAGTCTTTCAGGTATTTCGCACTGATCTGGTCGCCGCTGAGGACTTCGGTTGCCCCAAGTTCCTGCTGGAGAGCAACCACCACCGGGACGGCGAAGTCGGTTGGTGTCGAGTCGGTGAAGGGCGTCAGTTGGGAGGTCATAAATGCCGCTTTCTGGTGTTAAATTTGCACATGTTGAAAGAAGGTTTTAATAGTTGACATAATTTTAGACCAGCAACTAAAATTCCGCGGTTGAAATCATCAGCCAGCATGATTCACCGTTAGCCAATTTCATAACCCAGGAGTCAATCAACATGATTTTTAAAAAACCTCAACAGTTGTCACGCCGCGTCGCCATGATGCTCGGCCTCTGTGCTTTCTCTTTTGGCATCGCAAGTCCGGCGATGGCTGCTGAAAACATCGTGCTCAAGGTAGGCCATGCCGCAACAGCCACCAACACCGGCCACCTGGCCCTGGAGTTCCTGGGCAAGGAACTCAAAGACAAGACCAAGGGTCGCGTCAGCATGGAGATCTTCCCGAATTCGCAACTGGGCAGCGAACGCGAACTGGTTGAAAGCATTCAGTTGGGCAACGTCGACATGGCGTTTGTCTCTTCCGCCTTGCTGGGCAACTTCAACAAGCAATTCTTTGCGCTGGACATTCCTTTCATGTTCAAGGACCGCGCCGGTGTTTATCGCGTGCTCGACGGCGAAATCGGCCAGGGTCTGCTCAGCAGTCTGGGCAAGGTCGGCATTCAGGGTGTGGGCTATTGGGAAAACGGCTTCCGCCAGTTGACCAACAGCAAGAAGGTCATCAAGGCCCCTGAGGACCTGAAAGGCATGAAGATGCGCACCATGGAAAACGAGGTGCATATTGCCGCCTGGAAAGCCATTGGCTCCAACCCCGCACCGCTGGCTTTCGGTGAACTGTTCACCGCGCTGCAACAAGGCACTTTTGACGCGCAGGAAGGCCCGATCAACCTGTTCTACGACATGAAGTTCCAGGAAGTTCAGAAATTCATCACCAAAACAAACCACGTCTATTCACCGTTTGTGGTGTTGATCAACCCGGCTGTGTACAAGCGCTTCAGCGAAGAAGACAAGAAGATTTTTGCCACCGCCTTCAACAATGCCAAGACTTACCAGCGTGACCTGGCTCAGAAGGCCGATGCCAAGGCTGAAGCCGCCATGCCCAAGGTGACCTTCACCACCCTGACGCCGCAAGAGTTCGCGAAGTTCTCCGAAAAAATGGGCCCGGTCTACACCCAGGTGAAGAAAAAAGTGGGTCCGGAAATCGTTGACAAGATCGTGGCTGAAGTCAACAAGAAGTAATTTCGTTTCATCGCTTCTTAATTGTCCAGATACGTCGCGGCAAGCGGTTTGCCGCGACGCTTGACCGGACAAGGAAATCACATGTTCAAAATCATCGACAAAAATCTGGAAGAAGTGCTTCTGGTGTTTCTGCTGTCGCTCATGTCCGTGCTCATTGGCATTCAGATCATCATGCGCTACGTGGTGCAGGAGTCCCTGACATGGTCAGAAGAGCTGGCCCGCTATTGTTTCATTTGGGCTACTTACATCGGCGTGAGTTACGCCGTCAAGGTGGGCGCCCACATCCGTGTTGATGCCATCACGAACATGTTGCCAACGTCGACCCGGCGCTATGTGAACCTGTTCTCGTATTTCATGTTTATCGTCTTTGCGGCGTTGGTCATGAAGGAGAGCTATGCCTTGACCGCAAAAATCTTCAGCTTTGGTCAGGAGTCGTCTGCACTGGGACTGCCCATGGGCTATGTCTACATGGCGCCCACGGTAGGTTTTGGCCTGGTGGTCTTTCGGATCCTTCAAAAAATGGTCGAAGAAGTACAAATGATTCGCAAGGGAGATCAAGAATGATTTCACTTTTGCTTTTTGGGCTTTTTCTGGTCTTGATGCTGACCAGCGTTCCGATTGCCATTTCCCTGGGACTGGCTGCCACCGGGGCATTGTTTTACAGCGGCAAGGTGAGCAGCAGCTTCATCGCGCAAGGGTTGGTCACCTCGATCGACTCATTTCCCCTGATGGCGGTGCCGTTCTTTATTCTGGCGGGCGACCTGATGGGCCATGGCGGGTTATCCAAGCGCCTGCTCAATGTTGGCAATGTCCTTTTTGGCCGCTTCACTGGTGGTCTGGCCATCATCGCCGTGGTGACCTGCATGTTCTTCGCGGCCATTTCCGGCTCGGGTCCAGCCACCGTGGCTGCTGTCGGCACGATTTTGTTGCCTGCCATGGCGCGTGACGGTTACCCCAAGGGTTTCTCGATCGGTCTGGTGGCTTCAGCCGGGTGCATGGGCATCATCATTCCACCCAGTATCCCGATGGTGATCTACGCCACGTCGTCCAATGTGTCGATCAGCGAAATGTTCTTGGCTGGCGTGATTCCAGGCCTGTTGATTGGCCTGTCCCTGATTGCTGTGGCCTACTACAAATCGAAAAAAAACAACTACCGCGGCAACCACAAAAAATATTCGGGCAGGGAAATCATGGCAGCGGTCAATGATGCCAAGTGGGCGCTGCTGGTGCCAGTTATCATTCTGGGCGGCATTTACGGTGGCGTTTTCACACCAACCGAAGCCGCCGCCGTGGGCGTGATTTACGGCTTCATCGTTGGCGTCTTCGTCTACAAGGAACTCCAGTTCAAGGACTTGTACCGCATCATTGCCGGTTCGGCGCTGACCTCGGCCTCCGTCATGATCATCGTGGGTACCGCCACCATCTTCGGGCGCGTGCTGGCCATCGAGCGCATTCCGGTCATGATTGCCGAATCCATCGTGCAATTGACTGAAAACCCCATGTTCATCTTGCTGCTGATCAACCTGTTGCTGTTGTTTGTCGGTATGTTCATGGAAACACTGGCCGCCATCATCATTTTGACGCCCATTCTGCTGCCCGTGGTGATGGCTGTCGGCGTGGATCCGGTGCACTTCGGCATCGTGATGATTGTCAACTTGGCCATTGGTCTGGTGACGCCACCGGTGGGGGTGAACCTGTTCGTGGGCGCACGGGTGGGCGGATCCACGCTGGAAGCGGTATCCAGGGGCAGCATTCCCTTCCTGATCGCGATGTTCGTCATTCTTATGCTGGTGACCTACGTGCCGTCGCTGTCGCTGTTCCTGCCTGAACTCATGGGCCTCTAAGTCCAGTCGACTGAAATCCTCTTAACCAATTTAATCCACAGGACCAACCATGTCTCAAAAAATCAAATGCGCCCTGATCGGCCCCGGCAACATTGGCACCGACCTGCTGGCCAAGCTGCAACGCAGCCTGGTTTTGGAGCCGGTCTGGATGGTCGGCATCGACCCCGAATCCGACGGCTTGAAACGCGCCCGCGACATGGGCATC
>NZ_JAMPXE010000162.1 GCF_023701345.1 Rhodoferax sp. | reverse complement strand
GGGCGTTGCCTGACAGTTCCACCGCAATGGCACTGGCACCGGAATGACGCAGGGCGTTTTCAACCGCCTCGCGCACCACCATGAAAGCGGCATATTCGACTTCGGCCGGCCAGCGCATCAACTCAAGCTTGGGTGGCACATTGATGGAAATATCCATCTTGGGCACTCCCAGCGCGCGATTGCGCAGCTCATTGTCAAGCGCAACGCTGAGCCCCTGCTCCTCGAGCAAGGGCGGGCGCAGGTCTTGCAGCACCTGCCTGACCTGGGCTATTGCCTGCCCGATGAGCGTGCCCATGCGCTCTTGCAAGTGCTGCCAGTCGGGCGGCGTCTGTGCTGTCTGCAAGTCCACCATGGTTTCATGGCACATGCGGATCGCTGCCAGTGTTTGCCCCAATTGGTCATGCAAAACCTGCGCCAGGCGTTTCACCAGAACACGTTCCTGCGTCATGAGTTTTCGGGTCAGTTCGGCGAGCTGGGCACGCGAATGCTGCAACTGCGCTTCGGCCTGGGCGCGCACGGAGACATCGTGCAAGGTGACCAGCAAGCGCTCGCCCTGCGGCAGGCTGACATGGCTGATGGTGCCCTCGAGTTCAATCTCCTGACCGTCGGCGTGCAAACCCTTGATACGCCGCAGACCCATCATGCGCGTTTCACCATCCAGCCGGGCAAATCGTTGCATTGCAGCCTGATGGCCGGAGCGGAAACGCTCTGGCATCAGCAAGTCAACCGGCTCACCTTGCACACTGGCGCTGCTGCGGCCAAAGATGCGCTCGGCAGCAGGATTAAAAGTTTTGATGTGCCCGGCAAGATCGACGCTGATGACAGCATCGGGGATCAGCTTGAGAACGGCATCAAGCATGTCATGATCACGCTTCTGGTGTGTTTTTTTCAAGCGCAAGGCGCCAGCCTTAGCAAGCGTATTCATTGGCTCGACTCCGCCTGGAACTGACCTTGTTACAACTGATGATCATGGTGACCTCCGGCTTCCTGTTGACGGAAATATTACATGTGAGAACGGCCGGATGGAAGGGGCGCACTTGCCAATTTGGAGAAATCAACAGACAGACTGCATCCCGATTGAGAATTGTCATCTGAGAGATCGGGGCAAATCCTATTCTTCAGTTGCGGCTCTGACAAATCGTCAGTATCTGGCAAATTTCATTTCTGAAACCCATGGAGAGTAACTCATGAATAACTTGCGTTCAACTGATCTTGCCCTCGATGACCCGTTTGAATCCATGTTCCTGGGCTTCCAGGCCTGAACTTCCTGTTTGTCGCAGTAGCGCTCGGGGTCGAACATCGAATGGGCGCGAAAACGAAAGGTTTTGAACTCCATGAATACCGGACGGCTAAGTTGCAGCACCTGCTGGGACGCGCCCAGCACGGCTTCATGCACCGCCACCACATCCATGCCATCGACCGGTACCGTGGCCATGCCATAGGACGCCGCCTTGACGCACAGATCGGTCTGCGATTCGGATCACGCCAGCACCGTGCTCATCGCATAAAAATTGTTCTCACAACCAAACAACACCGGTACCTGCCACAGCGCGGCCATGATGGCGTTCATGCCAACGCCGCGCAGCAGCGCATGGCCATGCTCGCGATAGGTGGCCACCAATGTAGAGGTGCAAAAAGCCGCGAATTTTCTGCTGCCCGTACAGCTCGATCGCTTTCTCTTCCATGCGCCGGATGCGCAGCATGTCGGAAAGCAGGGCCAACGCAAATTGTATTTCCCAGGGCACCGGGCCGGTCGGCGGTGCGGGCACCTTGAAGTCGCTCATAGACCCGCCTCCAGTGTCGAGGTATCGCCCTCGGGCAGACCGAGTTCGCGCGCCTTCAGCAGGCGGCGCATGATCTTGCCGCTGCGGGTGCGCGGCAAGACCGCCAGAAAGGCGATTTCCTTGGGCGCCACCGCAGCGCCCAGGGGCTTGCGCGCGTGGGCCATGATGTCAAGACGCAGCGCCTCGCCCGGCTCAAAGCCGTTCTTCAGCGAGACAAAGGCCTTCACCACCTCGCCCAGCAGCGGGTCCGGCTTGCCGATGACGCCGGCCTCGGCCACGGCCGGGTGCTCCATCAGCACGCTCTCCACCTCGAACGGGCCGATCAGGTGGCCCGCCGACTTGATGACGTCGTCGGCGCGGCCGACAAACCAGAAGTAGCCGTCTTCGTCCACGCGCGCCAGATCGCCGGTCAGGTACAGCTCGCCGGCAAAACATTTCCGGTAACGCGCCTCATTGTTGAGGTAAGCGCGAAACATCGAGGGCCAGCCACGCTTGAGCGCCAGTTCGCCTTCCACATTGGGCGTTTCGATAACGCGCACCCGGGGTGGCTCGCCCTCGGCCTCCAGATGTTCGACAACAAAAGCGTCAATGCCCGGCAGCGGTCGCCCCATCGAGCCGGGCTTGATGTCAAAGGCGGGTGTGTTCGCAATCATGGTGCCGCCGGTCTCGGTCTGCCACCAGTTGTCGTGAATCGGCAGACCCAGCACCTCCTGCCCCACCACACCGCCTCGGGGTTGAGCGGCTCGCCGACACTGGCAACAAAGCGCAGGCAGGGATAGCGCTGGCGCTGCGCCAGCTCGGGGCCGGCCTTCATCAGCAGGCGAATCGCCGTGGGCGAGGTACACCAGACGCTCACCTGCTCCTGCGCCAGCAGCGTGTACCAACGCCCGGCATCGAACTCTTCGCGGTCGACCAGGGTGGTGACGCCCTGCAGCAGCGGCGCAATGATGCCGTGGGACGTGCCGGTGACCCAACCCGGGTCGGCCGTGCACCAGTAGCGGTCCTGCGGCTGCAAATCAAGCGCGTAGCGCCCGGTGGCCAAGTGGGTCACCACGGCCTCGTGCACATGCAGCGCACCCTTGGGCGTGCCGGTGGTGCCACTGGTGAAATGCAAAAAGGCCGGTCGTCGGGCTGCGTATCGGCGATGCTGAAACTGTCTGAAGCAGCAGCCATCAGCGTCGCCAGGTCCAGTGTCTCCGGCTCGTGGGTGACGCCACCGTCCTCTGCCACCAACAGCACTTGGCGCAGCGTCGGCATGTGCGCGCGCATCTGGCGCACCTTGCGCTGGTAAAGCACATCGGTGGTCACCAGCACCTGGCCGGCACCGAGCTGGATGCGGGTGGCAATGGGCTCGGGGCCCAAGGCCGAGAACAGCGGCGTCACCACGGTGCCATTCTTGAGCGCGCCCAACAGCGCCACATAGAGTTCCGGAATGCGCCCGGCCAGCAGGAACAGCCGGTCGCCCTGGCCTGTGCCCAGGCCTTGCAAGACGTTGGCGAAACGGTTGGTTTGTCGCGCCAGCTCGGCATAACTCACATCGACGGCAGGCGCGTTGCGGGAGACAAAACGCAGCGCTGCATGGTAGCGCAGCACCCCTGCGGCATGCCGGTCCACCGCCTCGAAACCCATGTTGAGCCCGCCACCAGGCAGGCCCTGCAGCGCCAGTCGTTCCCTGGCCCAGGAGAACCTGCTGCGCTCCTCTGCGTAGCAGGTCCAGTTATGCAGCAAACATCGCGTTGCTGCTTCCTTGTGAATGACAGAAGGCCTTTCCATGCCTTGCCTCGTTCGGTCCTGGTCGGATGCGAGCGTCCTGCATTCAGCCCGCGCCCTGAGGACGCTCGCGGGTCTCGCGATCTCTGGCACTGCCCAGATCGACGGCAAGGTCTGCCAGTTCGCGCGTCAACAAGCCCAGCACGTCTTCGATGGTCACGATGCCGGCCAGATGTCCGGCATCGTCGCTGATGACCAGACGCCGCAAGCGGTACTTTTTCATCAGTTGCACAGCGTCAATGGCGTCCATTTCCGGGTGCGCCTTGACCAGATCGACCGACATGATGTCGCCTGCCGTGAACACGGCGGGATCGAGACCTTCGGACATGAGTTCAAGCACCAGATCGCGGTCGGTGACGATGCCGACCGGCTTGCTTTTATCAAGCGCATCGACCACGACCAGGGCGCCAATGTGGTGCCGGCGCATGAGCTGCGCCACCACCCGCGCCGAGGTATCCGGCTCAACCACCGCGACCAGCGTGCTCGCAAATTCCTTGAGTTTGGTTGCCATGGTGACTCCTGTTCTTGAGAAATCCAATGAGACTCCCAGAATAGCCGGGCCAGCGCGCAAGGGGATGCGAATAATCAACGCAAGCGCGGGACCGGCATGGCGCTGGCGTTCCTAAACCAACTGCGCCCAGGCTTTTTCGAGCCGTTTCACGCTCACCGGCTGGGGTGTGCGCAACTCCTGGGCGAAGAAGCTCACGCGCAGTTCTTCAAGCAGCCAGCGGAACTCCTGCAAGCGTTCATCGACCACGCCCTTGCGCTCGGCCAGCAGGCGCCAGTAGCGCTGCTCCAGCGGTTGCAGTTCCTTCAGGCGTGCGGCATCGCGCGCCGGGTCGGCACGGTATTTGTCGAGGCGCGCGGTGATGGCTTTCAGGTAGCGGGCAAAGTGGTGCAGTGAAGCCCAGGGTGTGACGCTCAAGAAACGCTTGGGCATCAGGCGCGCCAGTTGCTGGGCGGCGTCCACTGTTGCCTCGGGCGCGTTTTTCGTGTCCTTGATCTTGCGCACGGCAACAGCGTACTCGGCCAGGATGGCTGCGGCCAGCCGTGCCACTTCGGTGGCGATCAGGGTCAGGCGGCTGCGGCCCTCGTCAATGCGTTTCTTGAAGGCGAATTCATCGGCGGGCAAGGGCTCGAGCAAAAAGGCACGTTCAAGCGCCACCTGAATGATCTGCTCGCGCAGTTCTTCCAGCGTGCCCCCGGTCCCGCTGCCGTCCGGGTTTTTGCCGACCTGCATGTAGGTCACGGCCATTTTTTGCAGATCGGGCACGTTCTTTTCAAGGTACTTGAGCGCGTCCCTGATCTGCAGGGCAAACAAGCGGCGCAGGCCGGCGCGGTGTTTGGCGGCGGCCACATCGGGTTCGTCAAAAACCTCGATGGTGACCGCGTCGCCCGCGTCGATCAGGCCGGGGTAGCCGATCAGCGTCTGGCCGCCCTTTTGAATTTCAAGCAGCTCGGGCAGTTCGCCAAAGGTCCAGGCGGTGTAGCGCTGGCTGGCGACCGAGGCCGACTGAAGATCGTCATCGCGAGGCCGCAGGCCGTGGCGATCCATGCCTGCGGACTTCGTGGATTGCCGCGCTTCAGCCTGTCCTGAGCCCGTCGAAGGGCTCGCAATGACGGGCGCGGTGCCAGCACTTGCAGGCCCGGCGCCGGCATTGGCCGGGCTGGCTGCGCCCTGCCCCAGCTTGAGCCCGGCCAGCGCCTGGAAAGCGCCGCGCGCCTTGGCGCCCAATTCGGCCTTCAGGGCGCCCAGGTTGCGCCCGGTCCCGAGTTGGCGGCCATGTTCGTCCACGACCCGAAAGTTCATGAAGAAGTGCGGGCTAAGCATGTCGACCTTGATGTCGGCGCGCACCACGTCCACTGCAGTGGCAGCGCGCACCAGCTTCAGCACGGCATCGAGCAGCGCGCCGTGGCCAAACAGTTCGGGCGCGTTCAGCGTTTCTGCCATCTTGCGGGCGCTCTCGGGCAACGGCACCAGCCGCGAGCGGGGTCGCTGGTGCAATGTCTTGAGCAGCGCCTGGATCTTGTCCTTGAGCATGCCGGGTACCAGCCATTCGCAACGCTCTTCGTTGACCTGATTCAGCACAAACAGCGGCACGGTCACCGTCAGGCCGTCCTTGGCGTCGCCGGGTTCGTGCAGGTAACTGGCCGCGCAATCCACGCCGCCGAGGCGGACGGTTTTGGGAAAGGACTGGGTGGTGATGCCCGCCGCCTCATGACGCATGAGCTCCTCACGCGTGAGCAGCAGGAGCTTGCTGTTGCCGGTCGGTGCTGCGCCGCGCACCGGCATCGGCATCAGGTACTCGGGCTTTTTGCAGGCGTCGCGGTACCAGGCATCAAAGCTGTAGCCGCTGCAAACGTCGGCGGGCAACTGCTGGTCGTAAAAGGCGTAGATCAGTTCGTCGTCGATCAGCACGTCCTGCCGGCGCGCCTTGTGCTCCAGATCTTCAACCTGCCCGATGAGCTTGTGGTTGGCCTGCAAAAACGGCCACTTGCAGTCCCACTGGCCGTTCACCAGCGCCTCGCGACTGAAAATTTCACGGGCACCGACCAGGTCGATCCGGCCGTAGTTGACACGCCGGCCGCTGTACACCACGATGCCATACAGCGTGGCACGCTCCAGCGCGTTGACCTCGG
>NZ_JAMPXE010000028.1 GCF_023701345.1 Rhodoferax sp. | reverse complement strand
CGGCAAACAGCAATACGACCCCGTGACCAAATCGCTGGTGATTACCCACCTGGCGGGCCACGACGACACCGCATACTGGAAAAACCTGAACTGGGTCAAGGCCGTCGAGGCGGGCATGGCCAAGGGCGGTGTGCAGTTTTCCGGTCAGGTGGACTTTATCGAGACCGAGAGCATCTGGCCGATCACCCACATGGTCGCGCCCAAGGAAAAAGCCCTGGGCTGTGTTGAGTGCCACGTCAGCAACGGCCGCCTGGAAAAGGTTGATGGCGTTTATATGCCTGGTCGCGGCCGGGACCATGCACCCTGGCTTGAGATTGGTGGCTGGTTGTTGGCCGCGCTGACCCTGCTGGGTGTCACAGGCCACGGCTTGATGCGCCTCATTACCCGCAAACACTAAACCGGAGAACCATCATGGCACGCGTTTATCTCTTCAAACCCTTCGAGCGGTTCTGGCACTGGTCGCAAGCGGCACTCATCATCACCATGTTGGTGACCGGTTTTGAAGTGCACGGCAGCTACAAGTTGTTTGGCTTTGGCAAGGCGGTGGATTACCACACCATCGCTGCCTGGACCCTGGTGGGGCTGTGGATTTTTGCCATCTTCTGGCACTTCACTACCGGCGAGTGGCGGCAGTACATCCCTACCACACAAAAAATGCTGGCGGTGGCCAACTACTACTCGTCGGGCATCTTCAAGGGTGAAGAACACCCCTACAAGCCGACCACGGGCAAGAAGCACAACCCGCTGCAACGCCTGACCTACCTGGCCGTGCTGACCTTGCTGAGTCCCTTGATCTGGGTCAGTGGTGGTTTGTATTTGTTTTATGCCGATTGGCCAAGCCTGGGACTGAGCGGCCTGAGCTTGCAGTGGGTTGCTGCAGCACACACCCTGGGTGCCTTTTTGATGCTGGCCTTTCTGATTTCGCACCTGTATCTGGCCACCACCGGTCACAAGATTACTTCGCAGGTCATGGCCATGATTACTGGTTGGGAAGACCTGGGGGACGACGCTGCACCTGGCAATAAACATTAATGCGGCAAATAAATTTTCGTTGTTAAATCTTTAGGAGTTATTCATGGGCAAGAGGTTTCAGAAAAAACTGCTGGTTGCATTGATCGCCGGCATGGTGGTGCCGATGGCGGCTTACGCCTCCGAGGCTGATCTGATAAAAAAAATTGAAGCTCTGGCGCAGCAAAATGAGCTGTTGGCGCAGCAATTGCAGGCGCTCAAGGGGCAGGTTCAGGCCAATGAGGCCAAGGCTGCCGCGCCTGTTGCGCCAGTGGCTGCAAGCAATGATGCGGCAATTGACGAGCTCAAGAGCCAGGTTAAACAGCTTGAAGGCAAGTCGCTCGGTAAATGGCTGACGGTGGGTGGCGACTACCGCTTCCGTTACGACTATCTGGAAGGCCAGAGCAAGACCTTTACCGATGTGGCCGGCACGTTTGCGAATGCGCAGAACCAGTTGCAAACCGAGTTCTTCGCCAACCCGGCTGCGGCTTCCAGCCTCAACCCGGGATGGACTTCGGCGCAAGCCCTGTCCGGGCTGATGGGCTTCGCCCAGGGCATGAACGCCGTGGGCAGCTACGACCAGGCGGCGGCCTTCCTGGCCAATCCGACGAACGCCGGCATGGTTGGCGCAATGGCTGCGTTTGCCAAGACCGTGCCCGCCTACAAGCCCAAGAACACCAGCCTGATGACCAACAAGTTCGACCTTGACCTGAACGCCAAGGCCACGCAGGATGTCAGCGTGACCGCGCGCCTGGCCATGTACAAGGTGTTTGGTTCGCAAAACGACGGTGCCATCATGAACGCCGGCTCGGCCCCGTTCTTTGCCGACCGAACCGGTGTCTTCGACGGCACGCTGAGCCATGTGCCGTCGACCAGCGATCTCAATGTCGACCGCATCTATGCGACCTGGAGCAATATCGCCGACAAGGAAATCTGGTTCTCGGTCGGTCGCCGTCCATCGACCGAAGGCGCACCCAGCAACCTCAAGCAGAACAAGCCGCGCCCGGGCACGGGCGGCGTGCCTTCGCTGCTGGTGGACTATGCCTTCGACGGCCTGACCCTGGGCTATGCGCCAGAAATCGATGCATTGCCAGGCGCCTATGCCAAGTTTTGTTATGGTCGCGGCTTCGAGAGTGGTTACAGCAATGTTGCTGGCAATTCGCTGGCCGACACCGACATGATCGGCATTTCGGTGGTACCGATCGACACCGATCCGTTGCGCGTCTGGTTGCAGTGGAACCGTGGCACGCACATCTTCGATGCGCCCACCATGAGCAACACCTACTTTGGCGACACCGCCAGCAAGGCTGACCTGGGCGACATCGACTGGTTGGGTGCCGGCTTCATGAGCACGTACAAGAACGTGGGCGCAGGCATGTTGCATGTGTTTGGCGAAGTGGCGATGAGCCAGACCCACCCCAACAACAATGTTTCGGCGCAAAACGGCTTCCAGGGTCTGTTGACCGGGGGCTTCTTCAATCCTGAAGCGCCGTCGGACAAGACCGGTACCGGCATCGCCCTGGGCGTGCGCTACGACCTGCCGTCCAAGGACAAGTTCGGCTTCGAATACAACCATGGCTCCAAGAACTGGATCCCGTTCTCGCCCGCGGCTGACGACATGTGGACTGCCAAGGCCGGTACCCGGGGCAGCGTGATCGAGGCTTACTACATCAAGGATCTCGACCTTGCGCCGGTTTCCTCGTTCTTCAGCAAGGCTTTCTTCCGCCTGGGCGTGCAGCGTTACAACTTCGACTACACCGGCAGCAACAACTGGGTCGGTGCTCCGGTAGCCATTGGCGATGTCAATGGTCAGATGTCGACCTTGACGCCGCTGGAGAACGCCACCAACGTTTACGCCACCTTTGAAGTCAAGTTCTGATCTTTTTTTATTTCATTTTTTAGCAGGAGTCTCATCATGAAAACCAAATTCTCAACCCTGATCGTTACCGCCGTGCTGGGTCTTTCCGGTGCTGCCTTCACTGCCAACGCCTTGGCAGAAGAAGGCAAGTTGGTCGGCCCGATCACCAAAATCACGTTGGCCGCCGACGGAAAGTCGGCCACCGCCGTGCTGAAGGACAGCAAGGCTGGCGCACCCGTCACCATCACAATCACCGATGACCTGACCCTGGACAAGTTCAAGGACAAGCGCATCGTGGAAGGCGATGAAATCCGTGCCCGTTTTGAAAAAGACGGCAAGAACACCAGCAAGTCGTTCAAGAAGACCGCTGGCTGCTGATCTGCTGCTGAACAGCGCGCCGCCGGTTGAGTCTCCCTGCCGGTAGCGTACAAACTTGTGATTGGGAGACAAGCTTCCCACGTTCAAGGAGTGATGTCATGAAACGCATGTTGTGGACATTGGCCCTGTCTGGCGCGCTGGCCTTCAGCGCACTGGCGGCAGATGTCAAGGCTGAGGCCGACGAAGTGGTCAACGACCAGATGGTGAGTTTTTACGAGCAAGGCGCGATCGGTAAAACAGTCTGGGTGCTGGACAGCCGGCCGGCTGGCAAATTTATCGCCGGGCACATTCCGGGCGCCATCAACCTGCCGCTGGATGTGCTGAAAAAAGACCCGGCGGCCAGCGTCGAAAAACTGGCCATTCCAAAGACCGGCAAGCTGGTCTTTTATTGCGCGGGCCGCGAGTGCACCTTGTCGGTGGACTCGGCTGCTGTGTTCAGGACCATGGGCTACACCGATGTCTGGGTTTACCGCAACGGCGTCCCGGGCTGGAACCAGAAAGCCCAACCCCTGCTGGCAACAGAAGCCTTCCTGAAAAAAGGCAACCTGATTCTGCTCGATACCGCCCCAGGGCAAAGCACCATCGTCGGTGCCAATAACCAGACGCTGCAACTCTCGCTGACCGACCTCAAGGCCAGCAAGGGTCAGGACGCGCTCGCCAAATTGTCCAAAAATGCGCCCCTGGTGGTGCTGGACCGGGGAGACATGACGGCTGCCAATGAGGCGCTGGACATGTTGCGCGAATACGATTTTCGCCGTCTGGCTTATTTCCCGATCAGTGTGTGGAAAGGTCCGCTGGGCGCTGCGCCCGCCCTCACGCAAGTGAGCTGGGCACCCATGTATGCGCCCGGTCAAGTGGCGCCCAAAGTCTTTGAAGAGGCGGTGACGGCTGGCAAGTTCATTCTGGATGTGCGCCCGGCTGCGGACTTTGCCCGCGGGCACTTCAAGGGCGCGGTGAATCTGCCCATTGAAGACATGGAACAGGACTTTGCCAGGATTCCCAAAGACGTTCCCGTGTTTGTCAACTGCGCCACCGGTGCCAAGAGCACCAAGACGTATGACATTCTGGGGCGCAAGGGCTACACCAACGTTGCTTACCTCGATGCCGAAATCTCCTGCAAGGGCGAAACCTGCGTCATCAAGGAGTGAGCTGATGCGGCTGGCGTGGCTGCTCTTGCTGTCGCCGGTGTTGCTGACGCCAGCATGGGCGGCTGAGCCGGAACAGCTGCGACTGATCGGGAACGACACGCAGTTCGTCGTGCAGACACCCAGCGGCCCTATCGCCGTCACGCGCAGCAAAACAGCCTGCGCCTATCCCAAAGGGGTTTTGCAGCCGCTGGTGCCCTTGCCCGGAGTCACCCCGGTGACCGAAATCGAGGTGTTGCACGCACTGAACAATCCCTCTGTCATGGTGATTGACATGCGTGACGAAGACGAACCGCTGAAAGCCACCATCCCCAACACATTTCACATCCCGTACAACGAAATTGAGGACCGACTGGACAAACTGGGGTGCGGACGTCGCGCAGACAAGACGTGGGACTGTTCTGCTGCCTTCAACATCATCGCGTTTTGTTACGGCCCCATGTGTTTGCAAAGTCCGGCCGGCATCAGAAATCTCGTGCGCATGGGTTACCCGGTGGAGAAAATCTCGCATTACCGTGGTGGCATGATGGACTGGGAAGCGCTGGGTTTGACCACAGTGAAGGGGAATCGACCATGAAAATGGGTGTCAGGTTCGTCTGGATGATGACCGTCTTCTGGATGGCATTTGCGCCGGCCCTGTCTGCGGCCTCGCAGCCCGACGACTGTTCCGTCGCGATGCGTGTTTTCAAGGCTGATCCGGCGCAGCTGATCCCGGAGGTCAAGCTGGTCGCCAATGTATTCAATTCAATGATCGGTTACCAGACCAAGGGCTATGCCCTGATCGCCATCAACTGAGCTGCCGCTGCTTGGATCAATCATGTGCATTGACATTTGACATGGTGGTAGATATCATGTGGCATACCATCAAGGGGCGCACCATGCATCAAACTGCCAAAATATTCGCCACTGGTCGCAGCCAGGCGGTTCGATTGCCGCTGGAATTCCGCTTTGACGTGTCGGAGGTTTTCATTCGCCACGACCCCATTACTGGAGATGTGGTGCTGTCGCGCAAACCACAAGATTGGCAAAGTTTGCTTGACGCGGTGGCACACAACAAAGACGAAGACCTGCTCATTGAGCGCCGCCAAACCCACACCCGCCGCGACCCTTTTGAAGGCTGGGAGGAATGAGCCAGCGCTATATGCTCGACACCAATGTGGTCAGCCACATCATGCAGGGGCGGGATGTCGACTTGCTGGCGCGTTTGATCCAGTTGCCTGTTGGTCAAGTGGTGATGTCCAGCATTACGCTGGCGGAGTTGGAGTACGGCTTGCATCGCAAGGGACAGCCGATTCGTTTGAAAAAAGCCATGACTCAGGTCCTGTTACACATGGATGTGTTGCCCTGGGATGAGCAGGTGGCGCGTTGTTATGGTGAACTGTGTTCCACGCTCGAAGCCAAAGGCATTAATTTCAGCGACCTCGACATGATGATTGCAGCCCATGCCGTTGCCGTGGATGCCACCTTGGTAAGCCGAGACCGTGCTTTTACTCAGGCGACGGATCGTTTGAAGCTGGAAGTCTGGTAGCTTTGAGCTCCTTTCCCTATACCGCGATGGCAGACGCCACCGGTAGCCTGGGAATTTGTATTGCAGTGTTGGTCCGCGATGCGTTGCGATCGTATCGATTGCGCGAAGCTTTGCGTCAAAGTCAGACTCAATTGACCCCGCTGGCGCGTGCATCGGGCTGGCTGAACGAGAATGACATTTTCCAAGATGAGTCATAAGTATTAACTCTCGGGAAAATGTTGGATAACTAGATTTCCCTGATACCAATACTGCGCAGGTAATTGAATGTCGGGTCGTAATACGCTGGGGGCCTCGTTGGATCTTCTTCGGTGCCTTGCGGTACAACCAACACCATACCTTGACGAGCACGGGTTAGCAGCACTCGGTACGCATTTTTCAAATACCCTTGGCGTTCAAGTTTATGGATTTGTTGCCACTTGGTTCCAACAAATGAATAGTGCTTCCAGCCTGATTCGGAGAATCTGAAGTCTGCATCCCAGACAACGCAGGCCCAATCCAACTCAAGACCTTGAACGTGAAACTCGGTGGCCACATCTTCAAGATAGTACGACGACCGAACATCCTCTTTGCCATCGAGAAACCAATGAATCGGGTCCATTGGCGACTTGACGTCAATTGCGTGTGGTTTGAGACGCTGCGCTTGGGAGGACACGACCATGCCATAACGCTCCGTACCCCTCGCCTGCTCCCTGAGCCACGCTTTGGCTTTTGCCAGGCTGCGAGTCAGGACGATCGGGTAACGCTCTGCCAATTCAGTCAGGATTTCTTGAGCTTCAACGGTGTTGATGTCCAGTATATTTTTGACGAGTGCCGAAACATGCTCGGCTCGAAAGGATCGCATTGACACTTCCAGGTGCAGGTCCGAATTGAAATGCACATTGGGCTGGGACATCAGCTGCGCCAAGACGCGTCCCGCACCATATTCCGCCTCATGCAGGCGAGGGGAGATGTGTATATGCCAATCCGGAAACGAACGCTGCAGTGCATCAATCCATTCTTCAATACCAGCCTCACCGGTATTAATTTCCTGCCCGCCACCGACCAGACAGACCACCACCGCCCAATCCTTGTGCCTGTTCAGGCAGGAAATTAAAAACTCTGGTTCTGACTGGCTGAAGTCAGCCTTTTGTTTCTTGCGCAACATGAAAGAGGCTGTTTGTTCAAGGTTCCAAGCCCGCTGGGCCTCGTCAAATATGGCGACATGCTCAAGAGGTGGCCGCTCGGTGTCAATCAGACATTCGTCACGGTAGTGATGGACATTCTGGATGAACAGTTTGACCTCGCGAATGGCCTCGCCTTTTTTCATGCGTCGACCCGCCTCGGCCTCGCTCCTCACTTTGTCTCTGGCAAGTGCTTCGCTCAGAATGGCCACGAGTGGACCGTTGCCCGAAAGAAAAACGGCATGGTCGACGGCCTCCTTGCTGATGTGTTGGGTGGCAACGTTCAATCCCACAAGTGTTTTGCCAGCTCCCGGCACACCAGTTACCAAGCAAATGGATTTTTTAGACTCCACCTGTGACACGCGAATAATCTCTGAAATTGCATCTGTCGTTCGTCCCAGATTGATGGCGCTGGCGTCACTACGGGAGATGTCCATGACCGAATGACCACCATATAGCGCCATGGCCGCTTCAACAATGGTTGGCGTGGGATGGTAGCCTCCAGCGTCCCATACAAGCGGATTGATCGAAGAACCGTCACAAAACTGCAAAACCTGATCCATCACACCACGAAGCTGATAGGACGCGGATTGAATGGGTTGAAGAACCCCGTCATTGATTGCGCTGGTCGCGATCAGAGAAAAGCCGTCTGTTGAGCCGGTGGCAATTAGGATGGGTGCGATCGACTTGTTGTGGCTTGTTTCGTGAAAGTTTTTTAAATCAACTGCGTAATCCCACACTTGGTCCTTGGCGCTGGAAAGAAACTGGGTTTCGCCAACTTTGAATTCCAGGACGAAAACAACCTGATCTAGCAAGACCAAAACGTCAATGCGTTTACCCAACCGCGGCACGGCATATTCAAAATACACCTTGCCCCTGTCAAGGTCCTGCCGAAGCGTGTTCTTGAGGACAACAACTTGTTCCATCCAGGCATTTCGCTGGGTAGTTTCAACGGCGAACGGGCTGCTGCGAGTCAGAGCACCCAGAATTTCGTCAGGGCTTCGGGCGAGAAAGTCTTCTATCAAATCAGAATAATAAGCTCGACTCATGAAATACTTTCTCTTTTTCCCCAATCCATGGGCAATGGGCGTGATTATCAGCTCCACGTCTTCCTCAGCCCCCCTTCTTGTGCTATCAGAAAATCTTTGAAGGCGACGGTGACAGGTCAAGCTTTCGTTGCAAGAGGCTCGTTAGCATGCGATGCGCGTTGTCGGATTTGAGTCAGGCTAATCTGGCGCAAATGGGCCACTCGCACAGTGCAAAATTGGCGCTGAACTATATTACGCTCAAGTATTCCCAAATCTACAGAAAGCCCCGCCATGAGTTCTGCCCCCGTTTTGCGTTTGGCCCCCAGCATTTTGTCGGCTGACTTTGCCCGTTTGGGCGAAGAAGTTCGCGCTATTGAAGCGGCCGGTTGCGACCTGGTGCACTTTGACGTGATGGACAACCACTATGTGCCCAACCTGACCATCGGGCCGCTGGTGTGCGAGGCGATTCGCCCGCATGTGGGCATCCCGATCGACGTGCATTTGATGGTGGAACCGGTCGATGCCATCATTCCGCTGTTTGCCAAGGCCGGCGCCAACATCATCACATTCCACCCCGAAGCTTCCAGACATGTGGACCGCAGCCTGTCAATGATCCGCGAGTTGGGTTGCAAGGCCGGCCTGGTGCTCAACCCCGCCACGCCGGTGTCAGTGCTCGACTTTGTGATGGACAAACTCGACATGATTCTTTTGATGAGCGTCAACCCCGGTTTTGGCGGCCAGAAATTCATCCCTTCCACGCTGGCCAAGCTGCGCCTGGTGCGGGCAAAAATTGATGCCCATGTGGCTGCTGGCGGCCAGCAGATCTGGCTTGAGGTCGATGGCGGCGTCAAGACCGACAACATTGCCGAAATTGTGGCAGCCGGTGCCGACACCTGCGTGGCCGGCAGCGCCGTGTTTGGCGCACCCGACGCCGATGGTGGCTACAGGGGTGTGATGCAGGCGTTGCGGCGGGCTGCCCATCCGCAATGATGGCACGCACTTTTGACCTGGTCCTGTTTGACCTGGATGGCACGCTGGTGGAGACCGCGCCCGAAATCATGGACGCGGTTAACGACACCCTGGACCAGTTCAAGCTGTCACGGGTGACCCAGCAGCAGGTCAATGACTGGATTGGTCATGGCACACTGACGCTGCTGGTGCAGGCCGTCGCCGACCGCAGCGGCCTGCCGGTCGAAGCCGTGCGCAACAGCGATCTGCTGCGCCAAATGCTGCCAGTCTACGACGGTTTTTACCAGCAGCGCTGCGGCACACGCAGCCATCTTTATCCGCATGTGCGCGAGACCCTGCAAGCCTTGCGCGCCCAGGGCGTCAAGCTGGCGGTGGTGACCAACAAGGAAAGCCGCTACACCCAGGTGGTGATGGCGGTGCATCAGCTCGGGCCGCTGTTTGACGAAATGGTCAGTGGCGACACCTTTGCCACCAAAAAACCCGATCCGGCGGGTGTTGCGCACTGTCTGGCGCAATTTGGCGTGGCCCGGGAGCGCACCCTGTTTGTCGGCGACTCCAGCATCGATGCGGCCACCGCGCGCAACGCGGGGGTGAAGGTGTGGCTGCTGCCCTATGGCTACAACATGGGCCAGCCCGTCGAGGTCTGCAAGCCAGACCGGGTGATTCCGGATTTTTCATCATTGCCGGGTTCCGGTTCCGGGGCTTGACAAATAGCTGCCTGAATCTGATCCAGCACTGATTTTGGATTGAAAATAAGCACTCAACAAGGAGTTAAGAAAGCATGAAAGTTTTACGTTTTGCCGATGTGATCGCCAGCGGCTTTGCCAAGGGCAAACGGGTGTTTATCCGGGCCGACCTCAATGTGCCGCAGGACGACGCGGGCAATATCACCGAAGACACCCGCATCCGCGCCAGCGTGCCCTGCATCCGGATGGCGCTCGATGCCGGCGCTGCGGTGATGGTCACCAGCCACCTGGGCCGCCCGACCGAGGGCGCGTTCAAACCTGAAGACTCTTTGGCGCCGGTGGCCAAACGCCTGGGCGAGTTGCTGGGCCGCGAAGTGCCGCTGGTGGCCAACTGGGTCGACGGCGTGGAGGTGAAGCCCGGCCAGATCGTGTTGTTGGAAAACTGCCGCGTCAACGTGGGCGAGAAAAAGAACGCCCCCGAGCTGGCCAGAAAACTCGCAGCCCTGTGCGACGTCTTTGTGCACGACGCCTTTGGCACCGCGCACCGCGCTGAAGGCACCACCTACGGCATTGCCCAGTTCGCGCCCATCGCCTGCGCCGGCCCGCTGCTGGCCGCCGAGATCGATGCCATCAACAAGGCCCTGGCCAACCCCAAGCGCCCGCTGGTGGCCATCGTGGCCGGCTCCAAGGTGTCGAGCAAGCTGACCATTTTGCAGGCGCTGGCCAAAAACGTGGACCAGCTCATTGTGGGCGGCGGCATTGCCAACACCTTCATGCTGGCCTCGGGTTTGAAGATCGGCAAGAGCCTGGCTGAACCGGGTTTGCTGGACGATGCCAAAGCCGTGATCGAGGCCATGAAGGCACGTGGCGCCGAAGTGCCGATCCCGACCGACGTGGTCACTGCCAAAACCTTTGCCGCTGATGCGCAAGCCACGGTCAAGGCAGCCACGGACGTGGCCGAGGATGACCTGATCCTGGACATTGGCCCGGTCACCGCAGCCAAGCTGGCCGAACAGCTCAAGAAGGCCGGCACCATCGTCTGGAATGGCCCGGTCGGCGTGTTCGAGTTTGCCGCCTTCGAGAACGGCACCAAAGTGATTGCGCACGCCATCGCCGAGTCCAGCGCCTTCAGCATTGCCGGGGGCGGCGACACGCTGGCGGCCATTGCCAAATACGGCATCGAGAAAGACATCGGTTACATCAGCACCGGCGGCGGCGCCTTTCTGGAAGTGCTGGAAGGCAAAACCCTGCCCGCTTTCGAGATTCTGCAAAAGCGCGCCGCGGGCTAAGTGGCGTCCCTGCGTCATCGAACGGCCAAGACGAGCCGGTCGATGGCGAACCGGGTTGCCTGGGCAGCAGGAGCGAGCCGACCCACTTTGACTTCTATAATTTCGCAAGACTTCAAAGGTTGATGTGCTTCCCAAGCTTTTTTCGGGCGATAAACATCTTTGTTTTGGCACGCTTCTTGTGGCGCTGGTCATTTCAAGCCTGGTGGTCGCCTGCAATTCACGCGAGCCGATCCGATTGGGTTTCATTGGCGGGCTTTCCGGGCGCGTTGCTGATCTTGGCATTGGTGGGCGCGATGGTGCCCTGCTGGCCATTGAGTTGCGCAACGCATCGGGCGGCGTTGGCGGTCGTCTGCTTGCGTTGATCGCCGAAGACGACCAGCAGGATGCTGACATCGCCAGGCAGGCGGTGTCGAAGCTGATTGACAACAAAGTGGTGGCCACCATCGGCCCGATGACCAGCGCCATGGCGGCCGCCACGGTACCGCTGGCAAATCGTGCTCAACTGTTGATGCTCAGTCCTACGGTCACCACCACTGATTTGGCTGGAATTGATGATCATTTCTTGCGGGTGATTGATTCGACCACTGAATATGCACACAAGAGTGCCAACTACCATTTTTCGGTTCAGGGCAGTCGTCGCATCACCGTGGCTTACGACTTGCGCAATCAAGCCTATACCGAGAGTTGGCTGAAGGATTACCGCAAGGGATTTGAAGCCGCAGGGGGCGCCCTGGTGGAGGTTGTGCCGTTCAGTTCCAGCGATGATGCCAACTTTTCAGTGCTGGCGCAGCGGCTGCTTCAACCCCGCCCTGACGGCGTGCTGATTCTGGCCAATTCGGTTGATACCGCCATGTTGGCCCAACAAGTGCGCAAGCGGGATGCCGTGGTCCACATCAATGCCTGTGAATGGAGCGCCACCGAGCGCCTGATCGAACTCGGTGGCAAGGCGGTCGAAGGGGTTGTCATCGCCCAGTTCATCGACCGAGAAAACCAGCAAGCTTCCTATATGACCTTCAGAAAAGCGTATCTGGCGCGTTTCAAGCGCGAGCCTGGTTTCGCGGGGTTGCTCGCCTTTGATGCCACCAACGTGGTGCTTGATGGGCTGGCCGCCCAGGCCTCCGGCCAAACGCTCAAGCAGGCGATTCTGGCGCGCCGGGAATTCTCCGGGGCCCAGTCACGGGTACGCTTTGATGCCTATGGCGATGCGATACGCGACACCTATCTGACGACGGTTCGCCATGGCGCATTCGTGCGGTTGCACTAGCTCGGCCGCATGACCTGACCGCATCGACCTATGTCACGTTCCCTACGGTTCTGGCTTTCACTGAGTTTTTCGGCCTTCTTGGCCATGGCCATGGCGCTGGTGGTTGCGGCCCTGTTGTGGGTGCTGCTGCCGCGCTTGAATGCCGAGGTCGAGGCCAGAAATCGCTCCCTTGGTGACACGGTGGCAGGTCAGGTTGAGAGATTTCTGGCTAATGCGCAGAGCGCACTTGAAAGCCTGGCACATGACATGGCCGGGCAGCAGGCGTTGCCAGTGGATCGAACGCACTTGATGCTGGATACGTTAGCCAATTCCGATCAACATCTTGAAGCGATCTACCTGATTGATGAAGCAGATCATGTTCTGGAAGTTGGCTTGCCTCAAGGGCGTCGCGGGCAGCGAGGGGATCTGCTTGGCACCGATTTTTCTGGCCGCGCCTTTGTCCGGTCGGCGCGACTATCCGGACACAGGGTTTGGTCTGACACCTATTTATCGCAGCGTGGCCGGATCGTGGTGGGGCTGGCCGTGCCGTTGACCTTGACTGATCAAAGGGGAAAGGTCTTGCTGGGTGTGCTGGTTGGGGAGTTCGGTCTGGAGCAAATATCGGACCATGTGCGCCGCATCGGACAGACCGGTGATGTGTTGCCGATCATCGTTGATCGAAGCGGTCAAATCGTGGGTCACCCGGATGCCAGTCGCAGCTTGCGTCAGGAAAACATCAGCCACCTGCCCTTGCTGCAAGGGCCAAGCCTGACGACATCGCAGACGGCGCGGTTCCGGCTTGGCGAGATCGACTATATCGGCAGCACGACCCCGATCCCGGGTCAGGGCTGGACGGTGCTGGTGGCGCAACCGGTCGAAACAGCATTTGCGACGGTTCGCTCGACCCTGCTGGCCTTGGCGACGGCCAGTGCGCTGGCGCTGATGCTGGCCCTGGTCTCGGCGTTTTGGATGAGCCGGCGCATGTCACGCCGGGTGGCTGATTTCGGCCGCCAGATGCAGGCGATTGCAGATGGTGATTACCGGGCCATCATTGCGCCTTCGACGACCGATGAGATCGAGACGCTGGCCCAAAGCATGCGCCGGATGGCGGATGCGGTGCTGCAGCGCGAAGACCGGCTGCAACTGGCCGCCACCGTCTTTGAGTCCACCGCCGAGGGCATACTGATCACTGACGCGCAGCGCCGCATCATCTCTGTCAACCCGGCACTGGTCAGCATCACAGGCTACGCAGTCGATGAACTGGTCGGCCAGAAGCCCTCCGTGTTGAGTTCGGCGGTCCATGACGAAGGCTTCTATCGTCGCATGTGGGACAGCATCGAGTGCACAGGTTTTTGGCGAGGTGAAATCTGGAATAAACGCAAGAATGGCGAGATTTTCCCCGAGCTGCTGGCGATTACGGCCGTGCGCGATAGCCTGGGAAATATCACCCACTACGTTGGCAGTTTTTTTGACATCAGCGAGCGCAAGCGCGCCGAAGACGAGCTGGCGCAGGGCAAGGCCTTGTTTGAAGCCATCTTCAGCGGTATTCCAGACGCTATCGTCTATGCCAACGTGAAGCGGGAAGTGGTCAGTATCAACCCCGCGTTTTCCGCCATATTCGGATTCAACATCGATGATCTGGCAGGAAAGTCGACCTCGTTTTTTTACGAGAGTCAACAAGAATTTGAGCGGCAAGGCAGGATGCGTTTCAATTTGACAGCGACTGAACAGGCACGTCCTTACGTTGTCAATTATCGTAAAAAAGATGGCGCTATTTTTCCTGGCGAGACCCTGGGAACATCGATCAGAACTGCCGATGGCACCCTATTGGGCTACATCGGCGTCATCCGTGACATCACCGAGCGCAACAGAACCGAAACGGCCTTGAAGGAGAGCGAGGAACGTTTTCGTACCCTGATCGAATGGTCACCTGAACCAGTCGTTGTCATTCGTGGGGGGAAACTGCGCTACGCCAATCCCGCTGCCCTTGCGATGTTTGGCGCCGAGTCGGGCCAGGACCTGATTGGCAAACCGTTTCTTGAGTTGGTGCACCCGGACTTTCATCAGGTGGTGCTGGATCGCATAAAAAAAATAAGCGAAGGCGGCACTGCCGCCCCGATGCTTGAAGAGAAATTTCTTAGGCTTGACGGCACTCCCCTCGACGTGGAAGTTCAAAGTACTGCCATCGTTTACGGCGGTGAGCCAGCGATCCAGGTGGCCATTCGTGACATTACTGCACGCAAAGCGGCACAGGAGCAGATCCAGAGTCTGGCCTTCTCCGATGTACTGACGGGACTGCCCAACCGCCGACTTTTGCTGGACCGGCTTGAACAAGCGCTGACCGCAGTGACCCGCCACCAGCGCCAAGCTGCGCTGCTGTTCATCGATGTGGATGACTTTAAAACCATTAACGACACCTTGGGTCATGACCAGGGAGACGTCTTGCTGCGGCAGATTGCCCAACGGCTGCTGACTTGCGTGCGCGAAGGCGACACGGTGGCCCGTGTGGGTGGTGATGAATTTGTGGTACTGCTGAAAGACCTGAGTCAAAGCGCACAGGAGGCGGCCACCCAGGCCGAAGCCGTCGCCAAAAAAATCATGGACAACCTCAACCAGCCCTACCAGCTCGGCAGTTCGGCGCAGCACAGCACAGCCAGCATTGGCGTCACACTCTTTGGTGGCGACCAGCGGGAGAACACTGACGCGCCTTTGCGACGGGCCGATATGGCCATGTACCAAGCCAAGCTGGCGGGCCGCAACACCCTGCGTTTTTTTGACCCCCAGATGCAGGCCGTGGTGACTGCCCGTGCCGAACTGGAGGCAGGCTTGCACGAGGCACTGGAAAAAAATCAATTTCTCCTGCTCTACCAGGCCCAGGTCACGCAGCAGTCCCAGATCACCGGGGTGGAAGTGCTGCTGCGCTGGAATGATCCCCGGCGCGGCATGGTGTCGCCAGCCGAGTTCATTCATCTGGCCGAGGAAACCGGCATGATCCTGCCGCTCGGCCAATGGGTTCTGGCGACCGCCTGCACCCAGTTGGCGCGCTGGGCGACCCAGTCCGACATGGCACACCTCATCCTTTCTGTGAATGTCAGCGCACGGCAGTTTCACCAGAGCGATTTCGTTGAGCAGGTCCTGGCGACACTGGATCGAAGTGGCGCCAAGGCAAGTCGACTCAAACTCGAGCTCACAGAGAGCCTGCTGATCCACAACGTCGATGATGTCATCGCCAAGATGAATGCACTCAAGGGCCGGGGCGTGGGCTTCTCGCTCGATGACTTTGGCACCGGCTATTCGTCGCTGTCCTACCTCAAACGTTTGCCGCTGGATCAACTCAAGATTGACAAGGGTTTTGTGCACGATATCCTGATTGACTCCAATGACGCCGCCATTGCCAAAATGGTGGTCGCCCTGGCCGACAGCATGGGCTTGACCGTCATCGCTGAAGGGGTGGAAACCGAAGCGCAACGCGCTTTTCTGGCTGACCTGGGCTGTCACGCCTATCAGGGCTATCTGTTCAGCCGGCCGCTTCCATTGGTGGAATTCGAGGCATTACTGGCGCCGGCTTGACGATTGATCAGATATCAGGCAGGCAGATAGCGGACCTGGTTCGGCTGCTTGTCTGGCGACAACTCAAACCGCTCTTGATATTTTTTGAAAAACTTTGTCGATGAGGCGTTCTTTCCGATCAGCTTTGCGCTGTGCAATTGCTTGACGATATCCCCCAGGGGCTGCATCTGACCCATGCGTAGCGCGGGTGCCGCAGCCAGGATCTGCTCCAGGCTGATGTCGGCCTTGGCTGTCTCATCAGCCGCAGCCGATGTCTTTTTGGCAGCCACTTTCTTTGCCGGTGCGCTGGCTGCAACCGCCTTTTTTGCTGTGACTTTTTTGGCGGGTGTCTTTGCCGCAGGCGCGGGGGATGATTTTTTTGCTGGCGTCTTCGGCTGCTCTTTGCCAACGTAAAGAACGGAATCATAGGCATGCGCTGCTTCTGCTGCCATCTTGCTGCGTTCGGACACGCAGATCATCCGGATGCCACGCTCCCTGAGCCTCACCACCAAAGGGACAAAATCGGCATCACCCGAACCAATCGCCATGACGGTCGGCTTCGGTGTCCCGCAGGCCAACTCCATGGCGTCAATGGCGAGGGCAACGTCCGTGGTGTTTTTCGACAGTGACAAATTCACAAAGGGACGAATGGCCCATGCCAGCATGGTCTGAGCCAGCCCCTTGAGGTTTTCCGCACTCCCATAAGCCCTGCGTACCGCTATTTTTCCCTCGGCGGTTTCCAGACTGCTGCACGCCTCCTCGATCCAGGCGGAAGACGAGAGATTGTCGGCATCGATGAGAAAAACGATCATGGGGAACACTCCGTTTCAGTTATTGGCCAGGCCAACTTTGCTTAGCATGGATAGACATGAGCCAGTGCATTGGTCATGACCAGGGGCACCGGCATGTCGGCTTCATAGACGCCCGCGTTGCGTTGGCGCTCGGCGGCGTACAAGTGCCGTGCCATGGAGGGCTCAAGGTCGCGCCCTTTGAGGCAGATGACGGCTTTGGCGCCGTTGCGCGCAGCATGCAGGTGCGCCTCCAGTGCGCCTTCCATGACGCCGACCAGGTAGTAGTTGGCGTAGTTTTCGCCCTGTTGGTCGGTCATTTCCAGCGCCTGCAACTCGCGCAGGCTCATGGCGCAGGCCTGGCCGGCCAACAATGCGGCTGCCAGTGCAAGCACACAGGTTCTTGAGGAGGAAATCGGGTTGGGAATGTATTTCATGGATGTGGGTTGCCAGTTGTAGCCGAATTTTGCTTCAAGTGCATGTGGGCGGCGTTTGGCGAGCGGCTGGATGGGTTGATGGATGAGATGAATCTGAAGTTGGTGGCGTAATGGCTTTCACAATGACCGTCGCCGAGTTGATCGACGCTGACACGTCGGGAATACTCGGGAAGCATGCGACGTGGGAACGTGTGCAGCTCGCAGAAGTCGCAGCCATACTCAATGGAGCGCCCTTTGATTCCACACTCTTCGGCACGTCAGAAGGTATGCCGCTTGTTCGCATCCGGGGAGCGAATTTGTGCAACCACCGGTTGCACAAATGGCCGACACCGGCGCAGCCCCATTGCTGCAAGCACTGGTTGCGCAATTGCCAAGGTTCTCTCGGTGATTCGGTGACACCGTGCAGCCAACTCTCTGGAATTCCCGGATCGTTGCAATCACCTGCTCGGTCTTGAACTATGGCGGGTACATGCTGGAGGCCACGCTGCGGATATGCCCGAGCAGCAGGTTGGCCCCCGGCGACAGCACATGGTCCGAGCGCATGATGAGGCCATAACTGTCCATGTTGCAGGGCAGCTCAACCGGCAGGATCGACAACTCGTTGGAGACCACGTAATAACGGGCCACTTCCACCGGCATCACGTGCAAAAAGTCGGTTTGTTGCAGCAGCGCCTTGATCACCGCCATGGCGGTGGTTTCGATCACGTTGCTGGGTGCGGCCAGGCCATGACGACGAAACAGCATGTCGAACTGATGGCGCAGGATGCTGCCTCTGGGCGACAGGATCCAGCCACTGGCGACGAGATCCTGCAGCGTGAGGCCACTGCGTTGCAGCATGGGGTGGCCAACCCGCACCACCGCACATTCGGTTTCTTCGGACAGGTCTTCATAGACCAGCTTGAGGTCCTCTTCTTCTGCCGGAATACGCGCGATCAAAAAATCGAGCCGGCCGCGTTTAAGCTGCTCCACCAGCACGTCACTGGTGCCCACTTCGACGCCGATGCTCAAATGCGGCGCCTCGGTTTTGGTCGCGGCGATGGCTTGCGGCACCAGCGTCATCGACGGCGTCAGGATGACGCCCATATTGACCTGCCCGGACAAGCCGGCTTGCAGCGTGGCAATGGCGCTCTGGCCCTGCGCCAGGTTGTCCAGTGCCATGCGGACATGGCGAATCAGGGTTTCGCCATAGACCGTCGGTCGCATGCCTCTGGGCAGCCGCTCAAACAAGGCCACGCCAAACAGCTCCTCCATGTCCTTGAGCATCTTCGATGCGGCTGGCTGGCTCATATGCGTTGCCAGCGCAGCCTGATGCAGGTTGCGTGCTTCGTCAATCGCCATCAGCAAGGCCATCTGGCGGGTCTTGAGTTGGTGGCGGGGGCGCCGTGCGAGCTTGCTGTCTTCCATGGCGGGCGCGTCCAGGTTGTGAAATTGATATAAAAAAGTATATCAAAAGATAAAAATTATTCACTTGATATGTATTGATCAAACGCCTACGATGCGGCCACTTGTGATTCCACCTTGACTTGAAAGACAGCTTATGTCCCCCACACCTAAAAAACCCCTGCGTTCCGCTGCCTGGTTTGGTACTGCCGACAAAAACGGCTTCATGTACCGCAGCTGGATGAAAAATCAGGGTATCCCCGACCATGAATTCCAGGGCAAGCCGATCATTGGCATCTGCAACACCTGGTCGGAATTGACGCCCTGCAACGCGCACTTTCGCAAGATTGCCGAGCATGTGAAACGCGGCATTTCCGAGGCCGGCGGCTTCCCGGTGGAATTTCCGGTGTTCTCCAACGGCGAGTCCAACCTGCGCCCGACCGCCATGCTGACGCGCAACCTGGCCAGCATGGACGTGGAAGAGTCGATTCGCGGCAATCCGATGGACGCCGTGGTGCTGCTGGTGGGCTGCGACAAGACCACGCCGGCGCTGCTGATGGGCGCGGCCAGTTGCGATATTCCGACCATCGTCGTTACCGGTGGCCCGATGCTGAACGGCAAGCACGAAGGGCGCGACATCGGCTCGGGCACCGTGGTCTGGCAACTGCATGAGGCGGTCAAGGCGGGGAAAATATCGCTCAATGAGTTCATGTCGGCCGAGGCCGGCATGTCGCGCTCGGCGGGCACCTGCAACACCATGGGCACGGCCTCCACCATGGCCTGCATGGCCGAGGCGCTGGGCACCTCGCTGCCGCACAACGCCGCCATTCCGGCGGTTGATTCACGCCGCTACGTGCTGGCGCACATGTCGGGCATGCGCATTGTGGACATGGTCTGGGAAGACCTCAAGCTGTCCAAAATCCTGACCCGCGAAGCCTTCGAGAACGCCATCCGGGTCAATGCCGCGGTGGGTGGCTCCACCAATGCGGCGATTCACCTCAAGGCCATTGCCGGGCGCATGGGTGTGCCGCTGGAGCTCGATGACTGGACCACCATTGGCCGGGGCACGCCGACGCTGGTGGACTTGCAGCCCTCGGGGCGTTTTCTGATGGAAGATTTTTACTATGCGGGCGGTCTGCCAGCGGTGCTGCGTCGCATGGGCGAGGGCGGTCTGCTGCCCCACAAGAATGCCCTGACGGTGAACGGCAAGTCGATCTGGGACAACGTGCTGGACGCACCCATCCACAACGCCGAAGTCATTCGCCCGCTGGACAAGCCATTGGTCAAGGACGGCAGCCTGTGCATTTTGCGCGGCAATCTGGCGCCGCGCGGGGCCGTGCTCAAGCCCTCGGCGGCCACGCCGGCGCTGATGAAGCACCGCGGCCAGGCGGTGGTGTTTGAGGATTTTGACCACTACAAGGCGCGCATTGGCGACCCGGATCTGGTGGTCGACGCCAATTCGGTTCTGGTGATGAAAAACTGTGGTCCCAAAGGTTACCCCGGCATGGCCGAAGTCGGCAACATGGGCTTGCCGCCCAAGCTGCTGGCGCAGGGCATCACCGACATGGTGCGTATTTCGGACGCCCGCATGAGCGGCACCGCTTACGGCACGGTGGTGCTGCATGTGGCGCCTGAAGCGGCAGCCGGTGGCCCGCTGGCGATCGTGCAGGACGGCGACTGGATCGTCCTGGACAGTTTTGCTGGCAAGCTGGAGCTGGAGGTCAGCGATGCCGAGATCGCCCAGCGCTTCGCGGCGCGGCAAGCGCGGCAGGCAGCCACCCCGGCGGCGCCCAAAAGCGGTTACCAGCAGCTCTACATCGACCGGGTCCTGCAGGCCGATGAAGGCTGTGATTTTGATTTCCTGGTGGGCTGCCGTGGCGCCGCCGTGCCCAAGCATTCCCACTGACACACAAGCATTGGAAGGGTGATCCGTATGACAACAAGCACGCCAGCCCGCTACCAGGGCGTTTTTCCCGTCGTCCCTACGACGTTCTTCGAGAACGGCGAGCTGGACCTTGCCAGCCAGAAGCGCTGCGTCGATTTCATGATCGACGCCGGCTCCAACGGCCTGTGCATCCTGGCCAACTTCTCCGAGCAGTTTTTGCTGTCTGACGACGAGCGCGAGCTGCTGACCCGCACCATGCTGGCGCATGTGGCGGGTCGGGTGCCGGTGATCGTCACCACCACCCACTTCAGCACCCGGGTCTGCGCCGAGCGCAGCCGGCGCGCGCAGGAGCAGGGCGCCGCCATGGTGATGGTGATGCCGCCCTACCACGGCGCCACGTTCCGTGTCTCCGAAGACAAGATCTACGAGTTCTACGCCGGCGTGTCGGAGGCCATTGACATCCCGGTCATGATCCAGGACGCGCCTGCCAGCGGCACGCCGCTGTCCGCCGCCTTCCTGGCCCGCATGGCCAAAGAGATCGAACAGGTGGCCTACTTCAAGATCGAAACCCTGGGGGCGGCGTCCAAGCTGCGTGAACTGATCCGCCTCGGCGGTGCCGCTGTTGAGGGACCCTGGGACGGCGAGGAAGCCATCACCCTGCTGCCCGACCTGGACGCCGGTGCCACCGGCGCCATGACCGGCGGCGGCTACCCCGATGGCATCCGCCTGATCATGGACGCCTACGCCGCGGGCCGGCGCGAGGATGCCATGGCGCTCTACCAGCAATGGCTGCCGCTGATCAACTATGAAAACCGCCAGGGCGGCATCCTGAGCGCCAAGGCGCTGATGAAGGAGGGCGGTGTGATCGCCTGCGAAGCACCGCGCCACCCCTGGCCTGCGATGCACCCGGCGGTGCGCGCCGGTTTGATCGAAGTCGCGCAGCGCCTGAACCCGATGGTTCTGCGCTGGAGCAAGTAAATCCACCAGAACGAGAACACACGACCATGACCACTCAAAAACACGACAACCTGATCAACGGCCAATGGGTGGCGGGCGCCCGCTACGCGCCCAACATCAACCCGTCCAACCTGGCGGACGTGATCGGCGACTACGCCCAGGCCGATGCCGCGCAGCTTGACGCTGCGGTGCAGGCCGCCCAGGCGGCATTCCCCGCCTGGTCCAGCGGCAACATCCAGGCCCGGGCCGATGCGCTGGACAGGATCGGCACCGAGATCCTGGCCCGCCGCGAAGAACTCGGCACCCTGCTGGCGCGCGAAGAAGGCAAGACCAAACCCGAAGGCATTGGCGAGGCCACCCGCGCCGGCAACATCTTCAAGTTCTTCGCCGGCGAATGCCTGCGCCTGAGTGGTGAAATCGTGCCCTCGGTGCGCTCCGGCGTCAGCGTCGAGATCACCCGCGAAGCGGTGGGCGTGGTCGGCCTGATCACCCCCTGGAACTTTCCCATCGCCATTCCGGCCTGGAAAATCGCGCCGGCGCTGGCCTACGGCAACTGCGTGGTGCTCAAACCGGCCGATCTGGTGCCCGGTTGCGCCTGGGCGCTGGCCGAGATCATCAGCCGCAGCGGGATCCCGGCGGGTGTCTTCAACCTGGTGATGGGCCGCGGCAGCGTCATTGGCGACCCGCTGGTGAGCCACCCCGGCGTCAGCGCCATCAGCTTCACCGGTTCCCAAGGCGTGGGCGGACGCATTGCCCAGCAATGCGCGGTGAACCTCAAGAAAGTGCAACTGGAGATGGGCGGCAAGAACCCGCAAGTCATCCTGGACGACGCCGACCTGGCGCAGGCGGTGGAGCTCAGCGTGCAAAGCGCCTTCTTCTCGACCGGCCAGCGCTGCACGGCGTCGAGCCGGCTGATCGTCACCGACGGCATTTATCCCAAGTTCCTCGACGCGATGCAGCAGCGCATGGCCAGCCTCAAGGTCGGCGACGCGCTGGCCGCCGGCACCGACATCGGCCCGGTCTCGTCGCTGTCCCAGCTCGAACAGGACCTCGGCTACGTGGACATCGGACAGGCCGAGGGCGCCGTTCTGGTGGCCGGCGGCCAGCGCCTGCAAGGCAGCACCGAGGGTTTCTACATGGCGCCGGCCCTGCTGAGCGACACCACCAGCGCCATGCGCATCAACCGCGAAGAAGTGTTCGGCCCGGTGGCCAGCATCATCCGCGTCAAGGCTTATGAGGAAGCGCTGGCAGAGGCCAACAACACGCCGTTTGGCCTGTCAGCCGGCATTGCCACGACCTCGCTGAAATACGCCACGCATTTCAAGCGCCACAGCCAGGCCGGCATGGTGATGGTGAACCTGCCCACCGCCGGGGTTGATTACCATGTGCCGTTTGGCGGACGCAAGGGCTCCAGCTATGGCTCGCGCGAGCAGGGGCGTTATGCGCAGGAGTTCTTCACCACGGTGAAGACCGCTTATATTGGCAACTGAAACCTTATTTGGAGCAAATACCATGTCGAATAACACCACCCCGATTCAGGGGTCCTGCCAGGTCGTGATTACCGGCGGTGCCGGATTTCTGGGCGTGCGCCTGGCGCGCGCGCTGCTCGCCCAGGGCAAGCTGTCGCTGGCCGGGGCTGCGCCAGTCGACATCGGCCGCATCACGCTGGTGGACCGCGCCGCGCCGCCTGACGACGTGCTGGCTGATGACCGCGTGACCGCGTTGATCGGCGACCTGAATGCACTGCTGGAATCCAAAGAAGCGGCTGTCCCGGTGGTGACGGCACAGACCGCCGTTGTTTTTCATCTGGCGGCTGCGGTCAGCGGTGAATGCGAAGCTGATTTTGACCTTGGCATGCGCAGCAACTTTGCCGCCACGCTGACCCTGCTGGAGAACTGTCGTGCCCTGAAGGCCAAGCCGATCGTGGTGTTTGCCAGCTCACTGGCGGTGTTTGGCGACGCCCCCGGCGTGCCGCTGCCCCCGGTGATTGAAGACAACACCCTGCCGACACCGCAAAGCAGTTACGGCATCCAGAAATTCATCGGCGAGCAACTGATGGCGGACTTCACCCGCAAAGGCTTCATTCAGGGACGCAGCGTCCGTTTGATGACCGTGAGCGTGCGCCCCGGCCGGCCCAATGGTGCGGCATCGAGCTTTTTGAGCGGCATGCTGCGCGAGCCGCTGGCGGGTATTCGCGCCACTTGTCCGGTTCCGGCAGACACCCCGGTGGCCTTGTCCTCCCCTGCGCGCACCATCGCCGGCCTGATCGCCGCAGCCCAGGCCAGTGATCAAACCTGGGGGCCGCGCACCGCCCTGACCTTGCCGGCCCTGACGACCACACCGGCCGAGATGGCGGCAGCGCTGGAGCGGGTCGCCGGGCCGGAGGTGGCTGCGCTGATCGACTGGACACCCGACGCCGCCATCCACAACATTGTCAAGACCTGGCCGGCGCGCATCAGTGCCCGGCGTGCGGCCGGTCTGGGTCTGTTGCCAGAAAGCAGTTTTGAAGAAATTGTCAGGGAGTACATCAGGGAAAACACTGATGCCATCAGGTCGGCAATACGGTGACAATCAAAACTTGTCATACAACTTTTCGGTATTTTAATTTTTACACCCAGGAGACATCACATGAAATTGAGCAAACTGTTTATCGGCCTCTCGCTTGCTGTCGGTCTGGTGGCCACGGCCGCCGCGCAGACCAACATGAAGATCAACATTGCCATCGCCCAGAATTCGCATCAGGGTGTGGCGATTGATACCTTTGCCAAAGAAGTTGAAAAAGGCACCGCTGGCCGCTACAAGATCCAGACCTTTTACAACGCGTCGCTGGGCAGCGAGCGTGAGTCCATCGAGTCGGTCCAATTGGGCACCCAGGAGCTGACCTTTACTTCCACCGGCCCCGTGCCCAACTTCGTGCCGGAAGCCAAGATCCTGGACATTCCCTTCCTGTTCCGCGACAAGGGTCACGCCCGTCGGGTGCTCGACGGCCCGATCGGCCAGGACATGCTCGCCAAGTTTGAATCCAAAGGCTTCAAGGCGCTGGCCTGGGGCGAGAACGGCATGCGCAACGTGACCAACAACAAGCGCGCTGTCAATACCCCTGATGACCTGAAAGGCCTGAAGCTGCGCACCATGGAAAACCCGGTGCACGTGGCGGCCTACAAGGGTCTGGGCATTGTGACCACGCCGATGGCCATGGCTGAAGTGTTTACCGCGCTGCAACAGGGCACGGTTGACGGTCAGGAAAACCCGCTGTCGGTGATCATGGCTGCCAAACTGGACCAGGTACAAAAGCACGTGTCGCTCACTGGTCACGTTTATTCGCCAGCCATTTTCCTGATGAACAAGGCTGCGTTTGACAAGCTCAGCCCGGCCGACCAGAAAGTATTTCTGGAAGCAGCCAAGACCGCAGTCAAGGTTAACCGTGACCGTGTCGATGCAGATGACGCCATGGGCGTGACCTACCTGCGCGGCAAAGGCATGAATGTGGTTGAAAACCTGGACAAGTCCAAGTTTGTCGCGACCCTGGCACCGGTGTACGCCGAGTTCGAGAAGGAATTCGGCAAAGACAACATGGACAAGATCCGCAACACCAAGTAAGAACTTGTGAGAGCTTGAGCGCCCGACGGTTAACTACTTTCGGGCGTTTTTTTCACCCCATTTCAGGCAGAGAACGCTATGAGAGATAAATTCCTGCGGCTGGAGCACTGGACCAGCCGCATTGCGCTGATCACGGCCTGCGCCATGCTGATGGTGGCGGCCAGTCTGGGCATGTTCCAGATCATCACCCGCTTTGTACTGGAAACCCCCGCCGAATGGACCGAGGTGCTGATCCGTTTCAGCCTGATCTGGATGGTTTTTTTGGGTGTGCCCATGGCGTTCCGGCAGGGTGCCATGGTCAGTGTCGATGTGCTGTACCGCTGGAGCCCGGCGCGCATGCGCCACTTTCTCGACTGGGTGGTCTGCCTGGCCGCACTCACCTTGATTCTCATCATCATCTGGTGGGGTTGGGACTACGCCCAGCGCGGCAAGGTGCAAACCATGGCTGGACTGGAATCGCTATCGATGTTTTGGGCCTACCTGGCGATGCCAGTGGGCGGTGTCTTCAGCGTCATCAGCATCATTGGCAATCTGCTGGATCCCCAGCGTCTTGAACTGGAGACCGCACAATGACCACCGCCATGCTCATCACCATGGTGCTGTGCTTTGCACTCACCGTGTCCGTGGCCGTTTCGATTGGATTGGCCTCCATCCTGGGTATCCAGGTGGCCGAGGTCAACATGCTCATCTCCGTCAAGGAAATGTTCAACTCGATCAATAAATTCCCGCTGGCTGCCATTCCGTTTTTCATTCTGGCAGGCAACATCATGGAAACCGGTGGCATTTCGCGCCGCCTGGTAGAGTTTGCCAAGAGTCTGGTGGGTGGCGTGCAGGGTGGTCTGCCCATGACCTGTGTGCTGACCTGCATGATCTTTGCCTCGGTTTCCGGCTCGTCGGTGGCCACGACCTTTGCCATCGGCACGATCCTGATCCCGGCGCTCCTGAAGCACGGTTATCCGACGACCTGGGCGGCTTCGCTGCAGGCCACCAGTGCCGAGCTGGGTGTCATCATCCCGCCCTCGATCCCGATGATTCTGTACGGCGTCAGCGCTGAAGTCTCGATTGGTGAGATGTTTATTGCAGGCTTCGGCCCCGGCTTCTTTATCAGTGGCATGTTGATGCTGTTTGTCTGGATCTATTGCAAGTACAAGGGCTGGGGCAAGAACGACGGCGATGGCCGTCTGTCGGTGGGCAAAGCCACCTGGAAAGCCGGCTGGGCGCTGCTGATGCCGGTGATTATTCTGGGCGGCATTTACGGCGGTGTGTTCACACCGACCGAGGCCTCTGCGGTGGCGGTGTTCTATGCCTTGATCGTGGGCTTGGTGATCTATCGCGAAATCAAGCTGCCGGACCTGTACATCATCTTGCGCAAATCGGTGCTGTCCTCGGCGGTGATCATGTTCATCATTGCCAACGCCGGACTGTTTGCGTTTTTGATCACGCGTGCCGGCGTGCCGGAGGCGATCGGCATCTGGTTGCAGGACGTTCTCAAGTCTCCGATGTACTTTTTGCTCGGAGTCAACGCGGCCTTGTTCATCATTGGCATGTTCATCGAGACCGGTGCCGCCATCATTGTGCTGGCACCCATTCTGGCGCCGGTGGCAATGCATTTCGGCATCGACCCGGTGCACTTCGGCCTGATCATGGTGGTGAACCTGGCGTTGGGCATGATCACGCCGCCGTTTGGCGTGAACCTGTTTGCGGCTTGCACGGTGGCACGTATTTCACTGGACCGCATGGTCAAGGACCTGATTCCGTTTGTGCTGGTGATTCTGGCCTGCCTGATGGTGATTTCCTACGTGCCCGCACTGTCGCTCACGCTGCGCGACCTGGTCTACGCCAGATAAAGCAAACAACCTGACGAGTCGGATCATGCTTGCGCCTTTCAAACCCGCCCTGCCTGGTGCCTACCTGTCCGATCAGGTGGCCGATGTGCTGGCTGCCCAGATCCGGGCGGGGCGCTTGATCGCGGGTGACAAACTGCCTACTGAAGCCACTTTGGTGGACCAGTTTTCGGTCAGTCGCACGGTGGTTCGAGAAGCCCTGTCCCGACTCAAATCGCTCGGTCTGGTCGAGTCGAAACAAGGCAGTGGTGTGTTTGTCAAGGAAATTGGTTTTTCCCCGTTGAATTTTGCTGCCAAGTCGGTGGCATCAAGGCAAGCCGTGATCCAGATGGTCGAAGTCCGCCGCGCCCTGGAGGCCGAGGTGGCAGCGCTGGCCGCACAACGCCGCACCAAGGCTGATATCAAACATATTCACAAGTCGATTGCCAACCTGGACAAGGCCGTGCTGGCCGGTGGTGATGGCGTTGATGAAGACGTGCAATACCACCTGGCCATTGCCGAGGCAGCACGCAATCCCTTTTTGATGGGTACCCTGCAATACCTGGGGCAGTTTTTGGAGGGTGCCACGCGGGTGACCCGCGCCAACGAAGCCCGGCGAGCCGATTTTGAACGTCAGGTGCGCGAAGAACACGCCTTGATTGGTCAGGCCATCGAGGCAGGTGACCCTGAAGCCGCGCGCAAGGCCGCCACTTCGCACATGGACAACGCCATTGCGCGCATTGAGAAAGCCGACCCGGCGTTCTGGCAACAAACCGGCGATGAATTGGCCAGCACGCTGGTGCACGGCTTGCCGGCGTCGTTTTGACTTATTTGAAAGAACTGGAGTAATTGAATGGAAAGTAACGTTGGTCTGATCGGCCTGGGTGCCATGGGCAGCGGCATGGCGGCATCCTTGCGCCGCCATGGCTGCCAGGTGCACGTATTTGATGTCCGCCCCGAGTCCGTGCAAGCTTTTGCGGCGCAGGGTGGCGTGGCCTGTGTTTCGCCGGCCGAACTTGCAGCGCACTGCAAGGTGATCGTGTCGGTGGTCGTTAATGCGGCCCAGACCGAGGCGGTGCTGTTTGGCGATAACGGCTGCGCCGCCGCCATGGCGCCCGGCAGTGTGTTTGTGATGTGTTCCACGGTGGACCCGAACTGGTCCATCGCCATGGAGGCGCGTCTGGCCAAGCTGGGCATTTTTTATGTCGATGCCCCGATCTCGGGCGGCGCCGCCAAGGCTGCCAGTGGCCAGATGACCATGATGACCGCCGCCACGCCCGAAGCCTACGCGGCAGTCGGTCCCTTGCTCGACGCCATGGCCACCAATGTCTACCGGCTGGGCGACAAGGCCGGTGCGGGCAGCAAGGTCAAGATCATCAACCAGTTGCTCGCCGGGGTGCACATCGCGGCAGCCGCCGAGGCCATGGCCCTGGGCCTGCGCGAAGGCGTGGATGCCGCAGCCCTGTATGACGTGATCACCCACAGCGCGGGCAACAGCTGGATGTTCGAGAACCGCATGGCGCATGTGCTGGCCGGCGACTACACGCCGCTGTCGGCGGTCGATATTTTCGTGAAAGATCTCGGGCTCGTGCTGGATGTGGCGCGCGCCAGCAAGTTCCCGTTGCCGCTCTCCAGCACCGCACACCAGATGTTCATGCAGGCGTCGACATCGGGTTTTGCGCGCGAGGACGACAGCGCGGTCATCAAGATATTCCCTGGCATTGAGTTGCCCAAAAAATCATGAACAAGATTTTTCTCGGCTGTATTGCCGACGACTTCACTGGCGCCACCGATCTGGCCAACAACCTGGTGCGCGCCGGCATGCGCGTGGTGCAAGCCATGGGAGTTCCAACCCAGCCACTTGATGCACAGGCCGATGCGGTGGTGGTGGCGCTCAAGTCGCGTACCGTGCCGGCAGCTGACGCGGTGCAGCAGTCACTGGCGGCCTTGCGCTGGTTGCAGGCCCAGGGGGCACAGCAGATTTATTTCAAATATTGCTCCACCTTTGACAGCACGGCGCAAGGCAACATTGGCCCGGTGACTGAAGCGCTGCTGGACGCGTTGGCGGGACAGCCTGGCGCCGACTTCAGCATCGCCACGCCAGCCTTTCCGGACAATGGCCGCACGGTGTTCAAGGGCCATCTGTTTGTGGGTGACGTGCTGCTCAATGAGAGCGGCATGCAAAACCACCCGCTGACGCCCATGACGGATGCCAACCTGGTGCGTGTGCTGCAAAGCCAATGCCGGCGCAAGGTTGGTTTGATTGATTACAAGGTGGTGGCACAGGGGCCCGAGGCCATTCAGACGCGCATCGACCAGTTGCGCGCTGAAGGCGTGAGCCTGGCCGTGGTCGATGCCGTCTCCAACGACGACCTGATGCGACTCGGCCCGGCGCTGAAAGGCCTGCCGCTGGTGACCGCCGGTTCCGGCGTGGCGATTGGCTTGCCGGCCAATTTTGGCATTGCGCCGTCCAACACGGCCAGCGCCTTGCCGCCAGCCGCAGGTTTTCAGGCGGTGGTGTCGGGCAGTTGTTCACTGGCGACCAATCGGCAGGTGGCCGATTTCGTCGAGGCGGGTCGTCCCGCGCTGGCGATCGACCCCTTGCAACTGGCCGCCAGCGGCGGGGGGGCCGCCACCGTGGCGCAGGCGCTGGCCTGGGCTAAAAGCTTGCTGGCCCAGGGGCCGGTACTGATTTATTCGTCATCCGACCCGAGCACGGTCAAAGCCGTGCAGGCCCGGCTCGGTGTGCAAGCTGCCGGCGAACTGGTGGAACACACCTTGGCTGCCATCGCGCGCGGTCTGGTCGGCTTGGGGGTGCGTCAACTGGTGGTGGCTGGGGGTGAGACCTCGGGCGCCTGCGTGCAGGCGTTGGCCATTTCGCAAATGAAGATCGGTCCGCAAATCGATCCGGGCGTGCCCTGGTGCCATGCCCAAAGTGAAGCCGCGCCCGACGGGGGGCTGCACCTGACCCTGAAGTCAGGCAACTTTGGCACCGATGACTTTTTCATCAAATCGTTCCGCTGCTTGCAATGATCCCAACACCGATCGGACCAGGAGCTTGGGCGGCAAAGCGTTCTGCTGCG
>NZ_JAMPXE010000027.1 GCF_023701345.1 Rhodoferax sp. | reverse complement strand
ATTCGACCTGGATTTGCCCAGCAGCAGCGCTGACGACATACCTTTGGGCGAGGGCATGAAATTTCCCGAATGGGACTATCGGCGCGCTGTGCTGCAGCCCGACCATTGCCTGGTGCAGGTGATGCAAGCACAGCATTGCGCACCATTCACCCCTTCAGTGGCGCTGCGTCTGACGGCCAGACGGCTGCGCCGCCGCCTGGAAACCCTGCGCGATGCGCCACGCGCCGTGCATGGCCAGGACAGCGGTGATGATCTGGACCTGGACGCCTGGGTGCGTTTTCATGCCGACCAGCTGGACGCTGCCACGCCTTGCAGCGACACTCCACCGATCTACACGCGCCGGGCCCGGCTTGACCGCAGTCTGGCGACCCTGTTGCTGGCCGACCTGTCCTTGTCCACCGACGCCTACGCCACACCCCAGGCGCGTGTCATCGATGTGATCCGCGACGCGTTGTTTGTGTTTGGTGAGGCGTTGCACGCCGCCGGTGATCCGTTTGCCATCTGGGGCTTCAGCTCGGTGCGCAGGCAGCATGTGCGCATGCAGCACCTCAAAACCTTTGATGAATCCTGGAGCGATGCCAGCCGTGCCCGCGTTGGCGCCGTCAAACCCGGTTATTACACCCGCATGGGCGCAGCCATTCGCCACGCCACCGGGCAATTGTCGGAGCGCCCCGAGCGCAAGCGCTTGCTGATGCTGCTCACCGATGGCAAGCCCAACGACCTGGACGTTTACGAAGGCCGCTACGGTCTGGAAGACACGCGCCAGGCGGTGCGCGAGGCACACGCTGCGGGGCTGATTCCGTTTTGCGTCACCATCGACGAAAAAGCGCACGACTATCTGCCCATGCTGTTTGGCCAGAACGGTTACGCCATGGTGCGCCAACCGCAAGACCTGGTGAGGCAATTGACGCAAGCTTGGGCCACGCTGTCACGTCGGTGAACCCCTCTGTTGGCGAGGCAAGTGTTGACAGTGAAGAAACCATTTTTTCAGTGACTTTATTAGATTCATGTAAAATGAATATTTAGTCTTTGGACTTCTGTTTTTAAGGTAACACCTATGGAATCCCCCGCATTTTTCAAACGAATTCCAGACATTACCCTGATCGATCCCTTGGCTGATTTTTTGGGTGCTGCTGAAGGTGGACTGGTGCGCTACGGCTATACCGATGCCGTCAAGCTGGCAGGCCATTCGTGTCCGACG
Organism: Rhodoferax sp.; assembly: GCF_023701345.1. Classification (GTDB taxonomy): domain Bacteria; phylum Pseudomonadota; class Gammaproteobacteria; order Burkholderiales; family Burkholderiaceae_C; genus Rhodoferax. The sequence continues at coordinate 29,093 of NZ_JAMPXE010000027.1, read as the reverse complement.
GTGGCGTCAGCCTATTGGCTCGGCGTACGCGCCCTGCAACACCTCTATCCCGATGCGGTGCCACAGCGCGGCAGCATCGCTGTCGATTTGAGACAGCCGCTGGAGTCAGGCACCACAGGTGTGGTGGCCAACGTCCTGGGTCAACTGACTGGCGCTGCGAGCAGCGGCGGTTTTGCCGGCATCGGTGGGCGTTTTGTGCGCCGTGGCCTGATGCACTTGGGTGTTGATATTGCGTCTGAAATTTGCTTCACGCGCACCGATACCGGCCAAGCCGTGCTGGCACAGGCCCATGTGCAAAGGGTTCGTTCCGATCCCCGGACCATGCCTTTGATGCAAGCCTGCCTGTCAGGCACCGCCACAGCGGCGCAGCGGCTCGAATTTGGCCAGCTTTGGCAAGCGCGTGTCGAGCAACTGTTGCTGGTGCATGGTTTTGATGATGCCGTGTTTGAGCTCCGGGCCGTGTGAGCCCAGGCCTGTGGCAAACACCGTGCGTCCTGTTTTTTGAATCAACAAACCATAGGAGAACAACCGTGACCTTTGTCGTGACCGAATCCTGCATCCGTTGCAAATACACCGACTGTGTCGATGTGTGCCCAGTGGATGCTTTCCGCGAGGGCGCTAATTTTTTGGTGATTGATCCTGACGACTGCATTGATTGCGCCGTGTGTGTCCCAGAGTGCCCGGTCAATGCCATTTATGCCGAGGAAGACGTGCCCGCCAGCCAGCAGGATTTCATCGCCCTCAATGCTGAACTGGCGCCCCAATGGAAACCCATCACGAAAACCAAGGCGGGGTTGCCCGATGCCGATGATTGGGCCAAGCTTGAGCACAAGCGTTCGGAACTCAAGCGGTGACGCCAAGCGTTTTATCCCGGCTACCCGTCCATGCGGCTGACACACGCCATCTGGCGGGCGATCTGGCCGTCTGGCTCATCATTCTGGCGGAGCTGCTGGCATTTGCTATTCTTTTCCTGTCTTATGCGTTTGCACGCACTTTTGATGTGGCGCTGTTCAACGCGTCGCAACGCACACTCGATTTGAATTTTGGTGCCATCAACACGGTCTTGTTGATTACCGGCAGTTGGTGTGTGGTGCGCGCCGTGCAGGCCGTCAAGCAGGACGCGTCGGCGGCTGGTACCCGTTGGCTGCTGGCGGCGCTGGCCTGCGGCAGTGGTTTTGTGTTCATCAAGGTGATGGAGTTTTCTGACAAGGCGCAGGCGGGCATCGATTTGTCAACCAACACCTTTTACATGTTCTACATCTTGTTGACCGGGTTCCACTTTTTCCATGTTTTGGCGGCCATGGTCTTTTTGACGATCCTGCTGGTCAAGACCGGTGCCGGGCGCTACGGAAAGCACAATCACCATGCCCTGGAGACGGGCGCTGCCTTTTGGCACATGGTGGATTTGCTGTGGATCGTGCTGTTCCCATTGATTTACGTGATGCGCTGAGGCCAAACCAGCATGTTCAAATGTTCGACCAATACCCTCTGGCTGCTGTTGCTGACCGCTACCGGTTTCACCTATTGGCTGGGTGAGTCCGGTCAGTTGGCTCACGCCAGCATGGCGCCGGTGTTCCTCATCTTTGGCTTTTCGTTTTTCAAGGGCGTGGCTGTCATCATCGACTTTATGGCTTTGCGCCATGCCCCGGTGTTATGGCGCAATCTGCTGATTGGCTGGCTGGTTTTTGTCACCAGCATGATTTTGCTGGCCTACTGGCTTGGTTTGCACTGATGCCCGCGGACCGGGCGGCAACCGTTTAACCGTCCTTGCCATCGGGCCTTGTGCTGACCAGCCAGGGCGTGTATTGCCACAGATAGATCAGGAATGCGGCGGTCCAGGCGGCAGCTGATGCGACCAAGCCAGTGACGTAAAGCGAAGGGAGCAGCAAGGGCAATAGCACCCGCAGCAGCGCCGCGATCATGATTAGCGCATAGATCGCAATCTCGGGCGCATCTGCCGTCAAGGGTCGGCCGGTGTGGCCCCGGGCGGTGCGTGTCATCATGCCAAGGATCAAGCCACCCGTGGCGCCTACGCCCAGCGCATGCACCCCAAGTGAGGCGGTGATCAGTCCCATTTGCGCCAACGCGAGTAAGCCCAAACCCAGAATCAGCCAAAGGTGGGCCGCGTGCAAAATCCACAAAATCGGGCGGCCACGAGTGGCCAGCGGATGCCAGCGCCACTGACGAACCAGGTTCAGCGCAAAGGCCAGCGCCAGGCTGGCGCTGGCCAGCCCGCTGTGCCAGCCGGTCACCCACAGCGTCATGCCCATCACGGTGGCCGCCAGCGCTGTGCGATCCAGCCAGGGCAGGGTGACGATTTTGATGTTCGGCAGGGCGCTGGTGGTGAAGAAAGGCACGACGCGCCCAGCCATCACGCATTCAATGATGACCACAAAACCTAAAGCGGCATACAAACTGCGCATCGGGTCCAGCTCGATCAAGCCATTGGCCGATAAATGGAAGGTCAGGTTGACCAGCGTCAGCAACAGCAAAATGAGCGCCAGCGGTACGTTGCGCCAATTGCGTGAGCGGATCAGCAAACGCAGAAAAATGAGGCCGACGATGGGCAACAGCGCCAGGTCCAACACCGCAAAAACCGCATAGGGGGCAAGCAGCGAGGCCACGCGTGCGCTCAGCCACAACAAGATCAAAAAACCCAAAGTGGGGCCGCGCGGGGTCGCCAAACCGGTCCAGGTTTTGCCTGCGGTCAACAGAAAACCCACGATGACCGCAATGGCAAAGCCAAACAGCATTTCATGGGCATGCCAGAGCAAGGGCGATGGCGCGGGCTGCCAACTGACGGCACCGAGAAAGACCGCCACCCAGAGTGGCACGATCAAGGCGGCTAGCCAAGCCGCGCCGAGATAAAACGGGCGAAAAGCCAGTCGTAACCATGGCATGCCATGCGGTACGGGCGGCGCAGATGCTTTGTTCGATGCAAGTTCTGTCATGCTAACTTTCTTGTGTGATTTTTGGGGGCTATGGTTGGGTCTGCTGGCACGCTGGCCGGTGCGAGTTGCTGTTCACCCCAGGCCAGCCAGTCTTCGCCAAACAATTCGGACGGATGCGGTGAACGCTCGTTGGCGCAGGCCATGGCATTGATGGCGCAAAACTGGTCGCAACCCCAGCAGATGCGCTCCGGGTTGGCGGGATGGATGGGGAATTTTTTGGCCATGTCAGACTTTGATTCTTGGTTTAGCGCGGAATGACAAATGTGGATTTTTCCTCTACCGCCACAAGCTTGCCCTGGTTCCGGGCTTCAACCCTGAAATTGATCGGGCTGACTTTGCCCCGGTAAGCCTGCGCGGTGTCAGCCGCCAGGGTCAGGCGGATGGTGAGCGACCCGATGCCCGTGGCAGCTACCTGCAACTCCGGGTCGGTGGCCAGCGTCAATCCCGGCAGGCCCTGCACGCTGGCGGTATAGGTTTGTGTGCGTTCGGTGGTGTTCATGACTTTCAAGCGGTAGATGTTCTCAATGTCGCCATTGCCAAGCTCGCGGGCCATGGTGCCGCGGTCCTTGATGACATCCACCGCAAAGCCCTTGCGCGTGGACAGGCCGCCAACAAAGATCGACGCGACCAGTAGAAAAAGCAGGCTGTAAAACCACACGCGCGGACGCCAGACCCGTTTCAGCATCTGCCGGGGTGTCAACTTGTCAGCAATACCCTTGCCCGACGAATAACGGATCAAGCCGGTGGGGTAGTTCATTTTGAGCATGACTTCGTCGCAGACGTCGATGCAGGCGGCGCAGGCAATACATTCGTTTTGCAACCCGTTGCGAATATCGATGCCGGTCGGGCACACCTGCACGCACAGCGTGCAGTCAATGCAGTCACCCAAACCCAGCGCCTTGGGGTCGGCAGTGCGCGCGCGTGAGCCCCTGGCTTCACCGCGTCCGGCATCGTAGGCTATGACCATCGTGTCCATGTCGGTCAGGGCGCTTTGAATGCGGGCATAGGGACACATCTGCTTGCAGATTTGCTCCCGCAAATACCCGGCGTTGCCGTAGGTGGCCAGGCCGTAGAACAGAACCCAGAACCATTCCCAGGGCGAAAACGTCAGTGCCAGGAGTTCATGCACCAGGTCCTGAATGGGCGTGAAATAGCCGACGAAGGTAAACCCGGTGAACAAACCCAGGCCGATCCACAGGGCCTGCTTGGCGCTCTTGCGGACTATTTTTTCAATGCGCCAGGGGGCCGCATCGAGACGCATGCGGGCCAGACGATCGCCTTCGGTGATGTGTTCCAGCCACAAAAAAATCTCGGTATAAACCGTTTGCGGGCAGGCATAACCACACCAGAGCCGGCCCGCCACCGCGGTAAAGAAAAAAAGCGTCAGGGCCGCCAGCACCAGCAAAACAGCCAGGTAGATCAGGTCCTGCGGAGGCAGCACAAGACCAAAAATAAAAAACCGGCTGCCGGCCAGATCGAACAAAACCGCCTGCCGCTCGTTCCACTGCAGCCAGGGGATGCCGTAAAAAACCAGTTGGGTAACCCAGACCATGACCCAGCGCAAGCGGGTAAAGAACCCGCTTACCGTGCGTGGGTAAATTTTGCCAGGCTTGTCGTTCAAGGAAAAGACGCTGCCCGTACCTGTATCAAGCGGGATTGGCTGGATCGGGATGATTTTGGAGGTGGCAGGTTTTTGCATTACTTCTGCACGGTGTCGGCATGTTTTGGCCTTGGCATGGGTGGATTTTTTAAGAAGAATATTGTATGAATGTTATTTTATCCTGATAATAGACACATTGTATGAATCTTTATTTTACCCAGGGCTGACCTATGCGCCTCACCCAATGGACCGACTACACCCTGCGTGTTTTGATGTATTGCGCTGCCTGCCTGGATCGCACCAAGCCAGTAACGATCACCGAGATTGCTGAGAATCATGGTATTTCGCGCAGTCACCTGACCAAAATTGTGCAGCAACTCGCCGCCCGCGGCTGGCTGGAAACCACCCGTGGACGAGGCGGTGGCATGCGCTTGGCTGTACCCGCCAAAGACCTTTTCCTGGGTACTGTCGTGCGCGCCACCGAGACCGATTTCTCCTTGGTCGAGTGCTTTGATCCGGCACTGAACCAGTGCCGGATCAACCAGAACTGCCGACTCAAAGGTGTGTTGAATCAGGCGACGCAGAGTTTTCTGGCGGTTTTGGATGGCATCACGCTGGCTGATTTGGTGGCGCCGGTTGACAGCTTTGGCGATATACCAAAAACACGGCGTCTGCAATTGATCCCTGGTTTGCCGGGCACATCTGTTTGAGTTATACCCGTGACCTGTTTAAAGCAAACCCTGCTCCGTGGCTATCACGGCGGCGTGTACCCGTGAACTCACACCCAATTTGCGCAGGATGTGTTGCACGTGAATTTTGACGGTGGTTTCGACAATGCCGTTCTCGCGAGCGATTTCCTTGTTGCTGGCGCCACGCGCGATACCGCGCAGGATGTCAAATTCACGCGGTGACAGGCTGGCCATGGCTTGCGTTGTGGGGGTGCTGTTTTTGACAGATGGGGGCGGGGCCGTGGCAACCGGGACCGACCCCGTTCTAACGGTGGTGTTTTTGTAGGCCGAGATCAGCTTACCCATCATTTCGGGCGCGATGATGCTGTCGCCCTGGGCGGCCCGGTGCACTGCCGCTGTCAGGTCGTCGCCTTCCATGTTTTTGAGTAAATAGCCGCTGGCACCGCCATGCAGGGCAGCGGCCAAGTCGTTTTCGTCTTCGCTCACGGTCAGCATCAAAATGCATGCGCCGGGCACCACCTCCAGTAACGAGGGCAGGGCATCCACGCCGTTGACACCTGGCAAGTGGTTGTCAAGCAGGATCACGTCGGGGCGCAGTTCCTGGGCTTTGCGCAAGGCCTGACCGGCATCTGCGGCATCTCCAACCACCAGCAGGCTGGCGTCGCGTGAGAGCAGGGCGGTCAGACCGCGGCGAAACAGGGTATGGTCGTCGACGACCAAAATGCGGATGGGGGTGTTGTCGATAGGTGGCGTTGACATGTTCAAACAGGTGTGCTCGCTGGACTGGCTGATCTGCTGTCAATGCGAGCCTCGTTGGTGGTGCTCGGGTGAGACGGCGGTGTCAGGGTCAATATGACCGAGCTGCCACGCGAGAGGGTTGACAGGATGTCGATTTGCGCGCCAATGCGTTGTGCTCGCTCGCTCATGATGCGCATGCCGACATGGGTTTCATCAAATTGATCCGTGTCGGGTTTAAAGCCAATACCGTCGTCACGTACTTCAAAGCGCCAGGTGGGTTGTTGTTGTACATCCAGCCAGGCTTGAGATGCATGGGCGTGCTTGCGCACGTTGGACAGTGCTTCCTGCACAATGTGCAGTACCTGTATCTGAACATCCGGGGCCAGCGGCAGACCCTGCCCTTGCATCGTCAAGGTGGTTTTGATTCCGCTTTGATGTTCAAATTTCTGCAAGGTGGTGGCCAGCGCGGGTTCAATGTCTTCGGTATTGGTTCGGGTTCTGAAGTGCAGCAGCAGTTCACGCACGTCGCCATAACTTTCACGCACACCCGCGTCGATTTCTTCCAGAATTTTGGCAATCTCGGACTCGTTGCAGGTCTTGATGGCATCGCGCATCAGCTGCACCTGGATTTTCAGGAAAGCCAGCGACTGGGCGATCGAATCATGCAACTCACGCGCCAACAGGTGGCGCTCTTGTGACACGGCCGCTTCTTTTTCCAGGGCATTAAGGCGCAGGTTTTCCATACCGCTGGCCAGGTGGCTGCTCAGCGCTTCCAGCAGCGAGCGCTCGGCGGGCGTGGGGCTGATCCGGGCGTGGAAAAACAGATCGACCTCGCCCATCAGGTGCTGGTGCAGGCGCACCGGCAAGGTGATGACAGTTTCGAACCCGGCTTTGCGACAATGCTCGAGTGGCGCACTGGATTCATCACGGATTGGAATGATGCGAAAGTCGGAATCCTGTGAAGTTGAACCGCAGTAGCAATCGCCGGTGTTAAGGCATTGCTCGCCATCGATCATGGCAGCCGGCAGGCCGTGGGCTGCCAGCATCAGATGGCGTTGGCCTCCCTGGTTGGACCAGCGCAGCGCGACTCCGTCGGCATGGGAGATCTTGGCCAGGCTCTTGATGAAGTCTTGCGCCAATTCGTCCAGCGAGGTGGCTTTGGAGACCAGTGCCGTGACCTCGTACAGGCTCTCCAGCCGATCCGATTTTTCTTTGAGCAAAACAGTTTTTTCAGCCACTTTGGCTTCCAGGTTTTTGTACATTGACTGCAAATGCTCGGCCATGCCGTTGAAGCCGTCGGCCAGGGTGCCAAATTCATCGCTGGAGACACGCTCCACCCGCGCATCAAAATTTCCCTGCTGTATTTTTTCAATGGCTTGTTTCAGTTGACCCACCGGCTCCAGCACAAACAGGTAGCCGGTATAAAGCAATACCGTAGCCCCCACCACCACCGAAGCCAGCAAGCTCATTTGCAACAGGTGCAGTAGCGCAGTCCATTGGGCAATATGGACTTCAATGCTGTTGACGAACTGGTCAATGTTGTCGGCAAAAGTGACGGTGTCACCACGCAAGTCACTAAAAATGGCGGGCTGACTCTGGATCCAGCGCGACTGGTACGCCGCCCAATTGCTCTCGATCATGGCAAAGCGCTGGTTGGTGTCCGTGTCCCATGGCACAAACAGCGGACGGTCAGGGTCGCCTTGCCTGAGGGTGCTCAGGCTGCGGTTGAATTCGGCGATTTGTTCGGGGAGTTGGCTGGTTTCACGGGTGCCAATGGACAGCGACATGCGGTAAGACTGCATGCGCATGCGCCCGGCTTCGTTGACAGCCGCGGCGCCACCATCCAATTGCCAGGAAACCCAAAGCGTGGCGACGGTTGCCATGAAGATCAACAGCAAAAAAGGTGCCCCCACCATCAGCAGTTTGCTACCCAGATTCCAGTGTCGTTGGATCATCATGGGTTAGCCGTCTTTGCCATCGAGCCTGGTTTGCACCAGCCAGGGGCTATAAATCCACAGGTAGATCAGAAACGCCGAACTCCAGGCGACGGCGGTCAGTACCAGTGTTTCCATATAAAGCCCGGGCAACAGCAGCGGAACCAGCACGCGCAGTACCGCTGCTGCCATGACCAGCGCATAAGCGCTCACTTCAAGGCGAGAGAGTGCCAGGGGCCTGCCGGTATGACCGCGCGCCGTGCGTGTCACCATGCCAATGATCAAGCCACCCGTGGCCCCGACTGCCAGCGCGTGCACGCCAGCAGACACCGGCACCCAACCGATTTGGGCCAGCGCCAGCAGCAACAAACCCAACGCAATCCAGGCATAGGCGCCATGCAATACCCACAAAATGGGCTTATGCCGTGTGCGCAACGGACGCCAGTTCCACAGCCGCATGGCGTGCAGGCCGGCCGCCACCAGCAGGACCAGCAAACCCCAGACCCCTGCCGGCGCGAATACCCACAACAGCAAGCCCAGGGCGGTCAGGCCGAGCGTCAGACGTTCCTGGATGGCTGATCTCTGGATGCGCAAACCGGGTGTGGCGCTTATGGTGAAGGCGGGCACCACGCGTCCGGCAATCAGACACTCGATCATGATGATCAAGCCCAGTGCGGCATGCAGCGGCGTCAAGACAGACATGTCAAGCACACTCAGGGCGGCCAGATGAAAGACCAGGTTGGCTGTGGCGAGCAGGGCCAGGATCAGTGCCAGCGGCAGATTACGGTAGTTGCTGGCACGCAGCATCAGCCGCGCAAAAATGCCTGCCACCAGTGGCAACAAGGCCAGGTCCAGTGTTGCATAAAGCACGGAGGGGCCGGTCAGTGCCGTGATGCGCGCACCGAGCCAGAGCATGGCCAGGGCTGCCAGTGACGCGCCGCGCGGCGTGGGCAGGCCAGTCCAGTTTTTGCCCGCCGTCATCAGAAAACCGATGATGATGGCTACCGCAAAGCCAAACAGCATTTCATGGGCGTGCCACAGCAGGGCGGGCACAACCGGACTGCTGGCAACACCGCCCATGAACAGGGCCACCCAGAACGGCACCGCCAGTGCCGCCAACAAGGCGCCACCCAGATAAAAAGGCCGGAATCCGAGACGTAAAAAAGGCCAGCCTTTGGGTTGATGCGCGACGGCCTTGATCTCGGAAAAAATGGGAAGGGGAACAGATTCCATGCGTTAAGTTTGCAAAATTGACGAAGTTTGCCATTGAATGGCAAACTGGGTCAATCAACCTTAACACATGGTAGAGAAACAAGGCCCTTGAAATGGTCAAGGACCGTATGCTCACGCTGTCAGGCTTGGCGCTCAAAAATGGCTGCGATGCCCTGGCCACCACCAATGCACATGGTCACCAGCGCGTAGCGCCCTTGAATACGTTCGAGCTCGTACAGTGCCTTCACGGTGATGAGCGCGCCGGTGGCGCCAATCGGATGCCCCAGCGAAATGCCGGAGCCGTTGGGATTGACCTTGGCCGGGTCCAGCCCGAGGTCGCGCGTGACAGCGCAGGCTTGTGCTGCGAAGGCCTCGTTGGCTTCAATCACGTCAAGGTCGTTGACGGTCAAGCCGGCTTTTTTCAAGGCCATTTGTGTGGCGGGCACCGGGCCAATACCCATGTACTTCGGATCCACACCAGCGTGGGCGTAGGCCACCAGGCGTGCCAGCGGCTTCAGGCCACGGGCCTTGGCGGTGGCGGCTTCCATAAGCACGACAGCGGCAGCGGCGTCGTTGATGCCGGAGGCATTGCCGGCGGTGACAGTGCCGTTTTCCTTGAGGAATGCGGGCTTGAGTTTGGCCAGGTCGGCCAGCGTGCAGTTGGGGCGGTAGTGCTCGTCGGTGTCAAACACCACGTCGCCCTTGCGGCTTTTCAGTGTCACCGGCATGATCTGGCTCTTGAAATAACTCGCTTCAATAGCGCGCTGGGCGCGGTTGTGGCTCTCCATGGCCAGGGCGTCCTGGTCTTCGCGTGTGATGCCCCATTTGGCGGCAATGTTCTCGGCGGTGATGCCCATATGGACGTTGTGGAAGGGGTCGTGCAGGGCGCTTACCATCATGTCGACCATCTTGGTGTCGCCCATGCGGGCGCCCCAGCGCATGTTCAGGCTGGCATAGGGGGCACGGCTCATGGCCTCGGCACCGCCGCCAATGGCAATGTCGGCATCGCCGAGCAAAATTGACTGGGCTGCCGAGACAATGGCCTGCAGACCCGAGCCGCACAGGCGGTTGACGTTGAAAGCCGGAACGCCCTCGGCACAACCGCCGTTGATGGCCGCCACACGCGACAAATACATGTCCTTCGGTTCGGTGTTGACCACATGGCCAAAGACCACGTGGCCGACTTCGTCACCCTTGACCTGGGCGCGGGTCAGGACATCGCGCACGAGTTGGCCCGCCAGTTCGGTTGGTGCCATGTCTTTCAGGCTGCCGCCATAGGTACCAATGGCAGAACGGGCACCACTCACAATCACTACTTCACGGGTCATCTCATGTCTCCTCGGGTTAATAAATAATTACAGAGCTATCTTAGCGCCGATTTCTGACAGAAAACCGACGTTTTCAGGGATCAACCTGTTGGTTTGGTTCAAGCGCTGTCGCGGACATCGGCCACCACTTGTTGACCGAAATCGGGGCGTGCCAGCCATGCGAGCACGCGTCTGGCGGCTTCGCCAGGAGAGATGAGTTGGCCGGCTGCCTTGAGTTGTGCAAATCCGGCCTGATCCGGAAAACTTGCGGCATCGGCACTGCGCAGTTGTTGCTGCATGTCGGTATCGATGACGCCGGGTGCCAGCGAGCAGACCAATGCCCCATTGGCCAGGCGGGTTTCTTCCAGCGCCAGGCAACGGGTGAAATGGTCCATGCCGGCCTTGGCTGCGCAATATGCGGCTTGTGATGCCATGGGTCGGCGACCCAGACCCGATGAAATGTTGAGCACCTTGCGTGGCATGGACCAGCCTTCGGTGGCGTTCAGGAAGGACGCGGTCATCAGCATCGGAGCCTCCAGACCGACCCGCAGCGCGCGGGTCAATTCGGCAGGGTCGGAGGCACTCAAGGGCGCAATGGCCGGGATCACGCCCGCGTTGTTGATCAGGGTGGCACTTTTGAGTTGCAATGGGTCCAGGCTGTTTAGCCAGACTTTGAGGCAAGCTGCTGCGTGTTCCGACTCCGACAGGTCCAGGGCCCATTGTTCCAGCAGGCAATTTTGCTGCGCTGCAAGCGTGCCCAGGACCGGGTTCGGGTGACGTGAGAGGCACAGCAAACGATGTTCACTGGTCAGCAATTGTTCAGCGATGGCCAATCCCATGCCGCGGGAGGCGCCAGTCAAGATAAATAAGTGGGCAGTCATGTTTTGTTGGCTTAATTGACGGAAGTCAAATTTCCCCTGATCAAGGTGGCTATCATGAATCTCAACCAATGTGGTTGCTTGACAAGGAGAAAAAAATGCAAGTTCAAATTCACACAGATCATCATATAGAAGGCACGGATGCCATGGGCAAATGGGTCAGCAGTGCGGTACAGGAGGCACTTGCCAGATTCAGCGGACAGATCTCCCGCGTTGAAGTTCACCTGAGTGATGAAAACGGGGGCAAAAAAACGAGCCCCGAAAACAAACAGTGCGTGCTGGAGGCCCGGCTCGATGGACACCAGCCGCTGGCCGTCAAACACCATGCAGCCAACCTGAACCAGGCACTCGATGGCGCCGCCGACAAGTTGCTGCGTCTGATTGAAAACACCTTGGGCCGCACGGCGCGCGTTTGATGTTTAAAAGGGCGGATCGCTCGAAAACACCATGGCTTGCCGACTGACGGGGTGCCTCAGTTCAAGCCGGGTGGCGTGCAGCAGCAATCGGTTGGCTTTGGCAAGGCTGGCGGGCATGCCATACAAGGCGTCGCCCAGGATCGGATGCTGCAGGGCTTGCAGGTGCACGCGCAACTGGTGCGATCTCCCGGTGACAGGTTCAAGCTCCAGCCGTGTTGTTTGTTCTTTGACGTTTTGGCTGAGCACACGCCAGCGGGTGCGGCTGGGCTTGCCTTGCGGGTCAATGATGCGCCTGGGCCGATTTGGCCAATCCAGCCAGATTGGCAAATCAATGACACCCCAATCTGTTGCGGGTGACGCCAGCACACCGTCCACCACGGCCACATAACGCTTGTGCACCTGCCGCTTGGCAAAGGCATCGTTCAAAACGCGTTGCGCCAATGCCCCGCGCGCCATGACCAGCAGGCCCGAGGTGGCCATGTCGAGCCGGTGCACCACCAGCGCATCGGCATGGTGTTGCTGCACCCGGCTGCTCAGGCTGTCCTGTTTGTCTTCGCCCTTGCCGGGCACGCACAACAGACCGGCTGGTTTATCCAGCACCAGCAAGGCTTCGTCGGCGTAGAGGACGCTGAATTCAGGCAAAGGTATGCGGCGCGGTCCGCTTAGCGTGGTGCGTTTTTGAGTTTGCCGCGCACAGGCACCACGGTGGTGACGGTGGGCCGCACGGCGTCTGCCGACACGGGCTTGGGCGGAGAGGTGTCTTTTTTCGGTTTCTTGACCATTTTGTTGTTGCCCTGTTGACCTTTTGCCATGATCTGCTCCTGAGTTGGGTGCTTGCGCGGTTAAGTAATCTGTGTCCCGTCGCATTATCGGCTGACCCGGGCTTTTGTGCCCCATCAACCCGGTTTGAGCGCGCTGAGCTTGAACGGCAGTAAGGGTCTTCGCGAAATCGCCCTTGCTTCAACAACTGGTCCAGATCGCGGTGAGTGGCCACTACCATAAGCCTTCAATGAATGACATGAGTTCCGGCAGAGGTTTCATGGGAAAATTCTTCAGCAGTGTTGGCAGTTTCTCTGGCTTGTGTGGGGTATTCAGGATTTAAAAAAATGCCAAGTGCCTGTTTTTTATAAAATTTGCCAGTAGAACTCAGATGGCACGTTTTTGGGTCGGTTAAGGTGTGTGTGATCTCTGGAACCAAGGTGTACTTTCGTATTTTTAACAACGATGCCAGCAGTGAGTTAACCTATTTTCTGGCTGACCTGGTTGCCTGTGAAACAGTGTTGATCGACCCTCACGGACCTGATCTGTCTTTGCGCATGGCGCTGTTGGCGGTGCGCCAATTGCGCCTGTGCTGGGTCTTGCGCACCCATCTGAGGTCTTGTCCGCGGCAGCCTCAAGCGGCTGAGCCTGAGGTGTTGAGGGAGAGCGTGACCCTGCGTGTCTTTACCTTGCCCGATGAAACCCTGCTGTTTGCCGGTCATGCGCAGCGCGCGCGCTGTCAGCACCGTGCTGGAACAGCGCCGCTGGCACCCGTTTTTTGCGGGCCTGACCCGCGACGAATTCCTGGCGCAGATGGCAGCGTTGCCTGAAAAAAATGATCTGTCTTTATCTTCCGAGGAAACCTGATGAGCACTGAAAAGCAAGAACCCAAAAAGGTAATACCGATCGCCGTTGCGGAACCCGAAGAGGAATTGGTGTCGCTTTACGCAGCACACCAAAAAATTTATCCGCGCAGCGTCTCCGGGGTGTTTACGCAATGGCGCTGGATCATGGTCTGGGTGACGCAAATCATTTTCTATGGCCTGCCCTGGATCGAGTGGGGTCAGCGCCAAGCGGTGCTGTTTGATTTGAGTGTGCGCCGTTTCTATATTTTCGGTCTGGTGCTGTACCCGCAGGATTTCATTTACCTCACCGGCTTGCTGATCATTTCGGCCCTCTCGCTGTTTTTGTTCACCGCGGTGGCGGGACGCTTGTGGTGTGGTTATGCCTGTCCGCAAACGGTTTACACCGAGATTTTCCTGTGGATTGAGAAACGCATGGAAGGCGACCGTTCAGCAAGGCTACGCCGTGACAATGGCCCGATGACGGCAGAGAAGTTCGTGCGCAAGGCGGGCAAACAATTTCTGTGGATTGCCTTTGCTTTCTGGACCGGCTTCACCTTTGTCGGCTACTTTGTGCCCATGCGTGAGATGGCCGGCGCCTTTCTGGGCGGCCAGCTGGCGGCCTGGGAATTTTTCTGGGTCTTCTTTTACGGCTTTGCCACTTATGGCAATGCCGGTTTCATGCGTGAGCAGGTCTGCAAGCACATGTGCCCCTATGCCCGTTTTCAGAGCGCCATGTTTGACAAGGACACGCTGATCGTGACCTATGACGCCGAGCGTGGCGAGCCGCGTGGTGCACGTTCCAGAAAGGCTGATCCACTCAAATTGAATCTGGGGGCGTGTGTAGATTGCAGCTTGTGCGTGCAAGTGTGCCCCACCGGCATCGACATCCGCAATGGTCTGCAATACGAGTGCATAGGCTGTGGCGTTTGCATCGATGTGTGCGACACCGTGATGGACAAGGTGGGCTACCCGCGCGGTCTGATCAAGTACTCGACCGAAAACGCCATGAAAAATCACTGGACCAAAGACCAGACGGTGCGCCGCGTGCTGCGGCCCCGGGTCTTGGTTTATTCCGCCATATTGCTGGCGATTGTGCTGGCGATCTTTGTTAGCCTGGCGACGCGTACGCCTTTCAAGGCCGACGTGGTGCGCGACCGTGGCGTGATGGCGCGCGTGGTTGAGGCCGGCAAGGTGGAGAACGTTTTCAGCATCCAGGTGATGAACGCAACGGAAGCATCGCAACGCTACAAAATTTCGGTGGAAGGCTTACCCGGGATCAGGATCATGTCGGAAGACACCCTCAGCATTGCGTCAACCGAAGCGCGCTGGGTGCCGGTGCGGGTCCAGGTGCCGCCGGAAGCCGACAAGCCCGGCGCGCATGAAATTCACTTCATCATTGAATCTCTGGACAGCCCGGGACTTTTGCGCGAAGAATCCAAGTTCATTATTCCCCAGTGAATGCCGGTGTTATTCAGTCTGGGCCTGGCTCTGGCGGGGTCGTGATGGGAGGCTGGGTACCTGCGCACTATTTATTGATCGCCCGTTGCCGGCCGGGCCTGCTGCATCGACGCTTCAAGAGATTGTCGGATCTGCTGCTGAATTTGCTGAATTTGCTGGCTTTGCTGCTGCGCAGTTGCACCAGGCAAGGGTGTTGGTACAGAAATGTCACTACTGTTCTGGGGACTGACGTTGATCGCAGAGCCCCCAGTGAGTTGTTTTTTGGCCAGGGTGCCAACCACAGCAACAACAATGAGAAGACTCAAGACGCCAAAAATTATTCTCATTGAAAGTCTTTCACAAGTTGAGGAGGGCGCCAGATTTTAAAACCAAGTCATTTCACGCCAGATAAAACCAGCCAGCGGTGGCTGCCGTCATCATCGCAAGGTGGAAAACGCTCCAACGCAAAAAATGATTGCGCAGCGCCTGAGGCGACAAGGCAGAGATCAGAAACAGCCGCCCGTCTTCGGGCGCCCGCAGCAGATGCACGCCGGGTTGCTGTCGGATGTCGCGGTGCTGGCGTTCAACGGTCCGGGTGGCCAATTGTCGGGCCAGCTCCCATTCCTCAAGGTCCACGGTGCCATTGCGGTCCAGGTCAAAGCGCTGGTGCAGGTCGGCCCGGTCCTGTTTCCAGTGGCTCAGCAGCGCGCTCACGTCTTCGCGCGCACTCAAGGCAGAACTGGCGCCACCCAGGGTCGAAAAATCACCCAGCACATAGATCGTGCTGCCACCAAACAAGCATTCTTCCACCAGTTTGTCATTGCCAGGGTAGCTGGTGCGCACCTCTGCGCCGACCACTTCGGCATGGTCCGGATCGACGGTGCAGACGCCGGTTGGGTCGCTGATGTCAAACGTCGCGCTGCTGGTGCCGCTGTCGATTTGACGCCACTCGCGCTTGGCGTTGTCTTTGGAATACAGCCTGTAGCGGTACCAGATGCAGGCGATGCCGCCCAGCGGGGTGTAGATCAGCAGCTCTTTATCGCTATTGGAGCGGCCCAAGAGCTCGACATAACCTTGCGCGGCGGAGGCAATGCGCGAAGTGGCCAACTCGGCAATGGTGCGGGCGCGGCGCAGGCAACCCAGCCAGGCCAACCCAGCCAGCAGGGCGATGCCCGCCAGACACCAGCGCGTCTGTGGTCCGGGGCCGAGCTTCATGGCAGCGGCAATCAAGACCGCATACAGGCCGCTGACCAGGCCGGTGAGGTTCAGCCCAAGGTGCTGCAGACCGTGCAAGCCGCGCACCAGCATGGCTCAAGCCTTGAAGCGTTGCGCGATGTCGACGTCCTGCAGCTCTGCCGCCTCGAACTTCAGCAGGTCGAAGACCTTGAAGTTGAACAGCCGCGCCAGCACGACATCGGGAAATTGCGCGATGGCTACGTTGTTGATGTTCACGCTTTCGTTGTAGAACTCGCGCCGGTCCGCGATGGCGTTTTCAAGCCCGCTGATACGTGCTTGCAAGTGCAAAAATTGCTCGTTGGTTTTGAGTTCAGGGTAGGACTCTGCCAGGGCAAACAACTGCCCCAGACCGCTGCGCAAAGCACCTTCGGCCAGGCCCAGGGCGCTCATGTCATGCGATTGACGGGCCTCTGACACCCTGGAGCGGGCCTGGATTACTTTTTCCAGGGTGCTTTGCTCGTATTGCATGTACTGCTTGCAGGTGTCCACCAGTTTGGGCAGCTCTTCATGGCGCTGTTTGAGCAGCACATCAATATTGGCCCAGGCTTTGGCCACCGCATTCTTGACCTTGACCAGGCTGTTGTACAGCGTGATGGCGTACACCAGCACCACCGCCAGCACAATCCAGAAAATAGCACCCATGAATCGCTCCTTGTAGTTAATTCAGAATTGTCCTACAGCACAAGGCTTGTGTCGTGCATGACGGCCGCTCAATGCGCTTTCGCATCCTATACTTCAAGTCTAATAGGGCATCATGATGAAAATTCTTATTTGCAACGACGACGGCTTTCAGGCGCCCGGCATTGTGGCGTTGTACGAGGCGCTCAAAGACGTGGCCACGGTCGAGGTGGTGGCGCCCGAGCACAACAATAGCGCCAAATCCAATGCGCTGACCTTGCACACGCCTCTGTACGTGCATCGCGTCGCCAATGGCTTCCGGTATGTCAACGGCACGCCGGCCGATTGTGTCCACATCGCTTTGACGGGTTTGCTGGATTACCGCCCGGACCTGGTGCTGGCGGGCATCAACAACGGCGCCAACATGGGTGACGACACGATTTACTCGGGTACCGTGGGTGCCGCCATGGAGGGCTATCTGTTTGGCATCCCGGCCATTGCCTTTTCACAGGTTGACCGGGACTGGCACAACCTGGATGCCGCCGCGATCAAGGCACGCGACCTGGTGCTGCAAATGGGCCAGCAGAACCTGATTGGCAACACGCCCTGGTTGCTCAATGTCAATATTCCCAATCTGCCCCTGGCGGAACTGGGTCAGTTGAAGCTGTGCCGCCTGGGTCGGCGCCATTCTGCTGAAAAAGTGATCACCCAAAAAAGCCCGCGCGGTGAGACCATGTACTGGATTGGTGCGGCAGGTCAGGCCAAAGACGATGCCGAGGGCACCGATTTTCATGCGACCGCGCAGGGCCATATTGCCATGACGCCGCTCAAGGTTGACCTGACAGACCATGATCATTTGGGTTATTGGGCGCAAACAGCGGCCAAACTCGCCAGCATGGTCGACTGATGACGCGGCCCAACCCGAGCAGTGCCAGGCTGCGGCCCGGTTTTCCGGCCAGGCTGGACACGCGCAATACGCCGGCCACACAAGCCAGGCCCGCCATCACGCCGAAACCCTTGCCTGGGGCTGGGCACAAAAACACCCTGATTCATGGCGTCGGCCTGGATTCCAGTGCGGTGCGGCAGAACATGGTGGTGAAACTGGCGCAGCAAGGGTTGACGGATGCCGCCGTGTTGCAAGCCATGGGCAGCATTGAGCGACACCGTTTTGTCGATACCGCCCTGGTGAATCAGGCCTACGAAGACACCAGCCTGCCCATCGGTTTGGGGCAAACCATTTCAAAACCCGGGGTGGTCTGCAGAATGCTGGAACTGCTGCGCCAGGGCAGTCCAGGTCGGTTGGGGAGAGTTCTTGAAATTGGAACAGGTTGCGGCTATCAGGCCGCGGTGCTGAGCCTGCTGTGCCACGAGGTGTATTCGATCGAGCGCTTGCGCGGGCTGCACGACAAGGCGCGTGACAACCTGCGCCATCTGCGGTTGGCCAATGTGCACTTGCTGTTTGGCGACGGCATGCCGGGTTATGCCAAAGGCGCGCCCTATGCCGGCATCATCGCCGCGGCTGGCGGCGAAGCTGTGCCGCAGGCCTGGATCGACCAGTTGGCGGTTGGCGGCAGACTGGTGGCACCGGTGTCTGCGGGTCTCACCAGTGCAGGAAAACAGGTATTGCTGGTGATTGACAAAACGCCACAAGGTATTCGCCAGTCGGTCTTGGAGGGTGTTTACTTTGTCCCCTTAAAATCGGGTATTGCATGATGGGGGTTGATATGATGGTTTTGAAACGACGGTTGGGTTTGTCTTTGGCTGCGGCTTGTGTGCTGTTGACTTTGGTGGCGTGCGGTACCAGAACTATCAATCGGGCGCCAGTGGAGGAGCGAGTGACCCGCGTCGGTGACCCTGCTGGTGTCGCTGCCATCGTCAAACAGCCACAGGGCTTTGAGCATGCGGGCAAACCGGGTTACTACACGGTCAAGCCAGGTGATACCCTGATGCGTATTGCCCTCGAAAACGGCCAAAGCCCGCGTGATATTGCGCTTTGGAGCCAGGTTGAAAACCCCAACCGCATTGAAGTCGGCCAGGTCTTGCGAGTGGTCCCGCCAATAAGCCAGGAGGTACAGGTTCAGCCCGTGTCCAGGCCCATGGTGAGCGCAGGGAGCCTGGCTCAACCGCCTTCTTCAGCGTCCTCAAGCGCCAATGTGGCGGCTGCAACCGAGACCAAATCCGGTCAGTCAACTGACACGGAGATCAATTGGGTCTGGCCAAACAATGGGGTGGTGCTGGCCGGCTTTGACGATGTCAAGAACAAAGGCATTGACATTGGTGGTGCCGCCGGTGACCCGGTGCTGGCGGCTGCGGATGGTCGTGTGGTCTATGTCGGTGCCGGTTTGCGTGGTTATGGCAACCTCATCATTCTCAAGCACAACAATGTTTATTTGACGGCCTATGCCCACAACCAGACCTTGCTCGTCAAGGAGGACCAGTCCGTGCTCAAAGGGCAAAAAATTGCCGAGATGGGTAACAGTGATGCAGATCGTGTCAAGCTGCATTTCGAGGTGCGCCGCCAGGGTAAACCGGTGGATCCTGCCAAGTACTTGCCTGCCCGCTGAAGCCTTTCTCCCACGCCCGGCATTCAGGCCGGGCGGCATCAAGAGTTGAATTGAATGATTGAACCGACTGATCCCACGGCCGTCAAGTCTGCCGTGCCCGCCGATTGGCTGTATGTGGAATCCCTGGATCTGGAGGCACAGGGCGTGGCCCACAAAGCCGACGGCAAGGTGGTATTTATTGAAGGTGCGTTGCCTTTTGAGTACGTCAGCGCCAACATCAACCGCACCAAGAACAGCTGGGAGCGGGGCACGCTCACAGCCATCCATCGGGAATCTTCCCAACGGGTGGAACCCCATTGCCCGCACTTCGGCCTGCACCAGGGTTCCTGTGGTGGTTGCAAGATGCAGCATTTGCACGTGAGCACGCAGGTCGCCGTCAAGCAACGCGCGCTGGAGGACAATCTATGGCATTTGGGCAAGCTCAGGCCCGAAACCATTTTCCGGCCCATCGAAGGCCCGGCCTGGGGCTACCGTTACCGGGCCCGGCTGTCGGTGCGTTACGTGCGCAAAAAAGGCACGGTGCTGGTGGGTTTTCACGAGCGCAAGAGCCGTTATGTGGCCGACATGCAGGTGTGCCCGGTGTTACCACCGCATGTCGACGCTTTGTTGATGCCTTTGCGTGCGCTGATTGCCTCGCTCGAAGCCGTCGAGACCTGTCCGCAAATCGAATTGGCCTGCGGTGACAGCGTGACTGCTTTGGTGTTGCGCCATCTGGAGCCTTTGAGCGCTGCTGATTTGGTCCGGCTGCGCGGCTTTGCCAAACAGCATGCGGGGGTGCAGTGGTGGTTGCAGTCCAAGGGGCCTGAAACCGTGTGCCTGTTGGACGAGGGCGGCGACGTGCTGAGTTACGCCTTGCCCGAGTTTGGCATCACCATGCCGTTCAAGCCGACCGATTTCACTCAGGTCAATCCGCAGATCAACCGGGTGCTGGTGTCGCGTGCCCTGCGCCTGCTGGACGCGCAAGCGGATGAGCGTGTGATTGACTGGTTTTGTGGTCTGGGAAATTTCACCTTGCCTTTGGCGACCCAGGCCCGTGAGGTGTTGGGTATCGAAGGCAGTGACACGCTGGTGGCCCGGTCACGCGAAAATTACCTGAAAAACAAAGCTTCAGCCAATATCAGCAAGCCCTTGGCAGCGACTGAATTTGCCGCCAGAAATTTGTTCGACATGACGCCTGAGCACCTCATTGCGGACGGCATTGCCGACAAATGGCTGGTCGACCCGCCACGCGAAGGTGCCTTTGCCCTGGCGCGTTCGCTGGCCAGTCTGCATCAGCAAAAGCTGGGCTTGTCAGAGGAACCGGCCACGCCTGGAGCCAACGCCTGGTGCCCGCCCAAACGCATTGTGTACGTGAGTTGCAACCCGTCAACGCTGGCCCGTGATGCAGACCTGCTGGTGCATCAGGCGGGTTACCGTTGCAGCGGCGCAGGTGTGGTCAATATGTTTCCGCATACGGCCCACGTCGAGAGCATTGCCGTTTTCGATCTCATCGCCTAATGCATTGAGGGGCGCGCGCACCATGAAAAAAGGCTCCGAGGAGCCTTTTTTTCTGGAGCCTTAAAAGCTCAGTCGCGTTCGCCGCCGAAGATGCCGAGCAGTGCCAGCAAACTTTGGAACACATTGACGATGTCGAGGTAGAGCGCCAGCGTGGCGCTGATGTAGTTGGTTTCACCGCCATCCACAATGCGCTTCAGGTCATACAACATGTAGGCACTGAAGACGCCAATGGCTGCCACCGAAATGGCCATCATGCCGGCGGTAGAGCCGACAAACACATTGATGATGCCGCCCACCACAATCGCCAGCGCGCCGACAAACAGCCATTTGCCCATGCCCGAGAGGTCGCGCTTGATGACGCTGGACAGGCTGGCCATGACAAAAAAGACACCCGCAGTGCCGCCAAAGGCCGTCATGATCAGGTCAGGCCCATTTTTAAAGCCCAGCACCATGGCAATCATGCGCGACAGCATGAGGCCCATGAAGAAGGTAAAGCCCAGCAGCACCGGGACACCGGCGGCAGAGTTCTTGGTCTTCTCGATCGCGTACATGAAGCCAAAGGCACCGCCCAAAAACACGATCAGGCCCATGCCGCCACCCAGTGATTGGGTGATGCCTGTGGCCACACCAAGCCATGCACCCAAAACGGTGGGTATCAGGCTCAGCGCCAGCAGCCAATAGGTGTTGCGCAGGACTTTGTTGCGCTCTTGCGCCAGGGTGCCAAAGCCATGGCTACGTTCGATGGAATGGACGTTATCAGTCATGATCAAGTTCCTTACTTGGTTACTGTCAAAACAAGAGTAGTGAATTTTAGGGTGCAAGCTTCTTTTCAAGAAATCCGTGTTGAACGGGCGCCTACTTTTAGTGAGGATACTTTAACCTGTAACGCAGGCAAATCAGAGTCCAGGTGGCGTTATGCTTGCTGAACTTTTTTTACAGGTAAAACGCCATGAAGACCAAACCTACGCTTGAACTTTCAGATGTCAAACGCATCGCCGCTGCGGCCGAAGCCGAAGCACTCAATAATAATTGGGCGGTGACCATTGCCGTGGTCGATGACGGTGGCCATTTGCTGTGGCTGCAGCGTCTGGATGGCTCAGCTGCCTTGTCCGCGCACATTGCACCGGCCAAGGCGCATACGGCTGCGCTGGGTCGCCGCGAAAGCAAAGGCTACGAAGATGTGATCAATGGCGGCAGAAGTTCTTTCCTGAGCGTGCCAGCCATATCAGGCATGCTTGAAGGCGGCGTGCCGATCATGAAAGAGGGTGTTTGTCTTGGTGCTGTCGGGGTCAGTGGCGTCAAATCCACCGAAGACGCCCAAATTGCCCGCGCCGGCATTGCCGCGCTGGGGCTGGATTAGTTCAGCGCAAAGTTGATTGGCACGTTGAACCACATGTCCTGTGCCACGCCGTCGCGCCGGCCTGGCACATAGTGCCAGCCCATGACGGCACGCAGGGCTGCCTGGTCCAGCCGGGCGTAGCCGCTGGATTGATGAATGTTGCCTTGTTGCGCCAGGCCGTCCTTGCCGATGAGTACCCGAACTATCACCTTGCCCTGCTCGCCCAATCTGTGGCTGATGGCAGGGTAACTCGGCGCAGGGTTGTTTAAATAATCTGCATGGCTGGATGGCAAGACCGCTGCCGCTGATGTTGCCGCAGAAGTGGGAGTGGTCAGGTCAGGTATCGCGCTTCCCGCATGCGTGACGGGCAGAGTGCCTGGGACGCTGGTTTCGGCACTGACTTCCATGCCCGGCGTTGTCAAAGGGTTTGGGGCCGACCGTGTTACTTCAGTTGCTCCAGTCGTTGCAGACTTGGAGCGTATTGGTGCTGCTATCCGGGTCGATGTCTGCATCTTGCCTGAATTCTGCCTTTGCGGGGGGGCTGGCGGCAGGCTGGATGTGATTGTTGGCCGGACGGGCAGGGCATCTGACGCCAGCTTGAAGCGTAGGGGCGGGGTGGCGCTTGATGCATGGAGATCGGGTGCGGTCTGGAGCCATCCCAGCAGCGCCAGATGGCCGCCCAGTACGCCCAGCACCAAGCAGACGATACGCCATAAAACTGCATTCTCCAATTTTTAATAGGCCATGTTCTCGATGCGCAGCTCTTGCAGAATGGTGGTTGCAATTTCTTCGATCGACTTGGTGGTGGTGGACAACCACTTGATCCCCGAACGGCGCATCATGGCTTCGGCTTCCTTGACTTCATGGCGACAGTTGGCCAGAGACGCGTATTTGGAGTGCGGCCGGCGTTCGTTGCGGATTTCGCTTAGACGTTCAGGTTGGATGGTCAAACCAAACAGTTTTTTGTGATGGGGTTTGAGCGCCGGCGGTAAATCCTGACGTTCAAAATCTTCCGGAATCAGCGGGTAATTGGAGGCTTTGAGCCCGTATTGCATCGCCAGATAGAGCGAGGTCGGTGTTTTGCCACTGCGACTGACCCCCACCAGAATTACGTCAGAACTTGCCAGATCGCGGTGCGACTGGCCGTCGTCATGATCCAGTGAAAAATTGATGGCATCTATGCGGGACTGGTATTTTTTGCTTTTGCTGGCATCGCTGAAACGACCAATGCGGTGGTTGGATTTGATACCCAGTTCCTGTTCAAGCGGGTGCACGAAGGTGCCAAACATGTCCATCAGCATGCCCTGGCACCCCTCGTTGATGACGGCCATGACGTCTTCGTTGGCCAAGGTGGTGAAAACCAGTGGTTTTTTGCCCTCGAGCGCACCTGCCTGGTTGATTTGCCGCACTGCCTGATGCGCCTTGTCTACCGTATCGGTAAAGGGCAGCCGGACCCGACGAAAGTCGACTTCAAACTGGTTCAGGATGGCGTGGCCAAAGGTTTCGGCGGTAATGCCGGTGCCATCTGAAACAAAAAAAACGGTGCGATTGGGCATGATGGAAGTGGTTGGGGATCAATTTTTGAGCAAGTCAAAGCCTACAATAATTATCCGACCAAATTCAGAGCGCCAAACACGTCAACAAGTCAAGCAACAAACAGATGTGTTTGCCTCAGCATGAGATGCAGATTGACTGCACTCATCAAGCCCGGTTTTTTAACTTCTGGAGTTTTTCATGACTGTACGATTTGCAGCGACCGCCCTGGTCGTTCCATTTGAGGATTTAAGGATGACCGACGTTGACTCGGTCGGCGGCAAGAATGCCAGTTTGGGGGAAATGATCTCCAATCTTCCCACCGGGGTCAAAGTGCCCACCGGCTTTGCCACCACCGCGCATGCGTTTCGCGAGTTTTTGGCTTTTGATGGCTTGACCGCCAAAATCAACGCGCGCCTGAGCGCGCTTGATACCGAGGATGTCAATGCGCTGGCCGTTGCCGGTGCCGAAATTCGCGCGATGATCGAGTCGCAACCATTTCCGGCCGATCTCGAGCAGGAAATCCGCAAGGCCTTCATCACCCTGAATGGTGACAACGCCAAGGCCTCTTTTGCCGTGCGTTCGTCGGCCACGGCAGAAGACCTGCCCGATGCGTCGTTTGCCGGTCAGCAGGAAACCTTTCTGAACGTGACGGGCATTGAAGAAATCCTGCACAAGATCAAGGAGGTCTTTGCCTCGCTCTACAACGACCGCGCCATCAGCTACCGGGTGCACAAGGGCTTTGCCCATGAACATGTGGCGTTGAGCGCAGGCATTCAGCGCATGGTGCGCTCGGATCTGGGCGCGGCCGGCGTCATGTTTACCCTGGATACCGAATCCGGTTTTGACCAGGTGGTGTTCATCACGTCGAGTTACGGCCTGGGTGAAACGGTGGTGCAGGGCGCGGTGAATCCGGACGAGTTCTATGTGCACAAGCCGATGCTCAAGGCTGGCAAACTGGCGCTGATCCGGCGCAATCTGGGCTCCAAATTGATCCAGATGCAGTTCTCCACGCCTGAAGAAAAAACTGCTAGCGGCCATCTGGTCAAAACAACCGATGTGCCCACCGAGTTGCGCAACCGGTATTCCCTGACCGATGCCGATGTGCAAAAGCTGGCGGGCTATGCCATGGTGATTGAAGCGCATTACGGCCGCCCGATGGACATTGAGTGGGGCAAGGATGGCATTGACGGCGAGTTGTACATTTTGCAGGCGCGCCCGGAAACCGTCAAAAGTCAGTCAGCCGGCAAGGTCGAACACCGCTACAAGCTCAAAGGCAAGGGGACCGTGCTGGTCGAGGGTCGCGCCATTGGGCAAAAAATTGGTACCGGCCCGGTCAGGGTGGTGCACAACCTCAGCGAGATGGACCGCGTCCAGCCCGGCGATATTCTGGTCACCGACATGACAGATCCCAACTGGGAGCCGGTGATGAAGCGCGCCTCTGCCATTGTCACCAACCGCGGCGGTCGAACCTGTCACGCGGCCATCATTGCCCGTGAGCTGGGCATTCCTGCGGTGGTGGGCTGTGGCCATGCTGACCAGGTGCTCAAGGACGGCATGCTGGTGACAGTCAGCTGCGCCGAAGGGGACACCGGTTTCATCTACGACGGCTTGCTGGAAACTGAAGTGTCCGAGGTCCAGCGTGGCCAAATGCCCGAGATTGATGTCAAGATCATGATGAATGTTGGCAACCCCCAACTGGCCTTTGATTTCTGCCAGTTGCCCAATGCCGGCGTGGGTCTGGCGCGCCTGGAGTTCATCATCAACAACAACATCGGCGTGCACCCCAAGGCAATCCTGGATTACCCCAATATTGATTCCGACTTGAAAAAGGCGGTGGAGTCGGTGGCCCGGGGTCATGCGTCGCCACGCGCTTTTTATGTCGACCGGGTGGCCGAAGGGGTGGCCACCATTGCGGCAGCTTTCTGGCCCAAGCCGGTGATTGTTCGGCTGTCGGACTTCAAGAGCAACGAGTACCGCAAGCTCATTGGTGGCAGCCGTTACGAGCCCGAAGAAGAAAACCCGATGCTGGGTTTCCGGGGGGCCGCGCGCTACATCAGCGCGGACTTTGGCGAGGCGTTTGCCATGGAGTGCGAAGCCCTCATGCGGGTGCGCAATGACATGGGCCTGACCAACGTGCAGGTGATGGTACCGTTTGTCCGCACCCTGGGTCAGGCGCAAAAAGTAACCGAATTGCTGGCCCAGAAGGGGCTCCAGCGCGGCGTTGATGGTCTCAAACTGATCATGATGTGCGAAATCCCGAGCAACGCGATTCTGGCCTCGGAATTCCTGCAGTATTTTGATGGCTTTTCGATTGGCTCCAATGACTTGACGCAATTGACGCTGGGTCTTGATCGTGACTCCGGTCTGGAGTTGCTGGCCAAGGATTTTGACGAGCGCGATCCGGCGGTCACGAGCTTGATCAGCCAGGCGATCGATGCCTGTCTGGCGGAAGGCAAATACATTGGTATTTGTGGCCAGGGTCCCAGCGACCATCCTGACTTTGCCTGCTGGTTGATGGCACAGGGTATCTCGTCGATTTCCTTGAATCCTGACACGGTGGTGGCCACCTGGCAAAACCTTGCCAAGGGCAAGTAAGTCGCTCTGGCTTAAAAGTGCCTGAGGATGACCGCACCATCTGATGGCTGACGCCCAGCATTCCTCGAACCAGAGCCAGCCTGTTGCAACGCTGACGCGTTTGCACGGCTGGCTGTTATTGGTCTGGTTTGCTGCGTCTTTTGGCATTGTTTTTTTTGCCCACGATTTGACGCTCATTGTGGCTGGCTGGCCAGTTTCCTACTGGTTTGCAGCGCAGGGGAGTGTGCTCATTTTTATTGGCATCGTTGCTGTTTTTGCCTGGGTGGCCAATCGGCAGGAAGGGCCTGTCTCTGAGGTGCCTCCGGCGATCAAGGCCTATAACTACCGCATCCACCGCCGCTTTGGCTCGTTTGTGGTGTTGCTCATCATGTTCATTTTGGCCCTGACGCTGGCCGAGCAGGGTGGTTTACGGAAAATTTGGGTGGGCGCCATTTTTCTCTTTGCTACTGTATTCCTGTATGCGTTGATCGGCATTTACGGGCGTACTTCCAACGCATCGGAATATTATGTGGCGGGTCGGCGTATCCCGGCCATGTACAACGGCATGGCAGTGGCTGCAGACTGGATGAGTGCGGCCTCTTTCATCAGCATGGCGGGTGGGCTTTACCTTCAGGGCTTCTCTGGATCAGGTGCGCATTCTGGTGGTCTGGTTTATGTGCTGGGCTGGACCGGTGGCTTCTGTCTGGTCGCATTATTTGTTGCACCCTATCTGAGGCAGTTGAATCTTTACACCCTGCCCGAGTATTTTGACCATCGTTTTGGTGGTCGCTGGCCCCGCATCATTGCGGCCTGGTCGGCGGTTTTGTGTTCCTTTATTTATGTTGTGGCGCAAATTTATGGCGTTGGCCTGATTACTTCCCGCCTGACCGGTGTCCAGTTTGAGATTGGTATCCTGCTGGGCTTGGGAGGGGTGTTGGTCTGTTCATTTTTAGGGGGCATGCGTGCGGTCACATGGACGCAGGTCACGCAGTATGTGGTGTTGATCCTGGCGTTTCTGATCCCGGTTTCCTGGCTTGCCTACAAACAGCTGGGTAACCCGGTGGCTGCCGTTGTATATGGCCAGCAACTGCCAAAAATTTCAGAACTTGAATTGCATTTGAAGAATGCACCGCAGGAGCAGCAGGTTATCGAGGAATACTTGCGGCGCGCACGCGACTATGAGCGCAAACTTGCACAATTGCCCGGCTCTCTGGAACAGGAAAAAAGAGTTCAAAAAGAGCGCATTCAAAGTTTGATGGCGGCACGTGCTGAAGAGTCTGAGATTGTTGCGGCCAGACGTCTTTTGGCCGCTCTGCCGCGTGATGAAGCCGCGGCGCGTGAGCGCTGGACCCAGGCCAGGCAGGACTATCTGGCGCGTGCCCAGCCTTTGGCTGGCATGCCTGCACATACCCAGCCTTTTGCTGGTGATCCAGGTGGCACACCTGAAGAGCAACAGATGTTTGATGTGTCACGGCGTAATTTTTTGGCCCTCATGTTTTGCCTCATGATTGGCACTGCCGGCTTGCCGCATTTGTTGACGCGGTTTTACACCACGCGCACGGTGGCTGAAGCCAGGAATTCAGTCACCTGGTCACTGTTTTTCATTGCACTTTTGTACCTCTCTGCGCCGGCCCTGGCTGTTTTGGTGAAGTATGAAGTCATGAGCCAGCTGGTGGGCATGCGCTTTGATGATTTGCCGGTCTGGATTGCGCAGTGGACCAAGCTTGATCCCGCCCTGATTTCAGTGAGTGACATCAATGGTGATCGCATCCTTCAGTTTGCCGAGCTCCAATTGGGCCCAGATATCGTCATGTTGGCCACCCCTGAATTAGGCGGTCTGCCTTATGTGGTGTCGGGTTTGGTGGCGGCGGGTGGTTTGGCAGCAGCCTTGTCCACAGCCGATGGCCTGTTGCTGACGATCGGGAATGCGTTGGCCCATGATCTCTTTTATTGGAAAAATACCGACCGTGCCGGGACAGTCCGGCGCGTGATGCTGTCAAAATTTGCACTCCTGCTGGTGGCCTTGATCGCGGCGTATGTCGCAGCTCAACGCCCGGCTGATATCCTGTTTCTGGTTTCAGCCTCTTTTTCACTGGCCGGTTCAGCTTTTGTGCCCGTCATGATTCTGGGTATTTTCTGGACTGGTGTCACACGTTTTGCAGCTGTGGCTGGCATGTTGACCGGCTTGCTGTTAACGCTTTATTACATGCTAATTAATATGACCCCGGTCAGGACGCTGCTGTCTTTACAGGGCTCCGGCCTCTGGTTTGAGATTGATTCTGTCTCAGCCGGCGTCTTTGGTGTTGGTGCGGGATTGCTGGTGACAATTGTCCTGAGCTGGCTGACGCGTGGCTCCGCTGCCAGATGAGCCAGGGCTGACGATAAACAGCTATAATTACTAGTTACCTTACCGCACCTCAATTAGACGCTGAGGGCGGTTTTTTGCCTCCAAAGAGGTTTATCCAGAAGGAGTTTCAATGCGTCATTATGAAATTATCCTCATGATTCATCCGGATCAGAGCGAACAAGTTCCAGCCATGCTGGAGCGTTACAAGGGCATGATTGTTGCCGGCGGTGGCAAAGTGCACCGTGTCGAGGACTGGGGCCGCCGCCAGTTGGTCTATCTGATCAACAAGTTGGCCAAAGCCCATTACCTGTGCGTCAATATTGAAGCCGACCAGGCGGTCATGGCTGAACTTGAGCATGCTTTCAAGTTCAATGATGCCGTGTTGCGCCATTTGACGGTT
The DNA here is from genome assembly GCF_023701345.1 of Rhodoferax sp. Classification (GTDB taxonomy): domain Bacteria; phylum Pseudomonadota; class Gammaproteobacteria; order Burkholderiales; family Burkholderiaceae_C; genus Rhodoferax. The sequence goes on along the minus strand of NZ_JAMPXE010000027.1, from coordinate 216 downwards.
CTGAAGAAGAAGGCTGAAACCGGCCCGTCTTCCATGATGAAGACCGTTGAGCGTGAAGACGCCCGCAAAACGCAACAAGCCGAATACCAGGCTTGAATTTCCTGAGTGACAACACCTGCTGCGAACGCTGCCGTTAATCAATTTGTATTGACGGCGAAAATTGTCGAATCCAGCACCATGCGTTATACGCCCTCTGGTGTGCCGGCTTTAAATTGT
>NZ_JAMPXE010000161.1 GCF_023701345.1 Rhodoferax sp. | reverse complement strand
GGGTTTATCTGGTGGAAGACCACCAAATCATGCGCGATGGTCTGCGTGCCCTGCTGGAAGCACGTGGTCACACGGTGGTTGGCGAGTCGGCTGACCCGACCCAGGCATTGTCCGACCTGTTGCGTTTGCGTCCCGAAGTGTTGCTGCTTGACCTGAATCTGGGGGGGCGCTCCGGGCTGGAGTTGCAGGCCGAGTTGCAGCACCGGCGGCTGCCAGTTCGCAGCGTGGTGTTGACCATGTCGGCGCAACCTCATCAGGTGGCTGAAGCGCTGCAACTGGGTGCCAGTGCCTATGTTCTCAAGGGTTCCCCGGCAAGCGAGCTCATGCAAGCCATTGAGCTTGCCGTGCAAGGCAGAAAATACCTTGGCGCCAACGTGGCCGATCTCGCGCTGGAGGCGCTCACGCAGCCAGACGCCGATCCCTTGAGCTTGCTGTCACCGCGTGAGCGGCAAATCATTTTGATGGTGGTGCAAGGACAGTCCAGTTCGGCCATTGGCGTCACGCTTCATTTGTCACCCAAAACTGTGGCTACCTACCGCAGCCGGTTGATGAAAAAACTCGGCGTCACCGACGTGCCTGGCCTGGTGCGACTGGCTGTGCGCCATAGGCTGATCGATGTGGAAGAACCGGTCCTGAGTCATTAAACTTTTTTGGTATTGGGTGCGCGTTGTCAACATGTGCTGGCGCGCGCTGTCCAACTCTCCCTACAGACGATTGGTCAGGGGCGACCTAAAGTTGTTGCAAGGGATCGCTGTGGCGCCCGTTGGGTGGAGCCTTTTGCCACGGATACAGAGAAAGGTTTTCCATGATGAACGTTCAGGCACTGCCCACAACTGCACTCTGGCAACCCAGTCCCATTCCCGATCCCAGTCACCATGTGACGAAGTTCGGGGTTGACGAGCACTGGACCACGCTGCATGAGGTCCAGGATTTGCTGCGCTACGAAGGCCGTTTGCACGAGGGCGCCGGCGTTGAACTGTTCCAGCGCCGGCGCCTGAAAGCCGGGCAGTCTGCCCTGGTGATGGGGCAAGCGTTCGAGGGGCTGTATGTGGTGCGGCTGGGCACCCTCAAGTCCCTGATCACCAATGTCGATGGGGGGGTGCATGTGCTGGGCTTTCCGATGAAAGGCAATTTGCTTGGCTTCGATGGCATTTACCAGAACGTCTACATGAGCGAAGTGGTGGCCCTGACCGACTGCGACCTGATCCGCCTACCGGCCGTTGACTTGTTCACTCCTGAAAACAACAATCAGCTGGAGCACATGGCCTATTGGGCCAGCAGCCGCGAGATCATCCAGGAGCAGGAGGCTTATTCCCTGACCCGTTCAGTCAAATCAGAGGCCCGGGTGGCGCGATTTCTCCACACGATGTCCCAGCGTTTTGAAGACATGGGCTGGTCGCCCAATCGCTTCATCCTGCCGATGACGAGGCGCGACATCGGCCATCACCTGAGTGTCACGGTGGAGACGGTGAGCCGCGCATTTTCGGCTTTGGTGCAGCAGGGCATTATCGAAGTGGAATTCCGTGAAATCAGGATCATCGCGCGCGACGCGCTGTGCCATTTTGAGAGGTAAGTGACCGACCTGCCGCGCCGGGCCTTGTGGCCACGGCCGAAGACGTGACGTTGATGAAGGGGAATGCCGTCAAACCCTCACAAGTAGTTGTCAAAATGCCTTGAGAGACCGTGTGATTTATTGAACATCGCTTATTTGTTGCGCTTACAATTTTGCGACAACTCATAATGCGAAATGATTAACCCATCACAGGGATTGCTTGAGTGAACAATGACAACACCTTGGCTGCTGCCAGTGCAGCTTTTCCCATTGTTGGCATCGGTGCGTCAGCAGGCGGGCTGACGGCGCTGGAGCAATTTTTATCGCATGTGCCGCCCCAGTCCGGGCTGGCCATTGTGGTGGTGCAACACCGGGACCCGAAGAGCCAGGGCATGCTGGTGGAGTTGCTGCAGCGCCATACGCCGATGCCGGTGCAACAGGCGGCCGACCAGATGACCGTCGAACCCGACCACGTCTATGTGATTCCTCCTGGCCGGGACCTGTCCCTGATGCATGGTGTGCTGCATCTGTTTGAGCCGACCGAAGCGCGTGGCTTGCGCCAGCCGATTGATTTTTTCTTCAAGTCACTTGCCGATGACCGGCAGCACAACAGCATTGGTGTCATTCTGTCGGGCATGGGCTCGGATGGCACGTTGGGCCTGCGTGCGATTCGGCAGGCCGGCGGTGCCTCTTTTGCGCAGACGCCGGCCTCGGCCCAATTTGACAGCATGCCGCGTAGTTCGATAGACGCCGATGTGGTGGACGCCGTGGCGCCGGCCGATGAACTGCCGGCCAAGGTCATCGGTTTTGTCAAACGCATCCGGCTCGTGGGCGACATCCAGGCCCAGGTCGCAGCCGAATTTCAGCGCACTGCGGCTGGTTTCCTTGACAAGATACTGGTCTTGTTGCGCACCCATACCGGCCACGATTTTTCAGCATATAAAAAAAACACCATCATGCGGCGTGTCGAGCGACGCATGGGCCTGCACCTGTTGCCCCGTATTGACGACTACCTGCGCTATGTGCGTGAAAACCCCAAAGAGATTGAGTTGCTGCTGGGTGAGTTGCTCATCGGGGTCACCAGTTTTTTCCGAGATTCAGTGGTGTGGGAAGAGATCAAGCGCGAGGTATTCCCGGCGCTGCAGGGCAATCATCCGGACGGTGCCTTGCTGCGTGCCTGGATTCCCGGCTGTTCGACCGGTGAAGAGGCTTACTCATTGGCCATGTTGTTCAGGGAATCAATGGATGCGGGCGGCACGGCACACCGTTATAAATTGCTTGTTTTTGCTTCGGATCTGGACGCGGATGCCATCAGCCGTGCGCGTGCCGGTGTCTATCCCGAGAGCATTGCCGCCGACGTCTCGCCAGAGCGTTTGAAGCGTTTTTTTGTGCCTGAGGCTGCGGGTTACCGCGTCAGCAGCGAAATTCGCGAAATGGTGATTTTTGCCGAGCAAAACGTCATCGCCGACCCGCCGTTCACCCGGATCGATTTTTTAAGTTGCCGCAATCTGCTGATTTACCTGGAGGCCGGCCTGCAGGAAAAACTGTTGCAGTTGTTCCATTACAGCTTGGTGCCTGGTGGTTTTTTGCTGCTCGGCAATTCCGAGTCAGTGGCACCGGCGAGTGCCCTGTTTTCAGGTTTGCCTGGCCGCTCACGCATTTACCGCCGGCTGGACGTGCCAACACCCGCATTGCCCTCGGGCATGCCGAGCGCATTCAGCCAAACCGGTTTGCGTTCGTCAGCGCCCGTCCCGCATGCCGCAAATGCAGCAGCCATGACGCCAGATCTTCAAGTGCTGGTGGAACAATTGGTACTGGCGAACTATGCGCCGGCGGCACTGCTCGTGAGCGCCAAGGGCGAGATGCTGTATTTCAGCGGAAAAACCGGGAAATACCTGGAGCCTGCTGCCGGCAAACCCAACCTGAACCTGATTGCCATGGCCCGCGAGGGGCTTAGGCAGGCTCTGAGTGAAGCGTTTTATCGGGCCGTTCGCGAAAGCAAGGTCACGACGCTCAAGCGGGTCAGAATTGACAATACCAGGCCGGCCAAATATGTGGATGTGGTGGTGCAGCCACTGAACGAGCCCGCGGCCTTGAACGGCACCGCGCTGATTGTGTTTCGTGAAGTGGACGGCCCCAGCACGCGCCGGCCACGCATGGCAACCGCCACCAACGCGGGCGAGGCCCAGCGCATCGCGGCCGCATTGCAGGAGCTGCAGCACGCCCGCGAAGACGCCCGTTCCACCCGCGAGGAAATGCAGACCTCGCAGGAGGAACTCAAGTCGGCCAACGAAGAGCTGCAGTCGACCAACGAGGAGCTACAGTCCACCAACGAGGAGCTGACCACCTCCAAGGAAGAAATGCAATCGATGAACGAAGAGTTGCAGACCATCAACAATGAGTTGCGACTCAAAGTGGCCGAGGTATCGCGTGCCAGCAATGACATGCGCAATTTGCTCGACAGTACCGAGATTGCGATCCTGTTTCTGGATGACAGCCTGCACGTGCGGCGCTTCACACCCTCGACCACCAGAATTTTCAAGCTGATTCCCGGTGATGCCGGTCGCAGCATCACCGACATCGTGTGTGATTTGAGCTACCCCAGCCTGTTAGCCGACGCGCAGGAGGTATTGCGCACCCTGGTGTTTCGGGAAATTGATGTGCAGGCCACAGACGCGCGCTGGTTCAAGGTGCGCCTCATGCCGTACCGCACCCACGACAACCGGATCGACGGCCTGGTAATCACCTTTGCCGACATCAGTACCAGCAAAACACTGGAGATGGCGTTGCGCCAGGCGCAAGCCAATTTGCAGGTGTTGACGGCGGGGCAGGAAAGTAGTCATGGTGTACCGTAAAAATCCACCCGGTTTTGAAGTCTTGCGCCAATTGGCGACGGCGCGGCTGTCCGGACACCCCGGCGAGCTGGCTGCGGCGGCGCTGGACCTGCAGCAAGTCCGGCATTTGCTGGAAGAGCTGGAAATTCACCAGATCGAGTTGGAGTTGCAAAATGAGCACCTCAACACAGCCCGGGCGCAACTGGAGCAGGCGCTCAACCAAAGTAGCGAGCTCTACGACTTTGCACCGGTGGGAAATGTGCTGATCAATGTGGATGGCAACATCACCAAGCTGAACCTGGCAGCAGCCCAGTTGCTCGCCTCCGAGCGCGCGCAGCTGGTCGGCAGCCGGCTCGCCATATATGTGGCCGCGGCCCAGCGCGCCCAATTCAATACCATACTGGCGCATGCCCGTGATGAGCAGGAAACGCAGGCCGCCGAGTTCGCTTTGCAGATCGATGGCCTGGAGCCGCTGCCAGTGCAGGTCAAGGTGGTCTGGATCGGTCCGAAAGTCGGCTGGCTGATTGCGCTGGTCGATGTGTCCGAGTCGCGGCACATGGAAGAACAACTGCGTGCCAGTGAGGAACGCCTGACGCTGGCGCTAAAGGCGGTTGGGGACGCGGTGTGGGACTGGCAGGTCAACAGCGGCGAGGTGCTGATTTCTGAGGGTTATGCGCAGCTGATCGGGACTTCCACGGCGGTGTTGAGCATGCAGTGTTCAGATTTGATGGACTATGTGCTGTCGGATGACAGGGAACAACTGCTGCTGCAGATGCAGGATTGCATCGTCGGAAAGAGAGACAGTTATCGTATTGAACACCGCCTGCAAAGCAGCAATGGCAGCGTCAAATGGGTTCTTGCGCGCGGCGCCGTGGTGCTTCGGTCGGCCGTTGGCACGGCTTTGCGCGTGGTTGGCACCCTGGTTGATATTTCGCAGAGAAAGCAGATCGAAGCTGATTTGGTCACGGCGGCGCAGTTTCAGCGCGCGATTTTTGACTCCATCTCGGCGCAGATCGCCGTGCTGGATCAGGACGGCATGGTTCTGTACACCAATGCGGCGTGGCGTAGCTATATGTCAAAGCTTGGTTTCGAGGAATCGGTTGGTCAAAACTACCTGAAGGTGCTGTCACATTTTTTTGCGGTCGACTCACCAACGGTGGCCGTTGTGGCAGCTGGCATGGCAGCCATCACCGCGGGTGAAGCAGCCAGTTTTCATGCACCGGAACCCATCTGCTGCGTGTGCGGCCGGTGGTGGTTTACTGTCAAGGTCACGTCGGTCCAGGACCCCTCGCACCGCATGGTGGTGACGCATGAGGATGTGAGCGTGCTCAAACGCGCAGAATTGGCCAGTCAGACCCTGGCCAACGTCGACAACTTGACTGACGCCATGAGTCGCCAGCATTTCATGAGTCTTGCCGATCAGGAGCTGGTGCGCTCCAGGCGTTATCAGTTGCCACTGGTGGTGCTGATGCTGGATCTGGACCACTTTAAAAACGTCAACGACAACTATGGTCATCCAACTGGGGATGTGGTGCTGAAGAGGTTTGTACAAACGGTCAAGGGTGTGTTGCGTGAGTCGGACCTGATCGGTCGTATTGGTGGCGAGGAATTTGCCGTGCTGCTGCCCAACACCACACAAGAGGGGGGCTGCGCACTGGCGAACCGCATCATTGATGCAGTGCGCGCCAACCCTGTGGTGTTCGAGAAGCAAACTGTTGCCTACACGGTGAGTATCGGCGCCAGTTACCTGACGCAACAGTCGTCTTTCGGTGAGATGTTGGCTGAAAGTGATGCGGCGTTGTACCGCGCCAAAAAAGGCGGTCGCGACCGGCTTGAAGTGTGCTGGAACGACGCAGCCCCGCGCCCGGACGATTCGACGCGCACGCTGAGCGACTGAAGCTCTAATCCGGGCTGATTGAGCTAATCGGGCAGCAGCCGGATCAAGCGCCCCCGTGCCTGGTCGGTCAGCACGTACAGCAGGCCGTCAGGCCCCTGGCGCACATCACGGATACGCTCGCCGAGGCTGGCGAGCAGTTGGTG
>NZ_JAMPXE010000160.1 GCF_023701345.1 Rhodoferax sp. | reverse complement strand
TGGTCTGGAAGCGGCTCATGCCGTAGGCGTGCGCCGCCTCGATCTCGCCGGCACTGGTTTCACGGATGGCACCGGCCAGCATTTCAGCGGTGTAGCCGGCGGTGTTCAGGCTGAAGGCCAGCAGGGCGCAAAAGAAGGGCTCCTTGAAATGTGTCCAGGGCCACACCGAGTCCCAGCGTTCCTGAATCCATTCGAGCTGACCCAGGCCGTAATAAATCAGATAGACCTGAATCAGCAGCGGCGTGCCGCGAATGACAAAGGTGTAGGCGCCGACCAGCCAGCGCAGCGGTGCCCACGGCCCGGTGAGCATCAGCGCAAAAATGAGCGCCAGCACGGCCCCCACTGCGAGTGACGAAAACAGCAGCCACAGCGTGATGACGATGCCGTTGCCAAACAGTGCCAGGTTGTCTGGCTCGAAAATGACGGCCCATTCCATTACAACTGCACCCGTTTGGTGCCCAGGCTATAGCGGGCGTTGAGCTTTTTCAAAGCAAACAGGCTGATCGTGGTGTACACCAGAAACAGCGCACCGGTGAACAAAAAGAAGGCAAAAGGCGAGCGCGTTGCGGCGCTGGCCTGCTTGGCCAGATAGGTCATTTCCTGCAGGCCGATCAGGCTCACCAAAGCGGTCGACTTGATCAGCACCAACCAGTTGTTGGTAAAGCCGGGCAGGGCGTAGCGCACCATTTGTGGCAGCGTGATGCGCATGAAGGTTTGCGTGCGGCCCATGCCAAACGCCCAGGCGGCCTCCATCTGACCTTGGGGAATGCTCAGGATGGCGCCGCGAAAGGTCTCGGTCATGTAGGCGCCGTAAATGAAGCCGATGGTAATGACGCCGGCGGCAAAGGGCTCGATGTCCACGGTGGCCTCGCTGCCCATCTTTTCCAGCAGGGTGTTGATGCCGATCGTGCCGCCGTAAAACACCAGCAGCATCAGTACCAGGTCAGGGATGCCGCGGATGATGGTGGTATAAAAAGTGCCAATGGCCACCAGCACCGGTCGCCCCGACAGTTTGGCGGCGGCACCCAGCAGCCCCAGAATGATGGAGACCAGCAGCGCGCCCAACGACACCCCGACCGTGAGCAGGGAGCCTTGCAAAATAACCAGGAGGTAAGACTGCGTGGTGGAAGTCATGGAAGCGCCAGTCAACCGACTTTTGCATGCACGCCAAAAGCCGGTTTCTTCTGATCAATTACTTGCCGTAAACGTCAAACTTGAAGTACTTGTCGTTGATGGCCTTGTATTTGCCGTTGGCGCGAATGGCCTTGATGGCGGCGTTGAGTTCACTCTTCAGCGCGCCCTGACCCTTGCGCAGCGCAATGCCGGCACCGGTGCCGAAGTACTTCGGAATATAGAGTTCATCGCCGACAAAATGGTAGTTTTCAGCGCCCGGCTTGTCCAGGAAGCCGCCGCCCACTTCCATGATGTCAGCCACGGTGCCGTCCAGACGGCCAGCCTTGATGTCCAGATAGACCTGGTCTTGTGCGTCGTAAGACACCACTTCGACACCCTTGGTCTTGAGTTCGCCCAAAGCGTATTTTTCTTGCGTGCTGGCTTTCAGGACGCCGATTTTTTTGCCCTTGATGGAAGCCGGGCCGCCAAACTTGATGTCTTTCCTGAGCACGATCTTGCTCGGGGTGTTGTAGTACTTGTCGGTGAAGTCAACCACTTTCAGGCGATCTGCGGTGATCGACATCGAGCTGATGATCACGTCGTATTTCTTGGCCTGCAGACCGGGGATCATGCCGTCCCAGGCTTGCTCGACAAAGACGCACTTGCGCTTGATTTGTTCGCACAGGGCACTGGCAATGTCCACGTCAAAGCCGGTGGGCTTGCCGTCAGCGGTCTTGAAGGTAAAGGGTTCGTACGTGGCATCAATGGCCACCTTGAGGTCTTTGCCCTGGGCAAAGGCGGCGGTGCACAGAACGCTGATGGCAGCAGCAAGCAGAAGTTTTTTCATAAGCAGCTTTCTCAAAAATGCCAAGGCGCACCCTGGCGGGTTAATAAAAAATTAAAAACTGATTCTACGTTCAGACGCCGCCCCGGCAGGGGTTGGTTTCTACCAGTTCAGGCCAAATCTGGCATCATGGCGTGCATGGAGCCCATCTTGCCGCCTTTGATTCAAGCCCTGCTCGATCCGGCACGTTATCCGGACGGCGTCGTGTGGGTGGAACTGGTGCAAACCCATATTTCCTGGGTGCTGCTGGCCGGTGACTTCGCTTACAAGATCAAAAAGCCGGTCAAGCTGGCGTTTCTGGATTTCAGCACGCTGGCTTTGCGGCAACACTACTGTCAGGACGAGTTGCGCCTGAACCGCCGTTTTGCGCCTGAGCTTTATCTGGCGGTGGTTGGTATTTTCAACACGCCGCAAGACCCGCAGTGGCAAGGTTCGGGCGTGCCGATCGAATACGCCGTCAAGATGCACCGTTTTGAAGAATCGGCAAGGCTTGACCATGTCTGCGCGCGTGGCGAGTTGCAGGTCTGGCATCTGTCGGCGCTGGCCGATACCCTGGTGGCGTTTCACCAGACTGCGGCGGTGGCGCCAGCGGGTTCGCGCTTTGGCTCGGGTGAACACATCCTGCAACCCGCGCTTGACAACGTCACCGACCTGTTGCGCCTGGTGCCTGAGGCGGGCCTGCAGGCCCGGCTGACAGCCTTGCGCGACTGGACCCAAACGCAATTTCAGCAACTTGCGCCGCTGATGCAGGCGCGCCAGCAGGCGGGCTGGGTGCGGGAATGCCATGGTGACCTGCACCTGGCCAACATGGTGCTGATCCAGGGGCGGGTGCAGTTGTTTGACTGCATCGAGTTCAACGAAGACCTGCGCTGGATGGATGTGGCCAGCGAAATCGCCTTTGTCTACATTGACCTGCTGGCGCACCAGCAGCCGGGTCTGGCCGGCTGGCTGCTCGACGAGGTGCTGAGCCGCAGTGGCGACTACCAGGCGGCGCGTGTGCTGCGCTTTTACGCGGTCTATCGCGCCATGGTGCGGGCCAAGGTGGCGGCGTTGCGCTCGGCACAAATCCAAGGCGATGCCAGCGAGATCGATACCTATGTGGCGCTGGCGGAGCGCCTGCTGGCGCCGCCTGTGCTGCGTTTGGTGATCACCCATGGCTTGTCGGGTTGTGGCAAAACCGTGGCCTCCGACGCGTTGTTGCAGGCCGACCCGGATGCGGCCACCCTGCGCTTGCGCTCGGATGTAGAGCGCAAGCGACTGTTCGGGCTGGCGCGCAGCGCCGCCAGTGGTTCCGGTGTGGGCACTGGCCTGTACGCGGCCGATGCTCACGAGCGCACCTATGCCCACCTGCGCGAGCAGGCCGCCATGCTGTTGCAGGCCGGCTGGTCGGTGCTGGTGGATGCGGCCTTTTTGAAGCGTGCCGACCGCGATGCTTTTTGTGTGCTGGCGCAGCAGATGGGGGCCGCTTTCAACATCCTGGCGCCGCAGGCCACGCCTGAGCAATTGCGCCAGCGCATCATGGCGCGCAGTGCTGCCGGGAAGGATGCCTCGGAGGCCACGTTGGCCGTGTTGGCGCAGCAGATGCTAACCATCGAGCCTGTGGGGCCGGATGAAGCTTGACATGAAGAAGCATTGTCATTGCGAACGAAGTGAAGCAAGCCATGACCTCCCGGCTGCATGGACTGCCGCGCTGCGCTCGCAGTGACGGGGTCACCAATCTTCCTTGACCGCCAGCACCGCATCCTGTCCAGCCGCTGCCCGGGCGGCCAGCCAGGCGGTCAGCGTGCCTGCGGCCACCACCGCCAGGCACAGGCCCAGCAGCTTGAGCCAGGGCAGCATCAGGTCCATGGTCCAGTGAAAACTTTGCGGGTTCACCACCTGCACCAGCACCACTGACACAACCAGGCCCAGGCCCAGCCCCGCCAGTGCACCCAACAGCGTCCAGGCCGCACCCTCAAGAGCGACCACGGTCAGAATTTGTCGCCGTGTCAGCCCCAAATGCGCCAGCAGGCCAAACTCCTTGCGCCGGGCCAGCACCTGGGCGCTGAAGCTGGCCGCCACGCCAAACAGGCCAATCGCAATCGCCACCGCCTGCAGCCAGTAGGTGACGGCAAAACTGCGGTCAAAAATACGCAGCGAGGTGGCGCGGATCTGCCCCGGTGTGCCGAACTCCATCAGGTCACCGATGCCAGTACCCATCTGTTCTGCCAGCGCACGCAGTTCCTGTTGCAGCTTGGGCGCGTCCGCCGGGTCGGTCAGCCACAACGCCAGGTCGTTGGCGCGCTGGTCGCCGGTGAGGCGCTCGAAGGCGGTCCGGTCAATGGCAATGGTGCCGCTTTGGCGCGCGTAGTCGCGCCAGACGCCCGCCACAAAGTAGGAGGCTTCGGCTGCCTGTCCTGCTTGTGCCAGGGACCTGAACGTTTTGTCGAGTGGTGCAAAGGTCTGACCCGGCGTGGCGTCATGCAGGTCCACCACTGCTTCGCTGACGTAAATGCCGATCTGCCCGGTGGGCACCGGCAGGGGCTCGCCCACCAGCGGCAGGCTCCTGGCCGGGTCTGATAATTCGCGGGCGATCAGCGCCACCGGCGGCAGGCTGGGTTTGAGCAGCAGCGGCACCACACGCTGCGCCTGCAATTGCTTGACACCTTTCAAGGCAGCGGCAGCCTGAACAAATTCAGGGCTGAAATAGACCGTGTCGCTGGCGCCCAGGCTGGCGGCACTGCGCACATACAAATCGGCGGGCAGCACCTGGTCGAGCCAGTGAGTAACCGACTCCCTGAAGCTTGCCACCATCACTGTCAAAGCCACGGCCAGGCTCAGCGAAGCCACCACCCCGCTGACCGCCACGGCCGCCGTTTCACGCTGGTGTCGGGCCCGCGCCACCGCCAGCAGCGGCAGGGTCTGGCGTGCCACCCATGGCGCGATGCGGTCCAGCAGCAGGCCAATCAGCCAGGGCAGGGCGGTGATGCCGCCCACCAGCAGCAAGGCCACCGACAGATAGGCCGCCACCGGAATCCCCCAGACCGCTGGCGCCCGGGTCAGCGCGGTGCCAACAAGGATCAAAAGCAAGCTGAGCCAGTGGCTGTGCGGGTTGACCAGCATGCCACCCAGCCCCTTCAGGGTTTGTGCCGGTGGCAGGGCTTGCGCCGCCTTGGCCGGCCACCAGCCGCCCACCAGCGCGGCGGCCACACCCATGGCGCCATAGATCAACGCGGCCCAGCCACTGAATTGCAGCCGGGGCGCGGTGCCGGTAAAAAAACCGCCGCCCAGGTCGCCGCCCAGCAGGGTCAGAGCCAGCGCCGCCAGGGCGGTGCCCAGGGCGATGCCGGCGGCGCTGCCCAGCAGGCCCAGCGCCAGCGATTCCCACAGCACCAGGCGCAGGCGTTTGCGGCCGCTCAGTCCCAGCACGCCCAGCAGCGCAAACTGCTGCGCACGCTTGGCCACGCTTAAGGACAACACCGAGAACACCAGAAACGCGCCGGTGAACAGGGCAATGAAAGCCAGCACGGTCAGGTTGACGCGGTAGGCACGCGACAGGTTGTTGATTTGCGATTGCGCGTCACCGGGCACGCTCAATGTGAGGTCGGCGGGCCAGTCGGGGGCGCTTTGCAGGCTGCGGGCAAAGTCGTCGCGGTTGACGCCTGACTTCAAGCGCAGGTCGATGCGGCTCAGTTGCCCCTGCTTGCCGAACAGTTCCTGGGCCGCGCCAATGTCCATCACCGCCAGCGCCCGGCCGCTGGCGCGCACGCTGCCGGCCACGTTGACCGGCATCAGCCCCAAGCCGCTTTGCAGCTTCAGGTTTGGCCCGGCAAGCGGTTGTGCCGCCGGGTTCAAAAAAACCTGCGCCGGCGCAAACAGCGCGAAACGGTCAACTGGTTGCTTGTCGCCGGCTGCTGTCGGCAACGGCATCAGATCAGGGGCCACAAACGCCACCACCAGCGCATCGACGCCGACCACCTGCAGGCTGCGCTTGCCCTCAGGGGTGATGGCGTAAGTGCCAACTTCGAGCACCGGCGAGGCCCGCGCCACCTGCGGCAATCTGGCCATCCGGGCAAACAGGGATTCGTCGAACTGGCCCTGCACGCCGCGCAATTCCAGGTCGGGCTGGCCGCCCACCGAGCGCGCCGCCTGCGAGAACTCATCGAGCGCCGAGGCGTTGATCAAATGCACCGAAAACGCCAGCGCCACGCCCAGCATCACCGCCACCACCGCCGCCGCATTGCGCCAGGGGTGGTGTCTGAACTCTTGCCAGGAGAAGGTTTTAAGCAGGTCAAGCATGGGGTGGAGGGTTGGATGGCAAAAGCTGAGCCGGCAACCAGCCACGCAGGCTGTTGACAAAGGCCAGCGCCTGTACCCGCGGCAAGTCGTCAACCCGCACCACGGCCTCAAGCAGACGGCCTTCTTTCAAAGCCATCGCGCGCCCGATACCGTCGAGCAGCCCGCAGCGTAGTGGCGGTGTCACCCAGCGGTCATCGAGCAGCAGGGCGATGTTGCCGCGCGT
>NZ_JAMPXE010000026.1 GCF_023701345.1 Rhodoferax sp. | reverse complement strand
CGTGAAGGTTTTCATGTGGCACTGCGCCAGGGGGCTGGCCCGTGGCGCGGTCTGCAGGCCGAGCAGCTGATTGATTCGCCGCTGATTGCGCTGGGATCACCCGCTGCTGCACGTCGCTTGCACGGACGCAGTACGGAGGCGCTGGCCGATGAGCCCCTGCTCGGCAGTGTCAAGCTGTGGGAGCGCTGGTTTGCGCTGGGATGCAGCCGGGTGGGGGTCAACCCGGTGGCCACGTTCAATGACTCAGGCCTGATGCTTCAGGCTGTGGAACAGGACATTGGCATCGGGCTGGCGCGCGAGGTGCTGGCGGCTGATGCGCTACGTGAAGGGCGGTTGGTACGCCTGTCGCCCTGGGCTTTGCCCGATGCCACGGCCTACGCCTACTGGTGTGTGTTTCCTCCCGAGCTTGAGGCGTGGCCGCCGTTGCAGGTGTTTCGCGCCTGGCTTCGCGAGGAGTTGGCGCTGTCACTGCAAAGCACTGCCTAATGGACATTCCCGGTTGAATACACTCGCCGCATGAAAAACCAACGTTTTGACACCCTGGATGCCATGCGCGGCCTGGCCATGCTCTGGATGACGGGGTTTCATCTGGTTTTTGACTTGAACTACTTCAAGCTGGTCACGCAGGACGTCTACCGCGACCCGTTCTGGACCTGGCAGCGCACCCTGATCGTCAGCCTGTTTTTGCTGTGCGCCGGCATGGGCCAGGCCATGGCCACGGCGCAGGGGCAAAGCTGGCCGCGCTTCTGGCAGCGCTGGGCTCAGGTGGCAGGGGGCGCGCTGCTGGTTACGGCGGGCTCCTGGCTGATGTTTCCCAACAGCTTCATTTATTTTGGCGTGCTGCACGGTCTGGCGCTGATGCTGATCTTGGTGCGTCTCACCGCCCGCTGGGGACGGTGGTTATGGTTACTGGGCGCCCTGGCTATCGTATCCAAATTCATCTTTGAGCACCTGCTGCAGTCCGGGCCGTTGGCGCCATGGGCCGATGCTTTTAACAGCATGCGCTGGAACTGGTTGGGCTGGATCAGCCAGAAACCGGTCACCGAAGACTATGTGCCGTTGTTTCCCTGGCTGGGTGTGATGTGGTGGGGGGCGGCAGTCGGTGCCTGGCTTTTGAAACAGCAGCCCGGCTGGCTGGCGCGGCCCATGCCGCAAGCCCTGGCCGGGCTGGGTCGCTGGAGCCTGAGCTATTACCTGCTGCACCAGCCTGTGCTGATTGCGCTGGTGGGCGGAGTGAGCTGGTTTTTCAAATAAAAAAGCCGGAGCGAATCCGGCTTTCAGGAGTCACAAAGCGACTGGTTTATTCAATCTTGGCTTTTTTGCGCAGGTCTTCCTGATATTGGGTCAGCTTTTGCTGTTGCAGTTGTTGCGACACTTGTGGTTTGACCTCTTCGAGCTTGGGCAATTGGGCATCGCGCACGTCATCCAGGCGGATGATGTGGAAGCCGAATTGGGACTTGACCGGGGTCTCGGTCAACTGGCCTTTGGTCAAGGTTGTCAAGGCGGTGGCAAATTCGGCCACATAGTTGCCTGCAGGCGCCCAGTCCAGGTCGCCACCCTTGGCGCCGGAGCCTGGATCCTTGCTTGATTTTTTGGCGATTTCTTCAAACTTGCCACCTTTTTTGAGCTGGGCAATGATGGCCTTGGCATCTGCTTCCTTTTCAACCAGAATGTGACTGGCGCGGTACTCTTTGCCTCCATTGGCCGCTGCAAACTTGTCGTATTCGGCCTGGATGTCGGCATCGGTGACCGGATTGGTTTTTTGGTAATTGGCGAACAGTTCACGGATCAGGATGGTCTGGCGCGCCAGTTCCATCTGGTTTTTGAAGTCGGCCGTGGTGTCCAGACTTAATTTTTTGGCTTCCTGCATGAAGATTTCGCGGGCGATCACTTCGTCTTTGATCTGCTGCTGGATCTCTGGCGTGACCGGGCGGCCAGAGCGCGCCACTTGTTGGCTCAAGGCATCGACGCGTGTCAGGGGGACGGCCTTGCCGTTGACAATGGCCACATTTTGTGCCACAGCCGCGGCAGACATACCGCCCAGAAAGGCGGCCAAGGCAAGACCTGATACCAGTTTATTTTTCATGCAAATTTCCTGCAAATAATTTAAAGAGAAAAGCGAAATTTTCGACCGTGGCCGTCAGACTTTTGGTGTTTGGGCTTCAATGGCCAGGGCGTGCAAGCCCTGGTCCATGAAATCTTGGAGCGCATCATACACAAGCCGGTGCCGTGCCACGGCGGACTTGCCGGCAAAAGCCCCAGCCGTGATGCGCACCCTGAAGTGGCTGCCAAAGCCGGTGCCGTTGGCGCCGGCATGGCCGTGGTGCTGGTGGCTCTCGTCGATCACCTCGAGTTGACTCGGTTGCAGGACTTGTTGCAGGCGCTGCTGCAGTTGCTCGGCGGTAGGGGCTTGGTTCATGGTGTGGGGGTTTTGGTGTCGTCAGCCACCAGATAGCGTGAAATATAAAACCCCTGGCCGACTATGAAGACCAGCGGGAAGGCGTAGCCCCAGAGCTTGAAGTTGACCCAGGCTTCGGTGCTGTAGTAGGCCGCCACATAGGCGTTGATGAGCGCCATGAAGGCGCTGTAGCCGATCCATAGGATGTTCAGGCGCATCCACACCGGCTCGGGCAGAGTCATTTGGCTGCCCAGCAATATTTTCAGGAAATTCTTCTTGTAAATCCAGACCGCCAGCGCCAGCGCAATCGCCATGGCCGCGTAAAGTACGGTGGGTTTCCATTTGATGAAACGGTCGTCGTGCAGCACCAGCGTGAGTGTGCCAAACGCCAGCACCAGCCCCAGCGTTATTTTGTGCAGGGCCTGCAGCTTGCGGTCAATGCCGTAGATCAGCGCCATTTGCAGCACGGTGGCCGCCATCAGCACGCCGGTGCCAATGTAGATGTCGTAAAACTTGTAGGCGCCGAAGAACAGCAGAATGGGGAAAAAGTCGATCAGTATTTTCATGTAGGGGTGAAGTTTAACGAAGCCGAGTTCATGCAATAGCGCAGGCCGGTGGGCGCGGGACCGTCGTCAAAGACATGGCCCAGGTGCGCGCCGCATTGGGCACACACTGTTTCGACCCGGGTCATGCCCAGGCTGCGATCGGTGATCTCCTGGATGGCACCCGGGATCGCCAATGAAAAACTGGGCCAGCCGCAATGCGCGTTGAACTTGGTGCTGGAATCAAACAGTTTGGCGTCGCAACAAATGCAGTGGTAGCTGCCGTCGGCCTGGTGCGCCTCGTACTTGCCACTGAACGGCCGCTCGGTGGCGGCATGGCGTGTGACCTGGTAAGCCACCGGTTCGGCGCCTTTGGCTTGCAGGATGGCTTGCCACTCGGCATCGGTTTTCTGGATTTTGAAGGGCATGACGGTCTCGCTTGAAATGTATCGGGGTGTTCAGGAACTGCAACTGATCTCGATCCGGCTGGCCCAATCGGGGGGCAGGCCGGCATAAGTCTCGAACGCGGGGTGCTCGTCGAAAGGGCGCTCCAGCAGGGTCAGCAAATTGGCGACCATCGAGAAATCCTTGCCTTTGGCGGCTTCGATGGCCAGCTCGCCGAGGTAGTTGCGCAGCACATACTTGGGGTTGGTTTTGAGCATCAATGCCGCCGCCTGGTTCTGATTCTCACCAACGAGGCGCTCTGCATAACGCAGCAGCCAGGCATCCCAGGCCGCTGTGTCCAGAAACAGGTCGCGCACCGGCGCAAACTGCTGGCTGGCGACGGCCTGACTCAACCGGCGCCAGAACAGCGTGTAGTCGACCCGGTCTTGCGCCAGCAACGCCAGCAGGTCCTGCAGCAAGGTGTGGTCGATATCGGTGCCAGCGCCGTTCCCGGTCAAGCCCAATTTGGCGCACATCAATTGCAGCCAGGTGCGCTCAAACACCGATTTGAAGGTGTCCAGCGCCTGCAGGGCGAGGGCCTGGTCTTCGATCAAGGGCATCAGCGCCTGCGCCAGCGCATAGAGGTTCCAGTGGGCGATGTCGGGCTGGCGGTCAAAAGCGTAGCGGCCGCCGCGGTCGGTGTGGTTGCAGATGTGGCCGGGGTCATAGGCATCAAGGAACTGAAATGGCCCGTAGTCGATGGTCAGGCCCAACATGCTCATGTTGTCGGTGTTCATGACACCATGGCAAAAGCCCACCGCCTGCCAGTGCGCCACCATCACGGCGGTGCGTTCGGTTACCTGCATCAGCAAATTGGCATAAGGGTTGGCGGCAAGCAGGCTGGCGCTCTGGCAATCCGGGTAATAACGTGCGATCACATAGTCGGCCAGTGTTTTGAGCTGTGCTATCTGGTTGCGCGCGGCAAAGTGCTCAAAATGGCCAAAACGGATAAAGCTGGTAGCCACGCGTGTGACCACGGCTGCGGTTTCCAGGGATTCGCGGGCTACTTCTTCGTCGGAGCCGACCACGCACAGGGCGCGCGTGGTCGGGATGCCCAGGGCGTGCATGGCTTCACTGCACAAGAATTCGCGAATGCTGCTGCGCAACACGGCACGGCCATCGCCCATGCGCGAGTAGGGTGTCAGGCCGGAGCCTTTAAGCTGCACTTCCAGTCCGTTGACCTCACCCAGCAGACAGGCCCGGCCGTCGCCGAGCTGCCCGGCCCAGTGGCCAAACTGGTGACCGCTGTAGACACTGGCCAGCGGCTGGCTGCCGCTGATGGGCTGGTTGCCCGCCAGTGCCTGCAGTAGTGCATCGGACTGCAGTTGCCCGGCTGGCAAGCCCAGCATCTCCGCCACCGCCAAAGAGCGGCCGACCCAGTAGGGTGCCGGCATGCCTTGCGGAGCCAGTGCGGTGTAAAAATCAGGCCCCAGGCGTTGGAAATGGTTATTCCAAACCAGGCCGGTATGGCTGATTTGGAAAGGCTGGAGCAAGGTGTTCATGGCTGAATTGTGTCGTGCCGTGCTCAAGCCCAATGGTTGCAGGGGCATCCAGCCGATTTATCCCGTAACATCCAGTTACTTTTTCTTTGTCGGCAGGAACCTTCCCATTTAATGTTGTCCCACCGTTTCTTACCGCAATCTCTCAAAACCCGTGTCACGTTGATGACACTGCTCATCGTGGTGCTGAGCTTTCTGCTGTTGGCTTTCTACAGCAAGCGTTTGTTGCGTGAAGAATTGCTGCTTTATACCGGTCAGCAACAGCGTTCGGCTTTGAGTTTGTTGTCCTCCGAGGTCAATCTTGGTCTGCGCGAGCGGCTTGACATTCTCGAAACGCTGTCCTTGCGAGTGTCGCCAAACATGCAGCAGGACCCGGCAGCGTTGCAGGCTTTTTTGCAGGAGCAGTCGTTTCTGGCCGGACCGTTCAATGGCGGTGCCAGGTTATGGAACCGGCAAGGGGTGCTGCAGGCCGATGTGCAGTTTTTGCCGGATGCGCTGGTCACGCCAGTCATTGCGCAGCAGGAGTTGGCGCGGGTGCTTCAGGACGGGCAGGTGGTGATTGGCCAGATGCAGGTCAACAACAAGCTGAAAACGGCCTCGTTTGCCATGGCTGTGCCCGTGCGCGGCCCTGCGGGCGATGTGCTCGGCGCTTTGGCCGGTGTGGTGCGGCTGGATCAGGCCAACTTTTTGAGTCAATTGACCTCGCATCGCTACGGCAAGACCGGTAATTTTTTCCTGGTGGATGCAGGCCAAAGACTGATTTTTGCCGCGTCCGAGCCGACGCGCTTGCTTGAAATGTTGCCGGCGCCTGGTGTGAGCCCGTCAATAGATCGCTTCATTCAGGGATTTGAGGGCACGGCACGGGTGATTGATCCGAAAGACGGTGATCTGCTGGTCAGCGTTCAACAAATTCCCCTGGCCCATTGGTACGCTGCGGTCACGCTCCCGCCTGAAGAAACTTTTTCCTTGATCGAGACCATCAAGCCACGCGCCAGGCTGGCGGGTTTGGCGTTGCTCCTGCTTTGCCTGGCCTTGATCTGGTTGATGCTGCGCCGCCAGTTGGCGCCCATGACCGCGGCCGTCAATACCATGGACGGCTTTGTGCGCAAAAACCAGGCACCACAAGCCCTGCCCGTGGTGCTGAACGACGAAGTGGGACAACTGGTGGGTGGTTTTAATCGACTGCTGGATACCCTGGCGCAGCAGCAAAAAGTCTTGAAGCAACGGGAATTGTTCAATCAGTCGGTGCTCAACTCGGTGGATGCAGAAATTGCCGTGCTGGACCATGACGGTGTGATTGTGAAAGTGAATGAAGCCTGGCAGCGCAATGAAATAGACGGCGTTGGGGGATCACGGCAAAACAGCCCGGACATGAATGTCGGGACCAATTTTCTGGCGGCGTGCCAGCTCATGGAAGCTGATGCCATCACGCGAGACAGCATGACGGCGCAGGACGGCATCCGGGCGGTACTGGCTGGGCACATACCCCGGTTCTACCTTGAATACGCTTCCCATTCTCCGCAGCAGCAGCGCTGGCTCAGCATGAGCGTGACGCCGCTGCAGGGTGAAGACCGACTGGCGGCAGTGGTATCGCTGGAAGACATTACCGAGCGCACCCAGATGGCGCAACAGGTGCGTGAACTGGCTTTTCGTGACCCGCTGACCGCCTTGCCCAATCGGCGTTTGGCGCTGGAGCGCTTGTCGCAACAGGTGATGCGTGCGCGCCGCACCAACACCCGTCTGGCACTGTTATTTATTGATCTGGACAAGTTCAAGCCCATCAACGATGAACTGGGCCACGAGGTGGGCGATTGGGTGTTGCAGGCTGTTGCGCAGCGCATTCAGGGCTGCCTGCGTGTCTCGGATACCGCTGCGCGCATGGGGGGGGACGAGTTTGTCGTGTTGCTGTCTGACCAGCAAAACAGCGAGGTCTCGGTGCTGGTGGCCGAAAAAATACGCCATGCGCTGGCTCAGGAGTTCGTGACCGACAAGGGCATGGTGTTGAGTATTTCATCGAGCATCGGTGTGGCCTTGTACCCGGACCATGGCGCGACCGAGAAAGACCTGTTGCGCCTGGGTGACGAGGCCATGTACCAGGCCAAAAAAAGCGGCCGCAATGCGGTTTACCTGTGTTTGCCGATCGTCGCAGAGTCGGCCCGCGAGGCAGAGCCCGCCGCTTCGACCTCTTACGTCCACCTGCGTTGGAAAGACGCGTTCAATAGTGGTCATGCTGTCCTTGATGAGGAGCATGAAACATTGTTCCGGCTGGCCAATACGCTGCTCGACAAGGTGGTTTTGCGGCATCAGGAACCGCAGGCGTTTGAGGCTGCCTATGATGCGCTGTTCAAGCACACGGTGGCGCATTTTTCCCATGAGGAAGCTATTTTGCGAGAGCTCGGGTTTGCCGATCTGGAACGCCATATGGACCAGCATCAGGCACTGTTGACAAGTGCCAGGGCGCTGCACCAGCAGTTGCATGAAGTTCCTGAAAAAACCGGTGCCGAGGGTCAATTGATCAAGTTCCTGGTAGCCGAACTGGTGGCGGGCCACATGTTGCAGTCCGACCGGGACTTCTTTGCCTTGTTTGCCATGCCTGGATGATGGCTGTTTGGCGGTACGATGCGTACCCGTCGGCAGTTCTTCGCTGACAAAACTTGCTGTTATTGCGAACAAAGCACGGCAGTGACGACCTTTTAAATCCTGCATGGCATTCTTCACCATTTCACTACTCAACGGTCTTAGCTACGGGCTGCTGCTGTTCATGCTGAGCTCGGGGCTGACGCTGATCTTCAGCATGATGGGCGTGCTCAACTTTGCCCATGCCTCGTTTTACATGCTGGGCGCCTACTTTGGCTACAGCGTGACCGAGTGGCTGGGCTTCTGGCCGGCCTTGGTACTGGCGCCGTTGATGGTGGGTGGTCTTGGTGTCCTGTTTGAACGCTTTGTGCTGCGCCGGGTGCACCGGTTCGGCCATGTGGCCGAGCTGCTGATCACCTTTGGCATGAGTTACCTCATTCTGGAAGGGGTACAACTGGTGTGGGGCCGCAGTTCGGTGGATTACCGCGTGCCGGTGGCACTGGGTGGCCCCTTGCTGACGCTGTTTGACACCCAGTTCCCGCTCTACCGCGCCTTCATGATGGGGGTGGCCTTGCTGATGCTGGCCGCCCTGTGGCTGCTGTTGACGCGCAGCCGCGTCGGGTTGGTGATCCAGGCGGCTTTGACGCACCCCGGCATGGTCGAGGCGCTGGGGCACAACGTGCCGCGTGTGTTCATGTGGGTGTTTGGTGGCGGCTGCGCGCTGGCAGGTCTGGCGGGCGTGCTGGGCGGCAATGCGTTTGTCACCGAGCCGGGCATGGCCACGGCGGTGGGCGGCATTATTTTTGTGGTGGTGGTGGTGGGTGGCATCGGCTCGTTGGGCGGGGCATTTCTGGCTTCGCTGCTGATTGGCCTGATGCAGACCTTTGCCGTGGGCCTGAACGTGTCGGTGGCGCCGATCCTGCCCTATATGTTGATGGTGCTGGTGCTGGTTTTCCGGCCCCGGGGTTTGCTGGGCGCGCGGGGCGACTGATGGCGCGCACCGTGGTGTGGAGCCTGTACGCGCTTTTGCTGGCGCTGGCGCCCATGATTTTTACCAGCAGCCTGAGCCAGACACTGCTCTGCCAGATGGGTATCGCCATCATTGTCTGTCTGAGTTACAACATGCTGCTGGGGCAGGGCGGCATGCTCAGTTTTGGCCATGCGGTGTATTCGGGCATGGGCGCGTTTCTGGCCATTCACACGCTGAATCGGGTCAGTGATGGTTTGGCGCTGCCGGTGAGCCTGATCCCTCTGGTGGGCGGCTTTGCCAGCCTGGCGCTGGCCGGGGTGCTGGGCTGGATCACGACCAAAAAAGCCGCCACGCCGTTTGCCATGATTACCTTGGGCATGGGTGAACTGGTGTGGGCCATGGCACTGATGTTCCCCGGGTTTTTTGGCGGCGAGGCCGGGGTATCGGGCAACCGGGTGGCGGGCAGCCCGGTCTTCGGCATCAGCTTTGGCCCGCAAATCGAGCTGTATTACCTGATTGCCGCTTACACCTTTGTCTGCACAGCACTCATGTATGCCTTTACCCGCACACCGCTCGGGCGCATGTTGAATGCAGTGCGTGACAACCCGGAGCGGGTCGCCTTTGTCGGTTACAACCCACAGATGGTGCGCTACCTGGCGTTTGTGATCGCCGCATTTTTTGCCGGAATTTCAGGGGGCTTGGCGGCGCTCAATTTTGAGATCGTGACCTCCGAAGTGCTGAGCGGTCACCGTTCGGGCGCTTACCTGCTGTTCACCTTTCTGGGTGGCACCACGTTCTTTTTTGGCCCCATCATTGGCGCCATTTTGATGGTGCTGGCGTTTGTGCTGCTGTCCGGGCTGACCCAGGCCTGGCTGCTGTATCTGGGGCTGATCTTCATCGTGATGGTGATGGTTGCGCCGGGTGGCGTGGCCTCGCTCATCATGGCGAACCTGCGGCTGGCCAGGCATGGTTTTTCAAGGCGACTGTGGGTGAGTTATCTGGCGCTGTGGCTGACCGGGCTGCTCTCCCTGGCGGGTGCAGCCGCCCTGCTGGAAATGGTTTACCACTTGCAACTGGACGCAGCACTGGGCCCCGAGTTGTCTTTTATCGGGATCACGCTCAATGTCAAAGGGTTCGACAGCTGGATTGGTTCGGGCTTGGTCATGCTGACCGGCCTGGGACTGTTTGCGTTGTGCCGGCGCCAGTTTGTGCAGGACATCAAACTTCCGGAGGCGTCATGACCCAGCCTGCTGATGCCCTGGTGTTGCAGGATCTGCACAAAAGCTTTGGCAAAACCGACATCATCCGCGGCATCAGCCTGGCCGTCAAAGCGGGCGAGCGTGTCGGCATCATCGGCCCCAATGGTGCGGGTAAGTCGACCCTGTTCAACCTGATCAGTGGCCGCTTTGCGCCCACAAAGGGCCAGATTCTGCTCAATGGCAGCCGCATTGACGGCAAGCAGCCGTACCAGATCAACCGCATGGGCTTGTCGCGCAGTTTTCAGATCAGCAACATCTTTCCCACGCTCAGCGTGTTTGACAACCTGCGCTGCGGCGTGCTCTGGCGCCTGGGCTACAAGTACACGTTTCTGAAATTCCTGGCGGGTCTGGACAATGCCAATGCGCAGACGCAAGCCGTGATGGAAAGTGTGCACCTGGACAAGCAGCGCGACACCCAGGCCATGCACCTGAGTTATGCAGAGCAACGCGCGCTGGAGGTGGGTATCACCATCGCCAGCGGTGCCAATGTGATCTTGCTCGACGAGCCCACCGCCGGCATGAGCCAGTCCGAGACCAGCCGTTTCATCCACCTGATCAGGCATGCCACCGAAGGCAAAACCCTGTTGATGGTGGAGCACGACATGGGCGTGGTGTTTGACCTGGCCGACAAAATTGCCGTGCTGGTGTATGGCGAATTGCTGGCTTTTGACACCCCGGAGGCGGTGCGTGCCAACGCGCAGGTGCAGAAAGCCTACTTGGGCTCGACGGCGACGCAGGCGGGGTTTGTGTGATGCTGAAAGTTGAACAACTGCACGCCTTCTACGGCAAAAGCCATGTGCTGCATGGTGTCTCGCTGCAGGTGGGGGCGGGTGAAATTGTGGCGCTGCTGGGGCGCAACGGCTCGGGTCGTTCGACCACGGCCAAAGCCATCATGGGACTGGTCGAGGCACAGGGTTCGCTGCTTTGGCAGGGGCGGCAGATGCTGGGCAAAAAAACCTTCGAGATCGCCCAATCGGGCCTGGGCTACGTGCCCGAGAGCCGTGACATTTTCCCCACGCTGACAGTGGCGCAAAACTTGTGGTTGGGTCAAAAACACAGCCACAAAACGGGCCGCTGGACGATGGACGACATGTACCGTTTGTTCCCGCAACTGCAAGCGCGCCAACATACCGAGGCCGGCGTGCTGTCAGGCGGCGAGCAGCAAATGCTGACCCTGTGCCGCAGCCTGATGGGCGACCCCGACCTGATCATCATCGACGAGCCCACCGAAGGCCTGGCGCCCAGGCTGGTCGAAGGGGTGGGGCAATTCCTCAGGCAACTCAAGGCGCGCGGTATCGCGGTGCTGCTGATCGAGCAAAAGCTGACGATTGCCCTGGACGTGTCCGACCGCTGCTACGTGATGGGCCATGGCAGCGTGGTCTTTGAAGGCACGCCGGAAGATCTGCGCCAGGCCAGCGCCATCCGCAAAGAGTGGCTGGAGGTGTGAATGGATGGTGTCCTGAGCGGATGAGGCCTGCGCCCGCTAACGTAGTCATCCTCATTAACGGGTTTCGATGCGGTGGCGGATTACGAGTTCAGACTGCCAGCAGCCCTTCGACTTTCCACATTGCTGTCGCTACGGTGCATCGAGTGCTGTCCATTGCAGCGCAGCTTCGATGCGGCGACGGTATTCTGTGTCAATCTGCCTCGGTGTGGAACGAACGTAACGTTTGGCTACATCGCGTTGGGCACTCGTGAGTCCGCCGAGGTATTTCACAACTTGTTCGGCGGAAGGCGTAGTTTCGTTTTCGTTGAACTTTGGCGGCAGATTGGTCCAGACAACGTAAGCTACGTCGTGAGCATCAGCCCACCGAGCGAGGCCGGAAATCAGCGCAGGAGATGGCTGACCAGTAGACCAAGTGCCAATATGCTTTGCCTCGTTCTTTTCTAGGATTCCCTCGCGTTTGCGAAGATCTGTTCTGGCAGAGGAAAGATCGGTAGCGTTCATCACCGCCCACAAAGAGCGAACTGGGTTAAGAGTCTCGGTAAGAACAAGAGTGATTCGTCCATCTTGTGACTGTCTCGCAAACTCGACATGAATGAGCGGACCGTCATCGAACCACTGCCGCTGAATCGGGAGTTCCCTTGGATCCCAGACGAGAGAGCCCCATCCAAGGCATGCAATTGCAGTCAATGTGTCTCCTTTGATGTCGAATGTTGAAGCTGACCGGCGCGCAACATAGGCCGTGGAGCGGTCTCCTGCTGATGCGTGTCCGAGTCGAGTGATCAGTTAAATGTGTTTATGTCCAAACCCTCCAATGATTGCCTCTGCATCTTCGTTCGAGACCACCACATCTGGATCCCCATGGTAAGCATAAAGAAATGGTGTTCCCCCCAAGCGATCTGTCAGTTTCGTCTGCAGCTTGAATTTTGTACCGAGCGGGTAGCGCCGCGTGTCCATCAGCCGCTTAGAACACGCGACGAAGAGACTTGAATCAAACGCTTGTCCTGGAAGTGGGCGAATATGTACTAGGCCGTGCCTGCCTGTCGTGTCAGTCGGAACAAATGACTCGACTATCACTGTTCGGTAGAAGCCCGACTTAGCCATGACATTTAACGTAGTGATTTTCGCTACCATCAAATGTGAACCAAGGTCGGTCAACGCTCATCGCGAGCCGTGCAACGAGGGGTGCCCGAAAATCTCGTCTGGGCTTGCGCAAACCTCATTGGAGATTGATTCTTTGATTACGCGAGCCTGCATGTGGGGGTTGAAATTGTGCGTCTCCCACATCTGAGCTATTGCATGTTCGTGGGTCTGCGGTTCGCTACTGGACCTTACCCATGTATCGCTGTCATTTCGACGTGTCTCAAGGTAGTAGTGAGTAAAATACTTCTTTGGATGCGCTCGCTTCTGCGCTTCCGACATTTCGTATGCAGACCATGGTGCTTGGATGATCACAACGTATGCACCAACTGCCAAGAGCGAATTGGGAAGTGCTTGCATGAATTCCGACCATGTCATGCTCCACACTGCCAAAAAATCAGTCCCTAGAATTATCGAGATGAAGAAAATTGCTAAGGCGATTCCAGTGCGAACTCCTCCTTCTTTGGTATCGACAACATGGGTTGTTTTGTGGGCATTAGTGACGTCGGTGTACGACTGGTACAAACCTCCAGACATGAACGCCATGAAGATGAGCATCCAGATTCCAGGGGTGTTTGGGGAGCCTCCGCCAAGCATTCCAAACACTGACTGTCCCCCGAGCACAATGGACAGTAACCCAATCAATAACGCGAGGATCATAAGTAGAGCCCATCCGCCCTGTACCCAACCCTTCAACTTATCAAGCATTTCCATCTCCATGGTTAGATTTAATGATACATCGCACTTGACTTTATGATGACTGCAAACAATGCCCGCTTTCTGCTAACCCGACATTGACTTAGTACCTGTATTTTTGTTTTTCTGTTCGTATCCACACAGCGTTCGCCAGTAGGGGATAGGCTGGTGTGGCGGCCGATTGCTGGGTCTTTGACAGTATGAGGCAGCCACCCCAACCCATCCCCTGCCACCCAAATCGCCTATCAATGACGACCATCCACTTTACTGCGTGCCAAAAATCCGGTCCCCCGCATCACCCAAGCCCGGCAGGATGTAACCGTGGCTGTTGAGTTGGCGGTCGATGGCGGCTGTGAAAATCTCCACATCCGGGTGCGCTTCGCGCAGCGCCTTGACGCCTTCGGGGCAGGTCAGCAGACAGACGAATTTGATCGATTTGGGGTTCAGCACCTTGATGCGCGTGATGGCCGCAATGGCCGAGTGGCCGGTGGCCAGCATCGGGTCGACCACCACCACGTCGCGCTCGGACATTTCCTTGGGCATCTTGAAGTAATACTCGACCGCCTGCAGCGTGGCCGGGTCGCGGTACAGGCCGATGTGGCCGACGCGCGCGCCCGGCACCACCGCCAGAAATCCGTCCAGCAGCCCGTTGCCCGCGCGCAAAATGGAAGCCAACGCCAGCTTTTTGCCGTCAATGACCTTGGCCGTCATTTTCTCCAGAGGGGTTTCAATCTCGATGTCTTGCAGTGGCATGTCGCGCGTGACCTCGTAGGCCATCAGCATGGCCAGTTCGTTGAGCAGCGTGCGAAAGCTGGTGGTGCTGGCGTCCTTGCGGCGCATGAGCGTGAGTTTGTGCTGCACCAGCGGGTGACTGATGACGTGGACCATGGGGTCTTGGGGGGTCGTCATGGGGATGCTTTCAATAAAAATTTAAAAGTGTCATTGCGAGTCAAGCAGGGTCGTCATTGCGAGGAGCGAAAGCGACGTGGCAAGCCATGCATTATGAATTCATGGATTGCCGCGCTGCGCTCGCAATGACTACCGCGTTAGCGTTTGGAGCCGCCAAAAATACCGCCCAGCACGCCGCGGATGATCTGGCGTCCGACCTCGCGGCCGATGGAGCTGGCGGCGCTCTTGAATAGCTGTTCGCCGGCCGAGGTGCGCCGGCCGCCACCACCGCCCAGCAGGTTGCCCAGGCCCGAGCTGATGTTGTCGAACATGCCGCCACCCTGGGCAGCGGGCGCCTCGCCGGCGCTGGCTGCTTTGCTTTCAGCCTGCGCCGCGCGCGCGGCGGCGTGGCCCTTGAGTTTTTCATAAGCCGAATCACGGTCCAGCGTTTTTTCATACACGCCGGCGACGATGGATTCGGCCAGCAGGGCTTGGCGCTGTGCGGCGGTGATCGGCCCGATCTGGCTGGCCGGTGGCAGCACAAAGACGCGCTCGGTGGGGCAAGGGCGGCCTTTGGTGTCGAGAAAACTGACCAGCGCCTCGCCCACACCCAGCTCGGTGATGGCAGCACCGACGTCCAGCCCGGGGTTGGGGCGCATGGTGTCGGCGGCGGATTTGACCGCCTTTTGATCGCGCGGGGTGAAGGCGCGCAACGCGTGTTGCACCCGGTTGCCCAACTGGGCCAGCACGCTGTCGGGGATGTCGAGCGGGTTTTGTGTCACAAAATAAACGCCCACGCCCTTGGAGCGCACCAGGCGCACTACCAACTCGATGCGCTCGACCAGCACCTTGGGTGCGTCGTTGAAGAGCAGGTGCGCCTCGTCAAAGAAAAACACCAGTTTGGGCTTGTCCAGGTCGCCCACTTCGGGCAGGTTCTCGAACAGTTCACTCAGCATCCACAGCAAAAACGTGCTGTACAGGCGCGGTGAGTTCATCAGCTTGTCGGCGGCCAGGATGTTGATCATGCCGCGCCCAGCGCTGTCGGTCTGCATGAAATCGTCGATGTTGAGCATCGGCTCGCCAAAGAACTTGTCGCCGCCTTGCGCCTCGATCTGCATCAGGCCGCGCTGGATCGCGCCAATGCTGGCGGCGCTGATGTTGCCGTACTCGGTGGTGAATTCGCTGGCGTTGTCGCCGACAGACTGGCACATGGCGCGCAGGTCTTTCATGTCCAGCAGCAACAGGCCGTCATCGTCGGCGATCTTGAACACCAGTTGCAAGACACCGGCCTGGGTCTCGTTGAGGTTGAGCATGCGTCCCAGCAGCAGCGGCCCCAGGTCGCTTACGGTGGCGCGGACCGGGTGGCCCTGCTCGCCAAACACGTCCCACAGCGTGGTGGGGAAAGCGGCAAATTCGGGTGTTTCGAGCCCGCGCTCGGCAATCACCTTGGTCAGTTTGGGCGTGGCCGAGCCGGGCTGGGAAATGCCGGTCAGGTCCCCTTTGACGTCGGCCATGAAGACTGGGACGCCCAGTTTGGAGAAGCCTTCGGCCAGGGTTTGCAGGGTGATGGTTTTGCCGGTGCCGGTGGCGCCGGTGATCAGGCCGTGGCGGTTGGCTTTATCGGGTTGGAGTAAACATTGGGTCTGGCCGTGCTGGGCGATCAGAATGGGCTCAATCATGTCAACCTCAAAAAGTACAATGGAGGTAGTAGCGTAACGAACTTTTGAAGGATTTCACGTGGCAGGACACAGTAAATGGGCCAATATTCAGCACCGCAAAGGCCGTCAGGACGAAAAACGCGGCAAGATCTGGACCCGCATCATCCGTGAAATCACGGTGGCTGCGCGCGCTGGTGGCGGGGATCTGGGAACCAACCCGCGCTTGCGGCTGGCGGTGGACCGTGCCAAGGCGGCCAATATGCCGGCGGACCGCGTCAAGTACAACATCGACAAGGCCACCGGCAGCGTCGAGGGCATCAGCTACGAGGAGATCCGCTACGAAGGCTACGGCATTGGCGGCGCGGCCATCATTGTCGACACCATGACCGACAACAAGGTGCGCACCGTGGCTGAAGTGCGCCACGTTTTTGCCAAATACGGCGGCAACATGGGCACCGAGGGCTCGGTGGCGTTTCAGTTCAAGCACTGCGGCCAGATCATTTTTGCCCCCGGCACCTCAGAAGACAAAGTGATGGACGTGGCGCTGGAGTCGGGTGCGCAAGACGTGATCAGCGATGACGATGGTGCGATTGAAGTGATTACTTCTGTTGCCGACTTTGAGACCGTCAAAAATGCCCTGGAAGCCGCTGGCCTGACACCGGATGTCGCCGAGGTCACGATGCGCGCAGAGAACCCGATTGAAATGGCCGGCGACGAGGCCGCCCGCATGCAAAAGCTGCTCGATGCCATTGAAGACCTGGACGATGTGCAAGGGGTCTACCACAACGCTGAACTGGATACCGAATGAAGATTCTGGTGATCGGCGGCGGTGGCCGTGAACACGCTTTGGCCTGGCGCTTGGTGCAATCGCCCAAAACCCACAAGATTTACCTGGCCCCCGGCAATGGCGGCACGGCGCAAGACGATCGTTTTGAAAATGTGCCGATCACTGACGTGAATGAACTGTGTGCCTGGGCGCTGGCGCAAAAAATTGCGCTCACGGTGGTCGGGCCTGAAGTACCGCTGGCGGCGGGTGTGGTGGATATCTTTCGCAAACATGGGCTGCGTATTTTTGGGCCAACGCAGGCGGCGGCCCAGTTGGAGAGCTCCAAGGCCTTTTCCAAAGCCTTCATGAAACGCCACAATATTCCGACCGCCGAGTTCGAGACCTTTACCGACGCGGCAGCCGCCCACGCCTACATTGACCAAAAAGGCGCACCGATTGTGGTCAAGGCCGATGGTCTGGCCGCTGGCAAGGGCGTGGTGGTGGCCACCACCCTCGCCGAGGCCCATCAAGCGGTGGACTTCATGCTGCTGGACAACACGCTGGGCGTGGTGCACAACGCCGGGGCCGATGGCGCGGCGGTGCCGCGGGTGGTCATCGAGGAATTTTTGCAGGGCGAGGAAGCCAGCTTCATCGTCATGGTGGATGGCAAAAATGTGCTGCCGCTGGCCACCAGCCAGGACCACAAACGCCTGCTCGATGGTGACCAGGGTCCCAACACTGGTGGCATGGGCGCTTATTCGCCAGCGCCGGTGGTCACGCCCGACGTGCATGCTCGCGCCATGCGCGACATCATTTTGCCGACCGTGCGCGGCATGGAAAAAGACGGTATTCCTTTCACCGGCTTTCTGTATGCCGGTCTGATGATCGATGCCCAGGGGCGCCCCAAAACACTCGAATTCAATTGCCGCATGGGTGACCCTGAAACCCAGCCGATCATGATGCGGCTCAAAACCGATCTGGTCGATGTGATGATGGCCGCCACCGAGCCGGGTCCGCATGGCAAGCTCGACCAGATCGAGTTGCAGTGGGACCGGCGCTCCGCCTTGGGCGTGGTACTGGCGGCGCATGGCTACCCCATGAGCCCGCGCAAAGGCGATGTCATCACCGGCATTCCATCCGAGGTCGAAGACGCCTGCGTGTTCCATGCCGGTACGGCTTTGCAAGACGGCAAATTGCAAACCTTGGGCGGCCGGGTGCTGTGCGTGACGGTGCTGGCGGACAACGTGCGGCTGGCGCAGCAGCGTGCCTATGAAGTCACGAACGGTATTCGCTTTGACGGCATGCAATACCGCCGCGACATTGGTCATCGCGCGGTGAAGGGGTCGCCGGCATGACGACCCAGGCCTTGGCCACCGAGCGGGTCGGTGCTTACTTGCGTGCTCTGCAGGCCAGCATTACCGGGGCCATTGCGGAACTGGACGGCTCGACGTTTCTGACCGACCCGTGGCAAAAGCCTGCCGGCGAAACCTTGCAAGGGCAGGGCATTACGCAGATTCTGGAAGGTGGCACGGTGTTTGAGCGCGCCGGCTGCGGCTTTTCGCATGTCACCGGTCCCAAATTGCCGCCGTCGGCGACACAACATCGCCCCGAATTGGCGGGCGCGCCGTTCGAGGCCATGGGCGTGTCGCTGGTGTTTCATCCGCGCAACCCCTATGTGCCCACGGTGCACATGAATGTGCGCATGATTTCCGCCAAAAACCGGGATGGTGCCGAGGTGTGCTGGTTTGGCGGCGGCATGGACCTGACGCCTTATTACGGCTTTGAAGAAGATGCGGTGCACTTCCACCAGACCTGCCAGGCGACGCTGAAGCCCTTTGGCGACGACAAATACCCGCGTTTCAAGACCTGGTGCGACGAGTATTTCTATTTGAAACACCGCAACGAGCAGCGTGGTGTGGGTGGTGTTTTTTTTGACGATTTTTCTGAGCTCGGCTTTGAGCGTAGCCTGGCGATGATGCAGGCCGTGGGGGATTCGTTTTTAAGTGCCTACCTGCCCATTGTGCTGCGCCGCAAAGACACGCCCTATGGTGAGCGCGAGCGCAATTTCCAGCTTTACCGGCGCGGCCGTTATGTCGAGTTCAACCTGGTGTGGGACCGGGGCACCCACTTTGGCTTGCAGTCGGGCGGCCGCAGCGAGTCTATTTTGTTGTCGATGCCGCCCTTGGCGAGCTGGGCCTACCAGCAGGTGCCGGCCCCTGGCACGCCCGAGGCGGCGCTGTACAGCGCTTTCCTGGTGCGCCGGAATTGGGTTTGAAGCCGGACATGCCACAGGCGCGGCGCATCGGGGTGTTTGGCGGCGCGTTTGATCCGCCGCACCTGGCGCACAGGGCCTTGCTGGAAACGGCTTTGAATGAGCTCAGGCTGGATGCCCTGCATGTTGTGCCTACTGGTGACGCCTGGCACAAACCACGCAAGTTGACCGATGCCGCACATCGCCTGGCCATGGTACGACTGGCCTTTCAGGACGTGCCCCGAATCTGTGTGGACAGCCGGGAAATAGACCGCGCCGGACCGAGCTACACCATTGACACCTTGCACCAGATTGCGGCCGAAGCACCCGGGGCCGAATTGTTTTTGATCATGGGCGCGGACCAGGCCGCTGCCCTGACCAGTTGGCGCGAATGGCAGGCCATTGTTCAGTTAGCTATAATTAGTGTAGCTACTCGTGCCCATCCATCAAATACCAACGACTCGATTGAAGCTGAAAGACTGTTTCCCAAGCGGTTTTTGCACTTGGGCTTGCCAGCCCTGCACGTGAGCGCCACCCAGATTCGCAGCAACATTGCCAACGGGCAACCGGTACAAACACTGGTGTCTGAGCCCGTTGCGCGTTATATTGCCGACCATCACCTCTACCTTTCACATTGATGACTACCAAAACTACTGCCCCAAGCACTGCCAAGAAACCGGCCAAAGTGGCTGCAAAGTCCACCGCTCCAGCGGCGACCAAATCCGCGAAGAAACCAGTGGCCAAAGGCGCCACTGCCGGTGCAGATAAAAAAGACATCCAGAAATTGCAGCGTGCCATTGTTGACGGGCTCGAAGACGTCAAGGCGCAAGAGATTGTGGTGTTTGACACCGAACATCTCTCATCGCTGTTTGAGCGGGTGATTGTGGCTTCTGGTACATCCAACCGTCAAACCAAGGCGCTGGCCATGAGTGTGATCGATGCGGTGCGTGAGGCTGGTTTTCCCAAGCCGCGCGTGGAAGGTGAGGCCAATGGCGAATGGATCATTGTGGATTGCGGCCAGGCCGTGGTGCATGTGATGCAGCCCACCTACCGCAGCTATTACAACCTGGAAGAATTGTGGGGCGACAAGCCGGTGCGCCTGAAGTTTGGCGCTGCCAAACCCGTGGTGGCGGCCGAGGCCAGCGCAGCCAAAACCAAGGCTGCCGCCAAGGAAGCGGCCAAGCCGGCGCAGAGTTTGCGGCGCTCCAGTGCGGCCAAGCAAGGCGTGCAGGAAGCCTTCCCGTCCCGGGCGCAAATGGCAAAAATCGCTGCTTCGGAAGTGGCAGCCGCTAAAAAAGCAGCCGCCAAGACCGCAGCAACGCCCAAGCGGGCCGCAGCAGGTGCAGCACCGGTGGCCAAGCCCCGCCTTAAGACACTGGTGGTGAATGCGCCGGTCAAGCCTGCCGCCAAAAAAACGGCTGCCAAAACGGTCGCCAAAAAGGCGCCAGCTAAAAAAGCCACTGTGCGCAAAGCCTGACGCCCTGCCGTGCGTCTGCTGATTGTTGCTGTCGGTCAACGCGTGCCCGACTGGGCGCAAACAGCGTGGGACGACTACGCCAAGCGCTTTCCGTTTGAGCTCAAGGTCGAGCTTAAGGCTGTCAAGACCGAGCCCCGTTCGTCCAAATCTCTTGAAACCCTGCTGGCGGCCGAGCGGGCGCGCATCGAGGCGGCCATTCCCAAGGGTTTCAGGGTCGTCGCGCTGGACGAACGCGGTACCGCGCTGAGCACCATGGCGCTGGCGCACAAACTGGAAAACTGGCAGTTGTCGGGCGACGATGTGGCGTTGGTGATTGGCGGTCCCGACGGGCTCGACCCCGCTTTCAGGCAGGCTGCGCACGAGCGGGTTCGCTTGTCCGACCTGACGCTGCCGCATGCCATGGTGCGCGTGCTGCTGATTGAGCAGTTGTACCGGGCCTGGTCGATTAACGCCAACCACCCGTACCATCGAGAATGAAAAAATTTGTTTATCTGGCTTCGCAAAGCCCGCGCCGCCGGCAATTGCTGGAGCAGTTGGGCGTGGCTTACGAGTTGCTGTTGCCCGCTGACGATGAAGACGCCGAAGCGCTGGAAGCCGTGCTAACCAATGAAGCGCCCCTGCGCTATGTGCAACGCGTGACGCAACTCAAGCTGGATACCGCTTTGAAGCGATTGCAGGACCGCAACTTGCCGCCAGCGCCGGTGCTGTGCTCGGACACCACGGTGGCGCTGGGCCGCATGATTTTGGGTAAGCCTGCCGATGCCGAGGATGCCGAGCGCATCCTGGCGGCCTTGTCTGGTAAAACGCACCGTGTCTTGACGGCCGTCGCGCTCGGTACGGCGCAAGCCCGCCAGCAGGCCGTGTCCATTTCCAGGGTGACTTTTGCGCCCATGACGCCCGAGCAGATTCACGGCTATGCGATCACGGGTGAGCCCATGGGCAAAGCGGGCGCCTACGCCGTGCAGGGCCGGGCGGCGGCGTATATTTCAAAGTTAAGTGGCAGTTATTCGGGCATCATGGGACTGCCGATGTATGAGACGGCCCAATTGCTGCAGGCTTTTGGCTTCAAGTTGTAAAGTTTGAGAAACCCCTAGTCCATGCAAGAAGATATTTTGATCAACTGGTCACCTCAGGAAACCCGGGTGGCGGTGGTGGAAAACGGCGTGTTGCAGGAGTTGCACGTGGAGCGCACGCTGGAGCGTGGGCTGGTGGGCAATGTCTATCTGGGCAAGGTGGCGCGCGTGTTGCCGGGGATGCAGTCGGCGTTCATTGACATTGGCCTGGAGCGTGCCGCGTTCTTGCATGTAGCGGATGTCTGGCACCCACCGGCCGAGGGCGAAACGATTTCGGCGGCGCGCAACGCGGCCACGCAAATCCCGATCGAAAAGCAGGTGTTTGAAGGCCAGAGCCTGGTGGTGCAAGTGATCAAGGACCCGATTGGCACCAAAGGCGCGCGCTTGTCCACCCAGATCAGCATTGCCGGGCGCATGCTGGTGTTTTTGCCGCAGGACGACCACCTCGGTGTGTCGCAAAAAATCCTGCCCGAGCAGCGCGACGAGTTGCGCCGGCGGCTGCAGGTTCTGGTGGGGGATCAGGGCGGCGGCTTTATTTTGCGAACCAATGGCGAAGAGGCCTCTGACCAGGAACTGGCGGACGACATTGCTTATCTGCGCAAGGCCTGGGCGCGCATCCGCCAGGCGGCCACCAAGCTGCCCGCCACCTCGCTGTTGCATCAGGATTTGAGCTTGTTGCAGCGGGTACTGCGCGATTTGACGACCGAGTTCACCCAATTCATCAAGGTGGATTCGCTGGAGCAATTTGCCGTGATGAAGGCATTTGGCCAGGAGTTCATGCCCGCCGCAGCGCAAAAGCTGGTGCACTACAAGGGCGAGCGACCGATCTTTGACCTCTATGCCATCGACGAGGAAATTGCCAAAGCGCTGGGGCGGCGGGTCGATTTGAAATCGGGCGGCTATTTGATGGTTGACCAGACTGAAGCGCTGACCACGGTCGATGTGAACACCGGCGGTTTTGTCGGTGCGCGCAATTTTGACGACACCATTTTCAAGACCAACCTGGAAGCCGCGCAGGCCATTGCGAGGCAACTGCGCCTGCGCAACCTGGGTGGCATCATCATTGTGGATTTCATCGACATGGCGCCCGAGGAGCACCGCGAGGCGGTGCTGGCAGAGATTCGCAAGCAGTTGGCGCGTGACCGGGTTAAAACCATGTGCGGTGGTTTTTCGCAACTGGGTCTGGTGGAGATGACACGCAAGCGCACCCGGGAATCTCTGGCGCACATGCTGTGCGAGCCGTGCCCGGTGTGCGAGGGCAAGGGCATTGTGAAAACCGCGCGCAGCGTGGCCTACGACATTTTTCGCGAGATCCTGCGTGAAGCGCGCCAGTTCAACCCCAGGGAGTTTCGCGTGGTGGCCTCACCCAAGGTGATTGAGTTGTTCCTGGACGAGGAAAGCCAGCACCTGGCGGGTCTGAGCGAGTTCATCGGCAAGCCGGTGTCGCTGCAAAGCGAGAGCGCCATGGGGCAGGAACAATATGACATTGTGCTGCTGTGATGTGGATGAGTCTGGGCTGCTGAGTCGTTATATTTTTGATCAAGGGTAAAAATCTTGTCCCAGCTTGAATTGATCCATGTGGTGCGTCGTTATGGGCCCGTCGGCGGCATGGAACGATATGTCTGGGAGTTGACGCAGGAGCTACAACAGCTTGGCCATCGGGTCAGCGTCATTTGTGAGCGCTGCCACGTCGAGAAACCCAATGGAATTACGGTTTACGAGCTTGGAGAAATTGCACCACGTCCTCGCTGGCTGTCCTTGCTGCGTTTTAGTCGGCGGGTAGCACGATTTTTGGCTGACCATCCTCATCCGAACAGTGTGATTCATAGCCATGAACGACTCAACATCCACCACCTCACGACCTTTCACGGGCCGCCCTTTGCGACGGTTTTGGACAGGCCCTGGTGGCGGTTGATTTCCTTGCGTATCGCCATGCAATTGTTTTTGGAACGACGCGAGTTGACGACGCCACGCTTTGTGGTACCAAACTCCCAGTTCATCAAGCAATCCATAACGCACTACTACCCGGAGCTGGCACACCAACTGACTGAACCGATTCTTCCGGGTGTGGCGGTCGGTGTGTTGCGCGAGCCGCGCCAGGTTCCGCCTGACGGTGGCATTGTGGGTTTTGTCGGGAAAGAATGGCTGCGCAAGGGTTTGCCTTGGGCTGTTCAAACGGTAGCGGCGTTACGCCGCACCAGGCCAAATTTGCAGTTGTATGTGGTGGGGCCGGCTGCTGCGGATGTCGTGCACCTGTTTGCAGATTGGCAAGGCGGCTACAAATTAATCGGCTGGAGCGATCAGGCCCATTACGCTGTGTTTGATGTCTTGCTACACCCCGCCAGGGCCGAGCCTTATGGCATGGTCATCAGCGAAGCCATGGCGGCCAGAGTACCCGTGGTGATTTCCGATGTGTGCGGTGCAGCCGCGCATGTCGCCGCCGCGTCAGGCGCCGTGTTGCCGCTGTCGGCATCACTCGACACCTGGGCCGAAGCACTGAATCAACAATTAAGTCGTCGCGAGCTGGTGCCGCAATTTGAACGAAGTTGGCGCAAGGTGGCTGAAGAGTATGAAGCGATATATTTGGAAATAGACGTCCAATCCTTCCAGCGTCCGTCTCTTAAATGAAGACTAAATCCCGCCAAAGATGGCTCATCATCGCGCACGCTTTCAATATGGATGGCCGGGCCGCCAGCCAAACCATTACAGATAAGCTGCCCCACCTTCGCCAATCTGGCATCGAGATAGTGGTGCTGAGCGGTGTCTCAGGCACGCAGGACAAAACGTTTGAACATCATCAGCTCTGGCCTGCCGGGCCAGCTGGTATACGCTTCGAATTGCGGCACGTGTTGCGTCGGCGATTTGGAAAAGGGTTTGTTTATCGTTGCTTGATGACTTTGGCGTCTCTGTGCCTGTTGCCAGGCATGCTGGTTGAGAAATTGCTTCGTCCAGTTGAAAGTTCCTGGTCCTGGTGGCTCAGTGCTTACCTGAAGGGGTGGGCACTGGCGCGGCGCCAGCCCTTTGACCTGATTTACTCTACAGGAGGTGCCTTTGCCGCCCATCTGGCAGGAAGAGCGCTCAAACGCACCACCGGAACTCCTTGGCTGGCTGAGGTGCACGACCCCTTTGTGACGCCTGGGAATACACCGCGCACGGCACAGGACAAGATGCAAGCCAGGGTTGAGCGCCAGATCTGTCGCGAGGCTGATGTGGCCATCTGGTTCACCGAGCAGGCTCTGGCTAGTGCATGTGCGCGGCACCCGCAGCTCGGTGCACGCGGCAAGATGATGTTGCCCGGTACCGATTCTCCATTTCAGACCCTGCCGCCCTATGTGCCAGGGCCGAAGTTCATCATCGGGCATTTTGGTTCCCTCTCGGCAACACGTAACCTGAGCGTCATAGTCGGTGCGCTGGAGCATTTGCAGGCACAACGCCCCGAGTTGGTGACGGCAACCGAACTCCATGTCTATGGTGGTCCGCTTGACCTGGTGTCAAGTGAAAAAATTGCCAGTTCACCAGTAAGTGCTTGTATACGCCATTTCGGTCGCGTCGAGGCTGACCCGATTAGCGGCCTGAGTGGACGCGAAAAAATTCTTCGGCATATGCGTGCAGTAGACGTATTGTTGCTGTTGCATGGCGAAGACCCGATTTGCGAAGAATACATCCCCTCCAAGCTCTATGAATACTTGTGGGTGCAACGTCCGATTCTGGCCACAGTGCACCGTAATCCGCAGATGGCTGACATCCTGCGAAGGCAGGGACATGTGGCGATTCAAACCGGCGGATCGGGGCAGAGCAGTCAGTCTGCTACTGAGGAATTGGCCATGGCGTTGGCGGTGCTGTTTGATCGTTGGCGTACTTTCGGATTGCCGGACAGCAGACAAGCAAGTCCTTATACGACGCAGGCCGCAGTGACGCGCCTGACTGGGTGGGTAGAGAATATGTGACGTAAATTTAAACGACGCAACTAGGAAATATTGAAATATGACAGATAAAGTGCCTCTGCATAAAAATATTTGGGTGCCCGCTTAGATTCGTCCTGTTGCACGGCGTAGACGCCGACCAATGCGCGACAAACGGTTGCCGCCTTCTCTGGGCCAATCCATGTCGCGTTCCCATGCCGACTGATACAGCACGCCGCAATAAAACGGTACCAGTTTCTCTAAAGTGATGCCGGCGCGCCGATCTTGGTCGTATTGCCAAGCGTAGTGGTATACCTTGAAAAGTGACTGGCAAGGCAGCAGTGGCACGGCCTGGTATGCCAGAAGGGCTTCGCCATACCAGCGCGATTCAATGGGTGCCAATGCGATAGCGTCGGCAAATGTCATCCCCTTGGGTTTTAGGTAGTGGGTGTCCAGGCTCTCCCAGACCGCGCGGTGCCAAACCAGCGGGAAGGGACCGAAGCTGTAGGTTCTCCCGATGCGATGAAAATGTTGCTGAACTTGTTCAGCTTCTTTGATGTAATCGCTAACGATGCGTTCGCTTTTGCGTTTCATTGCCTGCCCCAGCAACTCACGCGCTTCGTCCATCATTGTGTAAGGCGTGCCGTCAGGTGTCATAAAGTCTGCCAGAACAAAGGGACGAATGAAGATCGCGTCTGAGTCTAGGCATAAATAGGCTGTGGATAGTCCCAAACGCCAGAATTCTGACTTGATTACCTGTTGAGACAGGCTACCGGGCATCCGGAGCAACTGTTCCGTATCAATCGCTGTTGAGGACTTAATGATCTCTTCATCGGTTAAGAGTGTCACGTTGAAACTACTCAGATGGTCGTGGAATAGGGGGAACTCGGTCAGGGGCACAGAAACATAAAAAGGAATGTTCTCTGTGTTGAATTTTTGGACGGACTGGGCCAACCGGATGAGCCGTTTCAAATCGGTGCTGTAGCTTTTGCAAAAGAGCACAAAAGGTTTCATAGCGCGTTTCTTTATGTTTAGTCAAGACTTGGGGGGCATATGAGGGCCTCATGACCTCCGCTATTCAATTGAGGCTTGTCTCGACATTTTTTTATACATGCAAAGAATTTGCCATATCAGTTTTGTGGTGCGCGTATCTGGAGGTGTGTTCATGTTTGCATCCGGCTCAAGTTGGCGTAATAGCCATTGGCTTGCAACAGTTCGGAATGGCTTCCAGCTTCGACGATGCGCCCCTGGTCGAGTACCAAAATGAGGTCTGCGCGCTCGATGGTGCTGAGTCGATGGGCAATGACCAGGGTGGTGCGGTTCTTCATGAGCGTGGTCAGAGCCGCCTGCACCTGACGTTCCGATTCGGTGTCGAGTGCCGAGGTGGCTTCATCAAGAATCAGGATCGGCGCGTTCTTGAGCAGGGCACGCGCGATGGCAATACGTTGACGCTGTCCGCCTGAAAGTCTCGCACCGTTTTCGCCTATGGGTGTGTCGAGTCCCTCGGGCAATTGTTCAATGAAGTCCCAGGCGTTGGCGGCTCGGGCCGCCTGGATCACATCTTCACGGATGCAGCTGTCGCTGGATCCAAAGGCAATGTTGGCCTCAATCGTGCTGTTGAACAAAACAATTTCCTGGCTCACGAGTGCGATGTTTTGACGCAGACTGGCCAGTGTGACGTCATTGATGTCAACGCCATCAATGCGAATGTGGCCGGAAGAGACAGGGTAGAAACGTGGGATCAACGCGCTGATGGTTGTTTTGCCGCCGCCGGATGCGCCAACCAGGGCAACGGTTTGGCCCGCGTTAATGCTCAGGTTGAGGTCTTCAAGTGCGTCTCGCTCGGCGCCAGGATAACGGAAGCTCACATGGTCAAAGACGATAGCCCCTTTGGCGCGGTTTTGTTGCAGTTTGCCGCTGTCGTCTTCCGAGGGGGTATCCAGGAAAGCGAAAACGCTTTCGCAAGCCGCGAGGCCGCGTTGCAGAATTGAGTTGACGGCTGTCAGCTGTTTGATGGGTGAAATCAGCATCAGCATGGCCGTGATAAAAGAAACAAATCCGCCCGGAGAGGACCCTGCCTGTCCCGTTGTCTGGCTCAAGGCCAGGTAAGTAATGATGGCTATGGCTACAGATGCTGCCATGTGTGTGATGGGTGTGATGGCCGAGGCCGGTACCGCCTCGCGCATCAACGCGCGACGCAAGCGTTCTGTTTCGAGCCGGAAGCGCTCGCCTTGTTGTGCTTGTCCGCCGAAGATTTTGATGACCTTGTGCGCTAGAACAGATTCCTCTATGGCGTGCGAAACCTGCCGAATGGACGCCAGGGTCAAGCGGCTGGCTGCGCGTATGCGCTGACTGAATGCTTTGACGATAAAAGCAAAGAGAGGGCCAATGGCAAGTGTGATGAGCGTGAGTTTCCAGTCAAGATACAGCAAGTAGGCTATCAATGCGAGGGCAGTAAGCGATTGACGGACGATGGTGACCAATACGGTGGTGGCTGCCTCGGTGATGTTGCCGACGTCATAGATCAGGCGGGCGATTAGTTTGCCGGCTGATTGCTCGTGAAACACCTGTGTGGGTAGGACCAGGACCTTGGCGAACATCTCACGCCGCAGGTCGGTAATGAGGCGGGTGGAGATCCATGTCATCAGGTAGCTGGTACAGAACGTAAAGATGCCCCTGACCAAAAACAAAAGAATGATGCCTGCAGGAATGAGCCAGACCATGCGGGTATCGTCGGTTTTGAAGCCGCGGTCCAGCAGGTATTTCATGATGGCAGGGAAAGCGGGTTCTGTCGCGGCGATGGCGACCATGCCTAGCACCGCGATGGCAAAGGCTTTCCAGTAGGGGCGAAGGTAGGTGAGCAGCCGGGCGTAAATAACACGGTTGCTCAGCGCGGGGCGGTTAAACATGGGCAGCTAATTGGAGCCAGTCGTGCTGCGTTCGGTTTACTTTGGTGCCTGCCATTCCGGTCCTTTCTGCAACTCCATGGCTTTGACATAACGATAAAACGTGCCTTCAAAGTTCCCTAGCGCGATAACAAAACCAGCCCATCCGTCCAGAAAGCCCAGCTTGAAGACGTAGTGTTTCACAAACGACCACGTGCCGTGGGACAGGGCCGTGCCCATGGAAATCTTTTTATGTTTGATTTTTTCAGCGCCCAGGCTTGAGTAACGATTGGCCTTGTGCATGACCTCGCTCATGTTTTTGAACGGAAATTGCCAGATGGCGTTTTTCAGATGGCCAACGGGTTTTTCTGAGTCCAGTACAAAGCCCTCATGCACGGGCTTGAGGTCATAGCGCATGCGGTCTTTGCGAAACAATTGGGGCTGACGGTAGTTGGGGTACCAGCCCGAGTGCTTGATCCAGCGGCCCATGAAGAAGTTGCGACGCGGCACCCAGTAGGCATCCAATGCCGACGGGGTCTGTGTGATGGCACGGATTTCATTTTCCACTTCGGGTGTACAGCGCTCATCAGCGTCCAGGCTAAAAATCCAGTCGTGAGAACAGGCGGCAATGGCCTGGTTGCGCAGATCACCAAAGCCCTTGAAGTCCACTTGAATGACACGGGCACCAAGCTTGCTTGCAATCTCTGGTGTACCGTCCGTGCTCCATGAATCAATCAAGACAATTTCGTCTGCCCATCGGGCGCTCTCGATGGTAGCCGTCACCTTTTCGGCTTCGTTATACGCGATGATGTAGACAGAAATTTTGCTCATTAGTGGTGGTAGTATTCTGATACTTACGTGTTTTTTGTGCGCAAGGCAGCTTTGTAGTCTAGTTCAAAATGAATGCTTCCGATCTTGTTTCCGTGGTGATTACCACCTACAACCGCAGTGATGCATTGCTCGCAGTTCTAAATGGTTTGTTGCGTCAGAGTGATCAGCATTTCGAAGTGATTGTGGCTGATGATGGTTCTCGTGAAGAGCACCTTCTGCCTATTTTTGAATCTGCTGATGCCAAAGCTTTGAAATTGGTGCATGTTTGGCATCCTGATGTTGGTTTTACCGCCGCATGCATTCGCAACCGTGGTGTGGCCTTGACAAGCAGCCCGTATGTTCTTTTCCTGGATGGTGATTGCGTGCCAGAAATTGACTTTATAGCCCAACACAAGGCGCTTGCCCAAGCTGGATTTTTTGTCAACGGCAGCCGGGTTTTGTTGTCGCCTGAACTGACGCAGCACGTGCTGGCCGGTATCGAGCAGGTAGATGGTCGCTCCTGGTTTTTCTGGTTCAGGCAGCGTATGTTTGGTCATGCCAGCAAGCTCACGCACCTGTTGCGCCTGCCCGATGGACAGCGTCGCGTGGCGCGCGAATTTTCCTGGAAAGGCATTCGCAGTTGCAATATGGGTGTGTGGAAAGCTGACTTTGAGCGGGTGGATGGATTTGACGAATCCTTCATTGGCTGGGGGCATGAAGATGCCGACTTTGTCTTACGGCTGCATCACAGTGGGGTGATGCGCAAAAATGGCTATTGCGCTACTGAGGTTTTTCATCTCTGGCACAGGGATGCGAGTCGTAACAAGGCGTCACAAAATGCCCAACTTGTCGAAGAGCGTGTTAAAAATGGGTTGATTCGTTCTACCTTGGGCTATTCTCAGGTCCGGCTCAATGACAATGCTCAGATAACAAGACTGTGATAATGAACCAATGATGAAACGCTTCTTTTGCTATTTCCTGACCTGCTTGATCTGTAGTCCGGCCTTTGCACAATTCCGCATCGAAGTCTCCGGTGTGGGACTGACACAAATACCCGTGGTGATTGCGCCTTTCCGGGGGCAGGAGGCGTTGCCGCAAAAAATCTCCGAAATCATTCGGGCCGACCTCGAACGCAGTGGTCAGTTTCGCGTGATCAATTCGCCTGCCGGTGTTTTTGATGAGGCTTCGCGCCCTGAACTCACCGCGCTGCGCCAGGCTGGTGCCGATGCATTTGCTTCGGGCAGTGCGACGAAACTGGCGGACGGCCGTATTGATGTGCGTTTTCGCCTGTGGGATGTGGTGAAAGGGCAGGATTTGGGCGGTCGCAGTTTTGCCGTGACCTTGCCAGACTTGCGCTTAGCAGCGCACCGCGTGGCCGATGACATCTATGAAAAAC
This sequence comes from Rhodoferax sp., assembly GCF_023701345.1. Taxonomy (GTDB): domain Bacteria; phylum Pseudomonadota; class Gammaproteobacteria; order Burkholderiales; family Burkholderiaceae_C; genus Rhodoferax. The sequence continues at coordinate 819 of NZ_JAMPXE010000026.1, read as the reverse complement.
TGACCGGGGACAAAGGTGTGTTTTCAACGCGCATTGCCTATGTCACCAAAGCGGGTCAACGTTACCAACTGTGGGTGGCGGATGCCGACGGTGAAAATGCGCAGTCAGCGCTGGCCAGTCCGGAGCCCATTATTTCGCCAGCCTGGTCCCCCGACGGCAACCAGTTGGCTTACGTCTCGTTCGAGTCGCGTAAACCGGTAGTGTATGTGCACAATGTGAGCACCGGAAAGCGCCGTCTGATCGCCAATTTCAAAGGCTCCAACAGCGCGCCCGCCTGGTCGCCTGATGGCAATACCCTGGCTTTGACGCTCAGTCGGGACGGCGGCTCCCAACTGTTTTTATTGTCTGCAGCAGGGGGTGAACCGCGTCGCTTGCTTCAATCGCCCAGTATTGACACTGAACCCGTTTATTCACCCAATGGACAACACATTTACTTTGTCAGTGATCGTGGGGGTACGCCCCAGATTTATCGAACCACAGCATCCGGACAAGGGGTGGAGCGCGTCACATTTACCGGGACTTACAACATTTCTCCTGTCATTAGTCAAGACGGCCGCTGGCTCGCTTATATTTCAAGGGTAGGGGGCGCTTACAGACTGCACTTGATGAACCTGGCTGAAGGGTCGGTGACTGCCATTACGGATTCTGCGGCCGATGAGAGCCCAAGTTTCTCTCCCAATGGCAAGATGCTGGTGTATGCAACCCAGCAGCAGGGGCGTGAGGCGTTGATGACCAGCACACTGGATGGCAAGGTCAAGGCCAGGTTGAGCGGACAACAGGGGGACATCAGAGAACCACATTGGGGTCCTTTTTTCAAAT
>NZ_JAMPXE010000025.1 GCF_023701345.1 Rhodoferax sp. | reverse complement strand
TGCCGATGATGGCCGCCGGGCTGTTCATGGCGAAATACACGCCCGGATCGATCACCGAGGCGGTCACCATGGCCATGATGGCCACGAACGATTCCATCAGCATGCCGCCGTAGCCGATCATGCGGGCGTTGCCTTCACTGTCGAGCAGCTTGGGCGTGGTGCCCGACGAAATCAGGGCGTGGAAACCGGACACGGCACCGCAGGCAATGGTGATGAAGATGAACGGGAACAAGCTGCCTGACCAGGCCGGGCCGGTGCCATCGATGAACTGGGTCACGGCGGGCATGCGCAGGTCGGGTGCGACAAACACCATGGCCAATGCCAGTCCGGCAATGGTGCCGATTTTCAGGAAGGTCGACAAATAGTCACGCGGTGCCAGCAACAGCCAGACCGGCAGCACCGAGGCAATGAAGCCATAGATGATCAGCATCCAGGTCAGTTGCTTGGCATCGAAGGTGAACATCGGGCCCAGCACCGCGTGCTCGGCGACCTGGCCACCGGCAACGATGGAGGCAATCAACAGCACCAGGCCGATGACGGAGACTTCACCGACGCGCCCGGGGCGCAGGTAGCGGCTGTAAACCCCCATGAACAAGGCAATCACGATGGTGGCAGCCACGGTGAAGGTGCCCCACGGGCTTTCGGCCAGCGCCTTGACCACGATCAGGGCCAACACGGCCAGAATGATCACCATGATGACGAAGGTGCCGATCAGGGCGATCATGCCGGGCACCAGGCCCAACTCTGATTTGACCAGATCACCCAGTGAGCGCCCGTCGCGCCGGGTCGAGACAAACAGCACCATGAAGTCCTGCACCGCACCGGCCAGCACCACGCCGACGATGATCCACAGCGTGCCGGGCAGGTAACCCATGTGCGCCGCCAGCACCGGGCCCACCAGGGGGCCGGCTCCGGCAATGGCCGCGAAGTGGTGGCCAAACAGTACGTATTTGTTGGTGGGCACAAAATCCAGCCCGTCGTTGTGGCGCACCGCCGGGGTGGCGCGAGTCGGGTCGATCTGCATCACCTTGTCGGCGATGTACAGGCTGTAGTAACGGTAGGCCACCAGATAAATGGAAATCGCCGCCGTGATGATCCACAACGAATTGATGGTCTCGCCCCGGGACAGCGCCACGGTGCCCAGGGAAAATACCCCGATCACCGTTAATAGCGCCCAGAGGGCGTGTTTGGAAACAAGATGCATGTCTTCTCCTGGTGTTGCTTGTTACCCTGAGATCGTCAGGACTGGTTGCTACCGGGAGGCAAGGTCGCGCAAGGCGTCCGCTTTCCCGGGCAGTGGGCCGGGAATGTAGCGGGTTTGGCGGCGGTTTTGTGCGCTATCTGGCTAGTGGTTGCCAGTAGGATTGAGCGGCGTTTTCACGCTGCCCAGCGGTGCGCAAAAAACTCAGCCGATGAGCAGCCGGTCTTTCAGCTCGCGTAGGTAACGCCGGCTCACGGGTACCCGGCGCGCGCTGCGGGTGATGATTTCTGCGCTGCCGTTGTCCAGCAATTGAATCTCGGCAACGTGGTCGATGTTGACCAGATACTGCCGGTGGCAGCGCAGCAGCGGCGTCCGCTCCTGCAGTATTTTGAGGGTTAGTTCGGTGATGCCCTGGCGCTTGTCGGCTACCACTTGCACGCCGGTCAGGTCGGTGTGCACAAATTCAATCTCATCGAGCGTTAGCAGAAAGATGCGGTTCAGCCCCATGCAGGGCACATGCCGCAACGCGGGAACCAGGGGCGCATAGGCCGGTTGTGATGGCCGGGCGCCGGCACGCAGCCAGTCCAGGGTTTTGGCCAGACGTTGCGGGTCGATCGGTTTGAGCAGGTAGTCGGCCGCGTGCTCTTCAAACGCCTTGAGCGCGTGTTCATCAAACGCCGTCACAAACACGATGTGCGGCAAGGCGGCGGCCTCAATCATGCCCACCATCTCCAGACCGCTGACGCGCGGCATCTGGATGTCCAGAAACACCACGTCGGGGCGTAGCCGGTGAATGGCCGCAATGCCTTCGAGCGCGTTGCTGCACTCGCCCAGCACGTCAATGTCGGCATGGGCGGCCAGCAGCGCCTTCAGTTCGTCGCGCGAGGGCGCTTCGTCGTCAATGATCAGGGCGGTCAGCATGGCGTGCGCTCGTCCTCAACGGGTAAGCGAATGGCCACCCGGGTCCAGCACTCGGGCTGGCACGTCACATCCAGGCCAAAGCCCGGGCCGTAACGCAGCTTGATACGCCGGTCCACCAAGCTCATGCCCAGACCGTCGCTGCCGGGCTCGGGCTGGTACAAACCAGCGCTGTCCTCGACCACCACAGTCAACAAATCACCAGCCCGCTGTGCGCTGATGACAACGGTGCCGGGCTCCAACAGCTGCGAGATGCCGTATTTGATGGCGTTTTCAACAATCGGCTGCAACGAGAAGGCGGGCAGCCGCAACCCCAGCAGATCGTCGGGCACATCGAACCTGACGTTGAGCCGGTCGGTAAACCGCGCCAGCTCGATGCGCAGGTAGGCATCCACGTGTTCGATTTCGTCCTTGAGCGTGGCATCGTTGCCGGTGCGTTTGAGGCTTTTGCGGAAAAAAGTGGACAGGTATTGCACCAGTTGTCGCGCCGCTTCCGGGTCGCGTCGGATCACGGCCGCCAGGGTGTTGAGGGCATTGAACAGAAAGTGCGGGTTGATCTGGGCCTGAAGCAGCTTGATCTCGGCTTGCGCGAGCAACTGTTTTTGCTCCTCGATGCGCCCGGCCAGCAACTGGTTGGACAACAAGCGGGCAATGCCTTCGCCCAGCGTGCGGTTGAGCGATGAGAAAAATTTGGTTTTGGGCTCGTACAGCTTGATGGTGCCAATAACCCGGTTCTCGGCCCCGCGCAGCGGAATCACCAGGCAGGACCCGAGCTTGCAGTCTTTGGTCACCGAGCAGTAATAAGGCACGGCAGCGCCATCGGCATAAACCACTTCATTGTGGCGGATGGCCTGCAGGGTATGGGCCGACGAGATCGGCGTGCCGGGCAGGTGGTGGTCGGCGCCCACGCCGACAAACCCCAGCACTTTCTCGGCATCGGTGATGGCCACCGCACCGACCCCGGTTTCCTCGCGGATGATGCCGGCCACACGGGCGCAGTTGCGCTCGTTGAAGCCCTGCACCAGCACCCCCATGGAGCGCTCGGCAATGCGCAGCGCCTTGGCAGAAAAGGCGATCGAGTATTTCTCCAGGGTTTCCCGGCGATCCAGGATCAGCCGCATGAACAGGGCGGCACCAAACGAATTGGTGAGCACCATGGGCAAGGTAATCTGGGCCACCAGATGCGCTGCCTGTTCAGTCGGCTTGGCCAGCAGCAAAATGATGCTCATCTGGCACAACTCCGCGACAAAAGTGGTACCGAAAGCAATCGTCGGATTGAGCACCAGGTGGGCCTTGTTGCGACGCAATAAATAGTAATGCAGGCCACCACCAATGAGCCCTTCGACCACGGTGGACACGGCGCAGGCCGATGCCGAAAAACCGCCCAGAGAATAGCGGTGCAAACCCCCCGTGAGGCCCACGGCCAGTCCCACCAGCGGGCCACCCAGCATGCCGCCCAGCACGGCGCCAATGGCCCTGGTGTTGGCGATGGCATCGTCAACCTGGAACCCGAGGTAGGTGCCCATGATGCAAAAACCGGAAAAAACCACATAGCACACCAGGCGGTCGGGCAGGCGCACGGTGACCTGCATCAGGGGCGCAAACAGCGGCGTTTTGCTCAGCAGGTAGGCCACCACCAGATAGACGCACATCTGCTGCAGCAGGTCACCGATGAGGGCGATGTGGTTGATCTCGGCCAGCATGGTGTCAGGTTCGGGGTGGGTGGGTGAAGGCGCTATTATCCAGCGCATCATGCCGCGTTTTTACTGCCCCACGTCCCTGACCCCCGGTGACCTGCTCGACTTGCCGGCCAGCGCCGCGCGCCACGTGCAGGTGCTGCGCCTGCAGCCTGGTGATGTGATCACGCTGTTCAATGGCGGGCCGGATGTGCCAGGAAGTTGCGGCGGCGAATTTGAAGCGACCGTCACACAGATGGGCCGCAGCCATGTGCAGGTGCAGGTCGGCGCGCACACCTTGGTGGAGCGCGAAGCCGCCCTGCAGGTGCACCTGGCGGTCGGCATGCCGGCCAACGAGCGCATGGACTGGTTGGTGGAAAAAGCGTCTGAGTTGGGCGTGGCCAGTATCCAGCCGCTGATGACCGAGCGCAGCGTGTTGCGACTCAGCGGCGAGCGCGCCGACAAGAAACAGGCGCATTGGCAAAGCGTGGCGGTGGCGGCCTGTGAGCAGTGCGGCGGCAACCGGGTGCCGCGCGTGCATGCGGTGATGACGCTGGCGCAGTGGCTCAAGGCGCCAGCCCCGCTGGACGCTGCGCAGTCACCGCGCCTGTTGTTTTCCTTACGGCCAGAGTCGGTCGGGTTGCGCGAAGCGGCCCATCCCACGGCGACAGACATCACATTTCTGTCAGGACCCGAAGGCGGCTTGAGCCCTGCGGAGGAAGATGCGGCGCTGGCTCAGGGTTTTGCCCCGGTGACGCTGGGGCCGCGCGTGCTGCGCTCGGAGACCGCAGCCATTGCGGCCGCAGCGGCGCTGCTGATCAGCGGCTAACTTTCAGTTGACTCCAGCGGCGGTACAGCGGCGGTACCAGCAGCATCGCCACCACGCCGATCCACAGGCCCTTGGAAATGGCACTTTCCATCAGAATACCCAGCTCGCCGTTGGTGATGGACAAGGCGCGGCGTAGGTTTTGCTCCATCAAATCACCCAGCACGAAGCCCAGGATCAGCGGCGCCATCGGCACGCCGGTCTTGCGCAGCAAATAACCGGCAATACCCAGCCCGCCCATTAGCATCAAATCGAAGGTGGTGGCGTGCACCGAATACACGCCCACCGCGCTGATGGCCAGAATGCCCGGCACCAGCAACCAGTTGGGCACCAGCAAAATGCGGGTGAACAAGCCCACCAGCGGGATGTTGATGAGCAGCAGCAGGATGTTGCCGATGAACATGGAGGCAATCAGGCCCCACACCAGCGCCGGTTGCTGGGTGAACAGCGCCGGGCCTGGTGTGATGTTGTAGAGCGACAGCGCCCCGATCATCACGGCGGTGGTGCCCGAGCCCGGCACACCCAGCGTCAGCATGGGAATGAACGAGCCATTGGCGGAGGCATTGTTGGCCGCCTCGGGTGCGCAGACGCCACGAATGTCGCCCTTGCCAAAGGTGCCGTCCTTGTCGCTCATGCGTTTTTCGACGGTGTAGGCCATGGCGCTGGCAATGGTTGCGCCGGCACCAGGCAGCACGCCCACCACAAAACCGATCAACGCCGAGCGCACGGTGCACCACCAGGTCATCGCCATTTCTTTCAGGTTGAACAGGTTGCGCCCGGTGGCGCGAATCAGGCCGCTGGTATTGGCCTGGTGCTCCAGCATCAACAGGATTTCGCTGACAGAAAACAGGCCGATCACCACCACAATGAACTGGATGCCGTCGCTCAAGTGCACGTTGTCCCCGGTAAAGCGGTACACGCCCGAGTTGGAATCGAGCCCAACGGTGGACAGCGAGAGACCAATCACTGCCGCCATCACGGCTTTCAAGGGCTGGTTGCCCATCAGCCCGGTGATGCAGGCAAAGGCAAAACACATCAGCGCAAAGTATTCCGCCGGGCCAAAGGCCAGCGCCCAGCGCGCCAGCAGCGGCGCGAACAGCACGATGCCGATGGTGGCAATGGTCGAGCCCACGAAGGAGCTCCAGGCGGAAATCGACAACGCCACGCCGCCCTGACCCTTGGCGGCCATGGGGTGGCCGTCGATGGCGGTCATGATGGCGCCCGCGTCACCCGGCACATTGAGCAAAATGGACGAAATGCGCCCGCCAAATTCGCAGCCGATGTAGACCGCCGTGAGCAGGATCAGCGCGGTTTCAGCCGGCAGCTTCAAGGCAAAAGCCAGCGGCATCAACAGCGCCACGCCGTTGATCGGACCCAGGCCCGGCAGCATGCCCACAATCGTGCCGATGAGCGCGCCAATGGCGGCGACCAGCAGATTCATTGGCATCAGGGCGACGCCAAAACCTTCAGCCAGATGTTGCAAGGTATCCATCAACGCCCTCCCAGCAGAAACGACAGCACACCGGTGGGCAAAATCACATCCAGCAGTTTGTCAAACAACACATAGAAACCCAGGCCCATCACCAGGCCACCGATCAGGCTCTTTTTCAGCGTGCCGCCAAAGGCCATGCCCACCGGCACGGCCATCAGCGTGGTGGCCAGCCAGAAGCCCAGTGTGCGGAAAAGCGCGCCGTAAACCATGACGGCGGCAGCGCACATGGCCACTGCTTTCCAGTCGAGTGGCGAGGTGGCTGCCAGCACCGGGGTGTTTGAGGCCACAGCATGGGCCTGGCGCTTGACTAAAAGCCAGGCGCCCACCAGCCCCAAAATGGCGGCCAGCAGCGTCGGAAAGGCGCGCGGCCCGACCGGTTCGTAAGAAATTTCGGCGGCATAGCCGTGCGCTGCCCAAGCCATGGCCGCAGCCATAACCAGGCAGATCGCGCCCAAGATGCGATCACCCATGATGTCCCCTCAAAAAAAGTAGCTGCCAGCGCTTTTTTTGTCAGCGCCAGCAGTTGATTCGGCTCAAATTACTGGGCAACCTTGAGGTTGAAGTCTTTGGCCAGTTGGCGGTAAGCCGTCATGCGGTCCTTGATGAAGGCGTCCAGTTCCTTGCCGGTCATGGCGAACTTGAACATGCCGCGCTCGGCGCGCAATTTGTCATAGGCCGGTGTGGCCATCATCTTGGCGAAGGTGTCGCTCCAGACCTTGAAGTCGGCATCGCTGACCTTGGGACCCATGAAGAAGCCACGAATGATCGGCCACTGCACGTCGTAACCCTGCTCTTTCATGGTGGGCACGGCAGCCAGCGAACCTTCCTGGCGCTTGTCGGCCAGGATCGCCAGCACGCGGATCTTGGAGCCGGCCTTGATTTGTTCTTCGGCCTCGGCTGCATCACCCGAGTACACCTGCACATGGCCGCCCTGCAGCGCGGTGATGGCTTCGCCGCCGCCTTCAAAGGCCACGAAACGCATGGCCTTGGGGTCGAGCCCGGCGGCGCGCGCAGTCAGTGCCGCTTTCATCCAGTCCTGGCTACCCACGCTGCCGCCAGCACCAAACACCACCTTGCTGGGGTCGGCCTTGATGGCGGCCACCAGGTCCTTGATCGATTTGAAGGGTGAGTTCTCGGCCACGATCACCGCACCAAAGTCGCTGCCCACAGCGGCCAGCCAGCGCACGTCGTTTTCGTTGTAGCGGCCAAACTTGCCCTGCGCCAGGTTCAGCAGCGAGCCGCCTGAAAATGCGACGATGGTGTTGTTTTCATCCGGGCGCTGCGCCACGATGGCGTTGTAGGCGACGGCGCCAATGCCGCCGGGCATGTAGCTCACGCGCATCGGGTCCACCACGTACTTGCCTTCCAGCAGGGCGGTCTGCGCCAGCTTGCAGGTCAAATCGAAACCACCGCCGGGCTTGGCGGGTGCAATACATTCGGTCTTGTCCAGTGGGCCCGCCAGTGCGGACAGGCTCATCAAACCGGCACAGGCCACAGCGGCCAAAGAAACGTGATGCAGACGCATGAAAAATCTCCTGTTAGTGTGTTGAAAATGCCGTTGACCACCGCTCGGTAACCGCGACATGGGGGTGACTGTAGAGAAAAGCGGCTGTCAGTCAGCTTTCAGCGCGGCGCCTCAAAAACTAGGGGAAACCCTTAAAGTGGTGTGAAATCCTGGGCATCGAAGAATTGGAGATACATTGTCTATAACGCTTTGGAGCTCACCATGAATTTTGGACTTATTGCCCACCGTCTGCACCGCCTTGGACCGGACTGCACGCTGCTGCGCTGGGCCAGGTTGTGCGAGGCGGACTTGCAGACCCTGGCCCTTCAATTACACGCCACGGGTGGTGCGCATGACACGCTGGTCATCAACCATTTACTGCGTGATCAAGTTGTTTCGGTGGGGCATGGTCGCGACGGGGGCTTGATGCGCCTCGTGTCTCGTGCGGCGGGTGGTTTGACGCCAGAGACGGTGATCGACGGGGTGTTTTTCTTTATCGACCCCGTCAACCCGACCTCCATGTACCCTGAGACACAGGCACTCAAGCGCCAATGTGTCATTCACGGCAAGCCTTTTGTCGCGACCCTGGCCGGCGCCATCGAATGGGTGGCGGTGGAGATGGCCTCCGCCGGATTGATTGCCCATGCCTCCCCTGTGGCGCAGCAATTCCGGGCGCTCGAATCGCAGGTGGTGGCCTTGATCGCGCACGACGCGCGCAAGTCCGAGATGATGGAATTTGCGGCCGAGCACTTTGACTTGCTGTCACGTTTCGCGGGTCGGGTCGCCACCGGCACCACGGGCAGCCAGCTCAACGCCATGGCCTGGTCAAAAGGCTGGCCGGCAGCACAAGCCTGGGTCACTTGTTACCAGAGTGGCCCCTTGGGAGGGGATGCACAAATTGCAGAACTGGTGCTGGACAAACGGTGCCAGAAAGTCATCTTTTTTGAAGATCCGCATGTGGCGCGGCAACACGAGGCCGATATTCAATTGCTCGACCGTGCGGTCTACAGCGCGGGCGAATTCACGACTTGCTTCAATACCCCCGAGATGACCCGGCGCTGGGCAAAGGCGGTTGCAGGTTGAAAGTCTGCCAGTGGGTGCACCAGGGCCAGGGTCAGCGCAAGCTCAAAGCAGGGCGTGGGCAGCAGGGTCTTCAGAAGCAACTTGAACCGTCGCCGGCCACTGCAGTGTCACCGTGAGACCGGGCGCGCCTTGGTCTGCGCTGCTGGCGCGCAGGCTTAACGTGCCGCCATGACGCTCCACCACCGCTTTGGCAATGGCCAGGCCCAACCCGGAGCCGTTGACCTGGCTGCTGCCCCGGAAAAAACGCTCACCGGCGCGCGCAAGCTCATCCGACGACATGCCGGGGCCGTTGTCAATGACGCGCAGGACGGCTTGCAGGCCACCCTCGCCAGCCGAATCCAAAGGCTCGATACCGGCTTGCACCGTCACTTTGGCCCCTGTCGGCGTGTGGTGCAGGGCGTTGTGCAGCACATTGGCCAGCGCCTCCTTGAGCAAGCCGGCGTGCGCGTTCAACTCGGCTTGTGCGCCACCCAGGGGCTCAAAACCCAGGTCAATCTGCTTTTGCCGCGCTTGCGGCCAGGCCGCACGCGTGACCTCTTGCGCCAGCGCCACCAAATCGCAGGTTTCCATGCGCCACTCGATGGTGTCAGCGCGCGCCAGCGACAGCATCTGGTTGGTTTGCCGCACGGTTTCTTCGACCTGCAATTTGATCGCCACCAGCGCTTGTTTCATCAGTACCGGGTCGGGTTCACGCAAGGCAAATCCGACCTGTGTGGCCAGTGTGGTCAGCGGCGTGCGCAGCTGGTGCGAAGCGTCGTCCATGAACATGCGGCGCGCCTCCATGGCCTCGCGGTAACGCATCACATGGTGGTTGATGGCTTCCACCAGCGGCTGCACGTCCTGCGCGATGTTGTGGCTGGCCAGCGGGGTCAGGTCCTGCGGGTCGCGCTGCAAGACGTCCTGGCGCAGGCGTTGCAGCGGGCGCAACGACCAGTTCACGGCGGCGACCAGCAGCGCCACACCGGCCAGCAGCAGCAAGACATCGCGCGCCAGCGCCTCCATCACCAGTCGGCGGGTGAAGTCCTGGCGACTTTCCAGGGTTTCTCCAATCTGGATCACCACCTGGCTGGAGTTGGAGCCGCTGGAGAGCGGCTGGTCCAGCGCCCGGGCATAAGAACCGAGCCGGATCGGTTCGCCGTAATACACCGCATCGCTGAACTGCGGTTGGCCATTGACCAGCGGCCGAGGTGGCGCGGGCAGGTCGGCGTTGCCGATTTCCACCAGTCCGTCGCCGCTGGCCACGCGGTAAAACACCCGGCCATTGGCGGTCAGCTCAAAAAACTCCAGCATGCGGTAGGGCAGCTCCACCGACAAGCCGCCACTGGCGGTGGAGATGTTGGCATCCATCGACTTGATGGCCCCCAGCAACGAGCGGTCATAGGCGGCGTTGGCGGCACCCAAAGCGGTGCGCCAGCTCACCACAATTTCCAGCCCCATCACCAGCAGCATGCCGGGCAACAGCACCAGCAGCAGCGTGCGGCGCAGGCTCAGCCGGTGCAGGGCTGCCAGCATCAGTCGTTGCTTTCCAGCACGTAGCCCAGGCCGCGTAGCGTGGTGATGCGCAGCGGCGTGTTTTCCAGGCGCTTGCGCAGCCGGTGCACCAGCACCTCGATGGCTTCGGGCTGCACGTCGACCTCGTCGGAAAACACGCGTTCCATCAGGTCGCGCTTGGACAGCGGCTCGCCACTGTGTTGCACCAGGGCGCACAAGGCCGCGTGCTCGCGCGGCGTCAGGCTCATGGGCACATGTTTGAGCAGCAACTGCTGACTGACCGGGTCATAGACCAGCGGTCCGCAGGCAAAACGCGGGTGATCGCTACCGCGCGATCGGCGGATGAGTGCCAGCAGCCGGGCTTCGAGTTCGGCCAACTCGAACGGTTTCGCCAGAAAGTCGTCAGCGCCTTCGCGCAGGGTGCTGACGCGCTCGATGAGCGAATCGCGCGCCGTCAGAATCAACACCGGCAGGCGTTGGTCGGCATCGCGCAGATCGGCCAGCACGTCATGGCCGTCGCGCCCGGGCAGCCCGAGGTCGAGGATCAGCGCGTCGTAACGGGTGGACTTGAGGCTTTGGCGCACCAGCCGGCCGTCGTTGACCCAGTCGACCTGGAACTGGCTTTGTTGCAGCGCCTGCACCAGCCATGTGGCCAGCGCCTGTTCGTCTTCCGCCAAAAGAATGCGCATGGGGTGAAGGTGTTGGAATGGGTGCTGAAGTTTAAGACCTTCGGTCGCCACGCCTCAACGCGCAAGGCAGCTTACTGTTTGGCCAGCCACGCCGTCACCCTGGGGCCCAACACCAGCACCATCAAAAAACGCACCAGCTGCATGGCCATGACAAAGCCGGCATCGACCGCGCTGGTGGCGGCGATCACCACCACCGAATCCGCGCCGCCCGGGCTGGTGGCCAGGTAAGCGGTCAGCGGTGCCACGCCGGCCAGCAGCACCAGCAGCAGCGCCAGCACCAGGCCCAGCCCCATCAGGGCAGCAATGGCCGCCAACACCATGGGCAGGACCTGCCAGGCGTGCAGCAAAATGTCACGGGTGAAACGCAAACCCACGCTCCAGCCGATCACGGCGTAGGCCAGCACCAGCAACGCGGCAGGCAACTCGATCACCAATAAACCAAGTGCTTGCAAAACCGTTCCGCCAACCAAAGCCAGCACCATGCCGCCGGCCGGAATTTTCCAGCGCTGTGCCGCCGCCGCTGCCGTAACGATCAGCAGCAAGGTGGCCCCCAAGTGGTACAGATGCTGCAAGTCGGTGGTCTGATCGGGCACGACTGGCATGGCAGGCGTTGCGGTCACCGTCATCGTCAGATGTGCCACCCCGGCCGCCACGGCCGTGACCAGCACGACGCGGGTGTACTGCATGAAGGCGACCAGCCGCATGTCGGCGCCGTAACTCCCGGCCATCAGCACCATGGCCGAGGCCGCGCCCGGCGCAATGCCCCACAGCGCCGTGGTGCCGGGCAACACCTTGCGCCGCACCAGCATCCAGCCCAGCAGGCCACCGGCGCTGATCACCAGCAGGTTGATACCCAAAAACAGTGGCCAATCTGCCAGCACCTTGGTGAGTGCCGGGGGGCGCATGCTTTGCGCCATCAGACAGCCCAGCACCGCTTGTGCCAGCATGAAAAAAGGCTTGGGCAGGTCCAGTCGGCCCCACTGCACCGACATCAAAATGCCCGCCAACATGCAGCCCAGCAACACCCCGGCGGGAAAGTGCAAAGCGTACAAAACGCCGCCCAGCAAGGCGCTGCACAGCAGCAAGACCAGCCAGCGCCAACGCTGCGGAATGACGGCACTCACCTGGACAGCGTGTACACCGAGGTGCCAGCCAGCAAGTTGGGCAGCAGGCGCACCACCTTGCCGTCCTGCAGGCCAAAGCTGTCCTGCACCAGCAAGCGATTGCGGCTGGCCAGCACACCCAGGTCGGCGTGGGTGCCGACGCGAATGTTGGGGGTGTCAAACCACTGGTAAGGCAGGCGCTTGGTCACCGGCATGCGCCCGGTGAGTATGCTCAGGCGATTGGGCCAATGGGCAAAATTGGGGAAGGCCACAATGCCCAGGCGGCCCACGCGCACCGTTTCCAGCAACATCACTTCGGCGTTGCGCAGGTGCTGCAGGGTGTCGATTTGCAGCACCACGTCAAAGCTGGCGTCGGCAAAGGTGGACAGGCCTTCGTCCAGGTTGAGTTGGATCACGTTGACGCCGCGCGTGACACACGCCTGCACATTGGCGTCGTCGATCTCGATGCCGTAGCCGCTGCAGCCGCGCGCTTCAATCAGGTGCGCCAGCATGGCCCCGTTGCCGCAGCCGAGGTCGAGCACCCGTGAGCCTGGGGGTACCAATTCGGCAATGGCGAGCTGGGTGGCGTTGACCCGGGCGCTGGCGCTCATGCGGCCTCCCCGGCTGGTTTGACGACACTGTTGAAATAGGAGCGTATGACGCCCATGTAGCGGGCATCGTCGAGCAAAAAGGCGTCATGCCCGTGGGGTGCGTTGATCTCGGCGTAGCTGACGTCGCGCTTGTTGTCGAGCAGCGCCTTGACGATCTCGCGGCTGCGCTTGGGGGCAAAGCGCCAGTCGGTGGTAAAGCTCACCAGCAAGAATTTGGACGTGGCACGCGCCAGCGCCAGGCTCAAATTGCCTTCATAAGCGCGCGCCGGGTCAAAGTAGTCGAGCGCCCGGGTGATCAGCAGGTAGGTGTTGGCATCAAAGTACTCGGCAAACTTGTCGCCCTGGTAACGCAGGTAACTCTCGATCTGGAACTCGGCCTCCAGCGTGCTGTAAAAATAGTCGCGTTCCGTCGTGCCCTGGCTGGCCGCGATTAACTGGCGGCCAAACTTCTCGTTCATCACGTCGTCGCTGAGATAGGTGATGTGGCCGATCATGCGGGCAATGCGCAGGCCGCGTTTGGGCACCATGCCATGCTCATAAAAATGGCCGCCATGAAAGTCGGGGTCGGTCTGGATGGCGCGCCGGGCGACTTCGTTGAAGGCGATGTTTTCCGCCGTCAGGTTGGGCGCGCTGGCAATCACCACGGCGTGGCGCACCCGGTCCGGGTATTGCAGTGCCCAGCTCAGCGCCTGCATGCCGCCCAAACTGCCGCCCATCACGGCGGCCAGCGTCTGGATGCCCAGGGCGTCGAGCAGCCGGGCTTGCGCGTTGACCCAGTCTTCGACCGTGACCACCGGAAAGTCGGCGCCATAAACGCGCCCGGTGTCGGGGTGGGTGTGCATCGGGCCGGTGGAGCCAAAACACGAGCCCAGGTTGTTGACACCGATGACAAAAAACTGCTCGGTGTCGAGCGGTTTGCCCGGCCCGATCATGTTGTGCCACCAGCCTTCGGACTTGTCCTGGCCCGCATAGCTGCCGGCCACATGGTGCGAGGCGTTCAGGGCGTGGCAGATCAGCACCGCGTTGGACCGGTCGGCGTTGAGCGTGCCGTAGGTCTCGAAACTGAGGTCGTATTCCCGAATGGAGGCCCCACTTTGCAAAGGCAAAGCGGCCGCAAAATGCATGGACTGGGAAGTTACGTTCATAGGGTTTGAAAGGCGCTTGGTTTGAGTATAAAGCGCCCGTCATGCCTTCCCGAACCGTCAAAGCAGGTTCAGTCGCCTGGCGCCTTCGGTCAATTCGGCACGGAAATCCGGGTGCGCAATGGCGATCATTTCCTGCGCGCGCTGTTTCGCTGATTTGCCGCGCAACTGGGCCACGCCGAATTCGGTGACCACGTAATTGATGTCATTCTTGCCGGTGGTGACGTGGGTGCCCGGCGTCAGCGTGGGCACGATGCGCGTCAAGGTGTCGTCCTTGGCGGTTGCGGGCAACACGATGAACGCCTTGCCGTCACGCGAGCGGTTGGCGGCGCGCACAAAATCCACCTGGCCACCGGTGCCCGAGTAAGGTATGGGGCCCAGGCTTTCCGAGCCGCACTGGCCCAGCAAATCAATTTGCAGCGTGGCATTGATCGCCACTAATTTGTCGTTTTGTGCGGCCAGATAAGGGTCGTTGGTGAAGTCTGCGGGGTGCATTTCCAGCGTCGGGTTGCGCTCCATGAACTGGTACAGTTTTTTCGAACCGAGGGCGAACGTGGCCACCATTTTGCCGGGCAGATAGGTCTTTTTGCGATTGGTGATGGCGCCGCTTTCGATCAGGGTCAGAATGCCGTCGCCGATCATCTCGGTGTGGATGCCCAGGTCGTGCTTGCCGGCCAGCTGCATCACCACTGCATCGGGAATGCCGCCGTAACCAATCTGCAGGGTGGCGCCATCGTCGATCATGTCGGCCACGTACTTGCCGATGGCCTGCTGCACCGGGCCTATTTTTGGCAGGCCGACTTCCAGCACCGGCTCGCTGCTTTCCACCAGGGCGCTGACTTGTGAAATATGAACATGGCAATTGCCGTAGGCAAACGGCACATTCGGGTTCACTTCCAGCACGATGGCGCGCGCCTTGGCCACGGCGGCCATGGTGTAGTCGGCGCCCAGGCTGAGCGAGAAAAAGCCCTTCTCATCCATTGGCGAGGCCATAGAAAAAACAACATCTGCCGGGATCTGGCCGCGCTGGATCATGACCGGGATGTCGGAGAAACTGCAGGGGATGAAATCAATCGCACCGCTTTGCCCGCCCGCGCGCGACGCGCCGCCAAAGAAAAATGCCATGTGGCGCACATGGTCAGCCGTTTCGGGGTCGAAATAGTCAAATTTGCGCACCGCCAGGATCTGCGCCACCTTGATATCGCGAAAGCGTCGGCGCTGCTCCGAGAGGGCCGCCAGCAGCGTCGGTGGCTCGCCAACCCCGGTGGGCACGATGATGAAATCGCCATTGCGCAGTTGATCCAGGGCGTCGTCAGGGCTGACGCGTTTGCTTTGGTACAGGGTTTGGAATGACATAAGGCTTTCCTTGTCAGGTGAATGTGGCGGGGACAGTATGCGCTACGTTTGCTGTCTTCAGGGTAACCCAGCAGATGGACAGTACCCTGACATGGGACTACTTGCCTGGCAAACTTTCGACCGATCCAGCGTCCGGATGGACTCAAGCCCTTTGCGGCACCGTCAGCCCGCGCTGCACGGCGGGCCGCGCCACAAATGCCGCCAGCGCCCGCGTCACATGGGCAAAATCCTGCATGCCCACCAGATCGCCCGCGTGGTAGCGTTCGATCAGGTTGCGCACCCACGGAAAGATGGCGATGTCAGCGATGGTGTAGGTATCGCCCATGACCCAGGCGCGGTGTTCCAGCCGCTGGTTCAGCACGCCCAGCAGGCGCCGGGCCTCAAGCACGTAGCGCTCGCGCGGGCGCTTGTCTTCAAAGTCCTTGCCGGCAAAAATCGTGAAGAATCCCACTTGCCCGAACATCGGGCCAATGCCGCCCATCTGGAACATCAGCCACTGGATTGTCTGGTACCGGGCTGTGGCGTCGAGCGGCAGAAATTGCCCGGACTTTTCGGCCAGGTACAGCAGGATGGCACCGGACTCGAACAGCGCCAGCGGCTGGCCACCGGGGCCGTTGGGGTCGAGGATGGCGGGGATCTTGTTGTTCGGAAAGGTGGCGATGAACTCGGGTGACAACTGGTCCTGCGTCTCAAAACTGACCAGGTGCGCCTCATAGGGCAGGCCGGTTTCCTCCAGCATGATCGACACTTTCACGCCGTTCGGTGTGGGCAGCGAGTAAAGCTGCAGCCGATCAGGATGTTTTGCAGGCCATTTGCGGGTGATGGCAAAAGCAGAGAGATCGGTCATACAGGCTCCTTGGGTTCAACGCGGACTATGTTAGCGCCGTCTGCATGCGCAGCCTGCGCGCCGCGTCATCGGCCCGGGCATCGTCAATTTCACGCAGCACGGCCTGCATGTCGACACTGGCTTGCGTACGCTCGAAGCGGCCGGTCAGCACCGACGCATTGCTGAGCAAACCGGCCTGGTACAGGCTCCAGATCTCGGGGCCGTACTGGGTGGCCAGCAGTTCGGGCGCAAACTGGCCAAAGAAGTCGCGCAGGTTGGCCACGTCGCGCAGCAGCATGCGCTGCGCGTGGTTGTTGCCGGCGGCATCCACCGCCTGCGGCAGATCAATGATGACGGGAAAGTCCACCCCCGCAACGTCGTCCAGCCCCGCGCCATGGGCCAGCAGGATGTTGAACTCCGACAAATCCCCGTGCACCACGCCCGCGCACAACATGCGCACCACCTCGGTGATCAAGGTGGCATGGTGTTTTAACGCCTGCTCGGGGGTAAAGCTCACATCGTTGAGGCGCGGGGCGGCGTCGCCGTTGGCATCGGTCACCAGCTCCATCAGCAGCACACCGTCGCAAAAGTTGTAGGGCTGTGGCACCCGCACACCGGCTGCGGCCAGGCGGTAGAGCGCGTCGACCTCGGCGCTTTGCCAGGCGGCTTCCTGCTCCTGGCGGCCAAATTTGCTGCCCTTGGCTATGGCGCGGGCGGAACGCGAGTTCTTGACCTTGCGGTTTTCGGTGTAGTCTACCGCCTGGCGAAAGCTGCGCTGGGTGGCTTCCTTGTAGATCTTGGCGCAGCGGGTGTCGTCGCCGCAGCGCACCACGAAGACCATGGCCTCCTTGCCGCTCATGAGCTGGCGCACCACGCTGTCGATCAGGCCTTCTTCAATGAGGGATTGCAGTCTGGCGGGTGGTTTCATGGAGGGTTGGTGCGGTGGAGTTGGCCGGATTGTCGTTCCCCGGCCATGTCACGATGCCAGCTAAGGCCTTGGCTCTAGACTCAGCACCTTGTTTCAACCCTTAACACACAAGCCCGTGAGCCTCTTCCATCCATGAATTCTGGTGTACTTTACGCCTTGCTGGCCTATACCGCCTGGGGCCTGTTTCCGGCCTTTTTCAAACTGCTTGGCCATGTCAACCCGTTCGAGGTGGTGATGCACCGCATGCTGTGGTCGCTGCTGTTTCTGTTGTGTGTGCTGACCGTGCTCAGGCGCTGGGCCTGGTTGCGCGACGTGGCCCGCCAGCCCAGGGTGCTGGCGGCATTTGGTCTGTCTGCCCTGTTGTTATCCGTGAATTGGTCGGTGTATGTGTGGGCGCTGCAGAACGCCCATGTGGTCGATGCCAGCCTGGGCTACTTCATCCTGCCACTGGTCAATGCGGCTTTTGGCTTTGCTTTTTTAAAGGAGCGTCCAAGCCCCGTGCAGTGGCTGGCGGTGGCCGTGGCTGGCGCCGGGGTGTTGTGGCTCACGCTGCAGGCCGGGCGTCTGCCCTGGGTGGCGCTGGTGCTGGCGTTCACCTTTGGCATCTACGGCCTGCTGCGCAAGGTGGCCGCGCTGGGCGCGCTGGAAGGCCTGACGCTCGAAACCCTGCTGTTTGCACCGTTTTCCCTGGGGCTGTTGCTGTGGTGGGCCTGGCACGGGCAAGGTGCGCTGGTGCAGGGCGATGCGCCCACCATGGGCTGGCTGTTGCTGGCCGGGCCGCTGACTGCTGTGCCGCTGCTGCTGTTTGCCGCCGGTGCGCGGCGCATCCCGATGGCCACGCTGGGTGTCCTGCAGTACATCTCGCCCAGCCTGCAGATGGGCTTGGGGGTGTGGCTGTACGGCGAAGCCTTTGACCCCGCGCGCGCCATCGGCTTTTACCTGATCTGGCTGGCTTTGGTGATTTACAGCCTGGACAGCCTGTGGAACAGCCGCAAGCCGCTTCTAAAACCGTCTTCGGTCGTGGGCTGATGGCTGAAGCGCTCAAAAACCAATACGGCGCTGACGTGCCGCGTGCCATTGCCGCCATGATCTCTGCGGTGTATCCGGCCTTCAATAGCCGGCGCTTTGTGACCGAAGTGCTCGACGGGTATGACGCGCTTGAACTGATGCCGCGCGGCAAAAAAATCGCCCAGGCCTTGCGCCGCCATTTGCCGGACGACTATCCGCGGGCGATCGCCATCTTGCTCGACTCGCTCGACCAGCCGCATGACCGGGACCCCAGCCTGAGCCTGGGGTCGTTTCTGTACCTGCCGCACACCATGTTTGTGGCGCAGTACGGTCTGGCGCATTTTGAGCTGTCGATGCGGGCACAGCATGCCTTGACGCAACGCTTCACCGCCGAGTTCAGCATCCGCCCCTTTCTTGAGCAGCACACCCAGGCCACGCTGCGCCAGCTTAACAAATGGACGGCTGACCCGAGTCCGCAGGTACGCCGCCTGGTGTCAGAAGGCACGCGCCCCCGGCTGCCCTGGGCACCGCGTTTGCGCCAGTTTCAGGCCGACCCGGCGCCGGTGCTGGCGCTGCTGGAGTTGCTCAAGGATGACCCCGCGCTGTATGTGCGGCGCTCGGTGGCCAACAACCTCAACGACATTGGCAAGGACCACCCACAGGTTCTGGCCAGCACGGCGCAGGCCTGGCTGAAAGATGCCAGCGCAGAGCGTGCCTGGATCGTCGGCCACGCGCTGCGCTCGGCTGTTAAACGCGGGGAAGCTGGTGCGCTCAAGGTGCTGGGGTTTGGCAATACGGCGCAGGTGGCGGTGGGCAATACGCAGATCCAACCCGTCCGGCCGGTGATGGGGGGCGCATTGAACATTTCATTTGAGGTGACCAACACCCACACGCAGGCGCAACGTGTGCTGGTGGACATGGCGGTGCACTACGTCAAGGCCAGTGGCCAGACCAGCGCCAAGGTGTTCAAGCTCAAAGCCCTGGAACTGGCGCCTGGTCAAACCGCTGCACTGGCCAAGACGCTGTCCCTGGCAGAAATGACCACCCGCAAACATTACCCTGGGGTTCACCGGGTGGATGTGATGCTGAACGGCAAGGCTCAGGCCTTGGGGGCATTTGAGTTGCTCAAACCATGAGGCCGTTTTCGAGGCTTTGGAAGAGGCCGCCCATGTGCGTGGCGGCATGTACTGGTATGCAGGCCGCGCTGGTGCAAGCGCACCGTGCCAATGTGCTGCAGGATTCACCCGGCTTCTCGGCCGTGGTCGTCGCCAGTACCCGGTTCTGAGTAAATTAATTTCCTGATATTGAAGGCCGATCAGTCGCCTTTGTGGACGTCGCGGAGGTGCCCAAACATGTAACTCAAGGCGGCATGTCAATTCCAAAGGCTGGTTTGGAGCGACCAGTTCTGCAAGTCGAATGTCGCTTCCGGGTCCGCGGAAGTTCGACAAGGCAAATGTGGGAGCCAAAGGCGTTGGGGGTCACCGGTTTTTTAGGAGCGGAGAATAATCAGATTGGACCCGCATCGGGAACGGCCGGTCTGGAGAAATCGGATCAATTCCAAGCGTCGCGCTGACCGTCGACTTACCGGATTGGAGCTTGCAAACGGTCGGTTAAAAGCAGCTTGTCGCAGACTTTATTGCGCAGTCTCAAACTATATTGGCAATGATCACCAGTAACCGCAGGTTCACGAGGTTTTGAAGCGGCCCGCCCACTGCTGCGTTACCCAGTCACCCCCACTCACCAATACGATGCCGATCAGCACCGGCACGGCGCCGAGCAAAAAGCTTGGCTCGATCGGCTCCGACAGCAGCCAGGCGCCAAAGACAATGCCAAACAGGGGCGTGAGGAATGAGAACACACCCAGCGGTGACGCCAGGTAATGGCGCAACAACCAGAACCAGGCCAGATAGCTGGCAAACGACACCACCACCGAGTGAAAGACCAGGCTGGCCCAGACGTGCGGTGTGGGGTTGAAGCGGGCCTGGCCGGTCATGAAGGCGCCGGCCAGCAACAACACAAAAGCGCCGATCAGCTGGTACAGCAGGGTTTGCGTCGCCGGTGCCCTGGACAAGGTGGAGCAGCGCACCACCACGGTGGTGGCAGCCCAGGCCACGCCAGCCAGCAGGCCCAAAAAGTCACCCCACAGCGCGTTGTCAGGCAATGCATTGGCAGTTGTGTTGCGCCCCAGAAAAGCATAGGCAATGCCGCCAAAGGCCAGCACAATGCCCAGCCACTGCACCGGGCCCAGCCGCTCGCTGGGTAATTTCCAATGCAGGCCCAGCGCGGCAAATATGGGTGCGGTGTACAAAAACACCAGGATGTGGGAGGCGCTGCTGTGACGCAGCCCTTCAGCCACCAGTAAAAACTCCACGCCAAATAGCAGCCCTACCACCACGCCGGGGCGCAGCGTGCCGTCGCGCAGGTTCATGGGCTCCTTGCGCCACCACATGACCAGTCCCACCAGCAGCGCCGCCACGCCCGAGCGCAGCCCGATTTGCATGACGGGTGCAATGTCGGCCGCCGTGGCCTTCAGCACCACTTGCTGCAGGCCCCACGTGGCGCACAGCACCACCATGAGGCTGATGGCGGTGCTGTCGAGGGCTTGGCGAGTGTTCATCGGTACGGCATGGAAGTTGGAGCGGAGGCTGCATTATTGGGGTGACGGCTTTCATTGATATAGTTCAAAACAGACAAAGCATAGGCCGTAACCGACAAAACATGCGCATTCTTCGCCCCAAGCTCGACATTCCCCTGGCCAGCCCCGCCTTGCCGGCGCCCATCATGTTTCGTAGCGTCTACGAGCCCGCTGAAGGCATTTATCCGCTGCACCAGCACGCCTGGGGTGAGTTTGTCTATGCGTTCAGCGGCGTCATGGAAGTCAAGGTGGCCGATCACCACTACCTGGCACCACCGCAGTATGGCCTGTGGTTGCCGCCAGACCTGGCGCACGTGGGGCTGAACCGGCAGGAAGCGCACCATGCCTCGCTTTATATTTCGGCCGCCCTGTGCGCAGGGCTGCCCGCAGAGCCTTGCGCGCTCACCGTCAGCCCGCTGGTGCGCGCCCTGCTGGACCACCTGCGCGCGCAACCCGCCCATTTGAACGACACGCCCGCCGAAGCCCGCCTGCTGCAAGTG
Source organism: Rhodoferax sp. (assembly GCF_023701345.1). Classification (GTDB taxonomy): domain Bacteria; phylum Pseudomonadota; class Gammaproteobacteria; order Burkholderiales; family Burkholderiaceae_C; genus Rhodoferax. The sequence continues at coordinate 9,929 of NZ_JAMPXE010000025.1, read as the reverse complement.
CTGCTGGACCAGCTCATTGCCGCGCCGCGTGCCGGCAGCTACCTGCCCACCTCCGAAGACCCGGCCCTGGGCGCCGTGCTGCGCCTGCTGCAGGCCAACCCGGGTGACAACCGCTCGGTGGCCGAACTCGCGGGGCAGGCCAACACCACCGAGCGCACCCTGATGCGCCGCTGTCAGCGCGATCTGGGGCTCAGTCTGGCGCAGTGGCGCCAGCGCTTGCGCGTGGTCCGGGCCATGGCGCTGCTGGAGCGTGGTCAAACGGTGGAGACCATCGCACTCGACCTGGGTTATGGCAGTGCGTCCGCGTTCATCACCATGTTCAAGCGGCTGGCCGGCGCGACGCCCGACGAGTTTCGCAAGGGCAGCGCGGGCAGGACGAAACCATCGTGGCGCAAGCCGTAACCGTTTATCGTGTTGTATGCAAAAATTGCCCATGCCTCACCTTCTTAAAGTCTATGGACCGCGGCTTTTTGCCTGGTTCGTGATCTCATTGGTCGGGAGTGTGCTGCTGGCCCGCAACGAGCTGGCACAGTTGCGTGAGGCGTTCGAGACCGACGCCCGCATCAGCCACCGCCTGCTGAGCCAGCGCGTGGTGCAACAAGAGGCGGTGCTGGCCACCCTGGTCCTGCTGCAACCCCCTGCGCCGCCTGGCGGTGCCGAGTCTGCGGAGCAGCGTTTGTCCTCGGTGTACCCGCAGATCCTGAGTGTGCAGCGGCGCGATGCTGGTGCCGCCTGGCCTGACCCCAGCCTGGACGAGGCCGAAAAGTTATCGCGCCAAACTCGTGCTGCCGTGCTGGCCAATCCTGATTTCAGATCAGCACGCGGTCGTTACCAACTGGTGCTGGCAGCACAACCCGCCAGCTATGCCCTGCTGATCGACATCCACGGCACCATTCCCTGGAGTGACTGGTCGATGCCGGTGCAGACCAGCCCGGTGCGGGTCACCCTGGAGCACGCGGGCCAGGCTTTTGTGGTGCAAGCGGGTCGCATCACCGCGCAGGGTTGGCGTTTTGCGTTTCGCAAGCATCTGGACAGCCAGAGCCAGCCCTTCGATGTGGTCGCCCTGCGCCAAGTCGGCTGGCAGGAGCTGCCCTGGCTTGCCATGGCGCTGTGGACATTCGCGGTGGCGGCCGTTTTGGCAGCCTGGTCGGCTTGGCAACGCCAGCGCAGCGCACGCCGCCGTGCCGAGGCCTTGCTGCGCGTGGGGCAAGTGGCCCGCCTGAATACCCTGGGCGAACTGGCTGCCGGCATGGCCCATGAACTGAACCAGCCGCTAACCGCGATTCTGGCCAACACCCAGGCCGCCAAGCGCTTGTTGCAGGACGACCCCGGCGAGCTACCCACGGCGCTGCAGGCCATGGACCAGGCGGTGGCGCAGGCGCGCCGTGCCACCGAGGTGTTGGGCCGCTTGCGCCGCACCGTGGAGCAAGCCGCGCCCGCAGCGACGGGCCAGACGGTGGACCTGGCGCAGGCGGTGCGCTCGGCGCTTGACCTGCTGGAGCCCGAGTGCCAGCGCCGCGGGGTGGTCACAAGCGTGCACATCGAGCAACCCGCCCGGGTGCTGGCCGAACGTGTGGCGCTGGAGCAAATCGTGCACAACCTGATCACCAATGCCTTGCAGGCGCTCGACAGCGTGCCCGCCAGCGAGCGCCAGCTTGCCATCCACATTGGCGCGGCCCATGGCATGGGTGTGCTGCGCGTGGTCGACACCGGCCCGGGCATAACGCCGGACACTTTGCCCCATGTGTTCGAGCCGTTTTTTACCACCCGCGAGGGCGGGCTGGGTCTGGGCTTGAGCCTGTGCGAAACCCTGGCCAGCGGCATGGGCGGGCAGCTGAGAGCACAAGCCAACGTGCCGCGCGGCGCCATCTTTGTCCTGACATTGCCACTGGCGAACCGACCATGAGCGCGCCGCTGTCACCGCTGATTCACCTGATTGACGACGACGAGGCCGTGCGCGCCGGTTTGGCGCTGTTGATCGGCACCGTGGGCTTGCGCGTGCAGGCCTGGGCCGACCCGCAGGAGTTCATGCGCAGCTTTGACCGCCAGGGCATCGGCGCCATCGTGCTCGACGTGCGTATGCCCGGCATCAGCGGCCTGACGGTGCTCGATCAATTGGTGGCGCAGGGCGTGGACCAGCCGGTCATCATGCTGACCGGGCACGGCACGGTGGAGCTGTGCCGGCGCGCCTTCAAGTCTGGCGCCACCGAGTTTCTGGAAAAACCGGTGGACGACGAGGTGCTGCTCGAAGCGCTGCAAAACGCCGTGCGCCTGCATGTGCGTTCGCGTGAGCGGCACCAGGCAGACCGGCAGGCGCGTGAGCGCTACGCGCAGTTGTCGGAGCGTGAGCGCGAGGTGCTGGGGCTGATCGTCGAGGGCCTGACCAACAAGGAAATCGGCCGTGCCCTGACCCTGTCGCCGCGCACGGTGGAAAGCCACCGCGCCAATCTGTTTGCCAAGCTGCAGGTGGAATCGCTGGCGCACCTGATACGCCACTACGCCGCTCTGGCGGCCGAAGCCGACTCCTGACGCAAACGGGTGCTCCGTAGAACTACGGAGCCCGGCGCGTAGCCGCACGAATGGCCGGCGCACCCCGGTTTATCTACATTTACTTCAGGGTTTGAACAGTTGCTTCAGCACCCACCTTTTCTGGAGAAAAACCATGCGTTCCATTCATTGCGCCACCGCCCTCGTCCTGTCACTTGCCACCCTTGGCGCCAGCGCCGAGGGCGTTCGTGTCGAGAAAAACATGTCGCTCGAGCTGGCCAGCAAAATCGCAGCGGCCACCGTGGCGGCCTGCAGTGCCGACAAGCTCAACGTGACCGCCACCGTGGTCGACCGCGCCGGTGGTGTGCGTGCTGTTTTTCGTGCCGACAATGCCGGCCCGCACACGCTGGCCGCCAGCCAGGCCAAGGCATTTACCTCGGCCTCGGGTAAAAACACCACGCTGGCGATGTGGGAGGGTGTGCAAAAGAACCCCGCATCAACCCATGTGGCCATGATTCCGGGCTACCTGCTGCTGGGCGGGGGCGTGCCGGTCAAGGTGGGAGACGAGGTGATCGGCGCGGTCGGTGTGGGCGGTGCGCCAGCCGGTCATCTGGACGAAAAGTGTGCCCTGGCGGGTATTGCCAGCGTGCAGGACATGCTCAAGTAAGCGCCTGAAACAATTCGAGAACAGACCATGGCAAATACGACCCACTGGATGGCCTGGCCGATGGCGGCACTGATTGCCATGGCCTCACTGACATCAGCAGCACAGGCCCAGGTGGCGCCCAGTGCGCTGGAGGCGGCGCGCTACACCGGCTTGTTTGCCGCGGCGCATCAGGGCGCCCTCATCAAGGCCAAAAAACTGCTGGCCGCAGGTGTTCACGTGAATGCGCGTGACCCGTACGGCCGCACCGCAGTCCATATTGCCACTCACGCCAGGCAGCGCGAGCTGATTCGTGTTTTGGCCCAGGCCGGTGCCGATCTTGAACTGCTGGAAAACGACCGTTATGACGCCGTCACCATCGCCGCGGTGGCGGACGATGAAGAAACCCTGCGCGTGTTGCTCGGCCTCGGAGCGAGCGCCAAACTGACCACCAGCCGTTACGACGGCACCGCGCTGATCGCGGCCGCCCATCTGGGTCACGATGGCGTGGTCAAACAACTGATTGCCGCCGGCGCGCCGCTGGACCATGTCAACAACCTGCACTGGACGGCGCTGATCGAAGCCATCGTGCTCGGCAATGGCGGTCCACGGCACCAGGAAGTCGTGCGCGCGCTGCTGGCGGCCGGCGCCAGCATCCGCTTGACCGACCGCGAGGGCAACACGCCGCTGACTCTGGCCAAAACCCGGGGCTATTCGGCCATGGTCACCCTGCTGGCGCAGGCCGGCGCCAGATAAGCTCAGTCGGCGGGGTCCAGGTGACCCAGCAAGGACCAACCGGCGTGCGGGTTGTTCTTGTCGTTCTCGTAATCCCAGACCGCGGCGCAACGTTCACACACGTAGCGGGTGACGGTGACCGCTCCGTGGCGGCGCGGCTCCTTGCGGTTGACGCCCTGCATCAGCTCGGCATGACCGGGCGCGCGGCGCCAGTTGCGCTGGATGCCGGCGCAGGCGTCGCACAGTCCTGGTGTCTTCAATTCGTTGGGGGGATTCTGGTCTTGGGTCATGGGGGGCTCTTTGTGTTGGGGTGATTGTCGCCCTGTGGCTTACTTCGGCAAATTCAAACCCAAATCCCGCAAGCGCTGGTGCACCGCATCTTCCCGATCCAGCGGCTGCTGGTTTTTGGCCTGCAGGTAATGGTCGGTAAACACCTCCAGATAAGCGTCCAGCACCTCGGCCGCGTGGGGCTCACCGGCCAGCGCCAGGCACAGGGCGCCCACCTCGGAGGTGCAAAAGTGGTCCGTGCGGCTGGAGCGGCGCAGGCGGTAGTTGGAGATCTGCTCCGGGTGCAGGCTGAGCACCGGAAATTGGTTCAGGTAGGGGCTCTTGCGAAACATCTTGCCGGCCTCGGACCAGGTGGCGTCCAGCAGCACAAACAGCGGACGCTTGGGGCGTTGTCCTTCGGTGGCAAGCTCGGGCAGCAACGCGGTGACGACACGCTCGGGCGCCACAAACTCGCCGGGGAACACCACATAGGGCTGCCATTGCGGGTCGGCCAACAGCACCAGCAAGTCCGGGTCCACTTCGGTGCGGGCCCAGCCAAAAGCAAAGGTGTCGGCCACCACATCGGCAATCAGCCAGCCGGTGTTGCTGGGCTTGAGCGGCTCGATGTCGGCCATCAGCAGGCACATGCCGGCACGCGTGGGCACGTTGGGGCGCAAGGCGCACAGGCAGTGGCTGTGCATCACCCGGCAACCGGGGCAGCGCTCACTCGGGCCGCCACGGGCACGAAAAGGTTTGACAGCGCGCGCCAGGCGAGCCGCGCGCAGGCGGGAGACGGCGTGGGTCATGGCTGGGCTTCTGACACGACGGGCTGAAGCCAGCCTGGCACCGTGACAGCGTAGCGTGTGGCCTTGCCCACGCCTTCCACGCGCAGCAGCCCTTTGGCCGCCAGATCTGTCAGATCCCGGCTGGCCGTGGCTTTGGACGCGCCGGTGATCTTGGCGTACTTGTCGGTGGTCATGCCGCCCAAAAAGCCGCCACCCAATTCGGTGTTGCCGGCCTCCAACAAGCGGCCCAAAATTTTGTGTTGCCGCGCATTCAGGTCACACGCTGCGGCTTTGACGCGAAAGGCGGACTTGTCCACCGCCTGGCGCACCACCGCTTGCGAGCTGACGCAGCCTTGTGTAAACGCATGCACAAACCATTGCACCCACGATGTCACGTCAATGGCGCTGCCGTCGGACAGAAGCAAGGGCTTGCGCTGGACCAGATTAAGTGCGTCGTAATAGGCGGAGCGGGTTTTGAGCATCTGGCGCGCCATGCCAAACACGCGCATCTGGGCCAGAGTGGCACTCAAGTCTTGTGCCAACATATCTTGCGCCAAAGCCATGTCCACCACAGCGCGCCCCAGCCGACCATTGCCGTCTTCAAACGGGTGGATCGATTCAAACCACAGGTGCGCCACTGCCGCGCGGACGATGCCATGCAGGCTGGGCACTGCACCAACGCGCGGGCGGCTTGCCTCAAACCAGGTCAGGAACTTATCTATCTCGTCGGCCACCTGGCTGGAATGCGGCGCGGCGTAGTGCACCAGCTCGCGTCCCATGGGGCCGCTGACGATTTGCATGGCGTCCGCGTGGTCGCGCAAACGACCCACCACGATGCGGGTGATGCCTGATGTGCCGCCCGGAAACAGAGCCGCCTGCCAGCGACACAAACGGTCCAGGTTCAGCGGAGTCTGGCAGTTGTCAACCGCATCCTGCATCACCAGCACCAAACCCTCGACATCGCGGTCATGGCCGGGCGCGTCTGCCAAGCCCAGCCGGTGCGCCACCGAAGACCGCACCGACGCCAGGTTGAGCTGTTGCCCCTCAATCGCCGCCGTGGCCAGGGCTTCTTGCACCCATAACTCCTGCCTTAGCGCTTGCGCCTGACCCAGACCGATGGCGTCCAGCAGCCCCAGCAACTTGCCCTGCGCCAAGCGCGCCAGGTCCAGGTCAGGCGCGAGGCTTGCCGCGTCAAAGGCCAGCGTCGGCCAAGCGGCCTGCTGCCAGATGGCGCCGGGCTGGGTTGGAGAGGCTTGGGTGGGCATGAGGCGCATTTTATGCAATACGGCTCAAAAAGTGATGTGTATTTTGAAGAATACGCCTCATGAATCGGCAGATCTGCTTAAACAGCGGCCAGCGACGGCGCGCTTTGGTCTATTTGGCAGGCCGGTACAAGGCGCAAAGCTTGTTGCCGTCGGGGTCGCGCAGGTACGCCAGGTACAGCTTGACCGCCCCGCCTTCGCGGAACCCCGGCGGGTCTTCACAGGTGGTGCCGCCGTTGGCCACACCGGCGGCGTGGAAGACATCCACTTGCTCTGCGGATGCCGCGTTGAAGCCGATGGTGCTGCCATTGCCGTGCGTCGCGGGCTTGCCATTGATGGGTGTGGTGATGCCAAACAGGCCGGTGGGGCTGCGGTAGAAATAACGGTTCTTGTTGGCCACCCCCGGGCCAATGCCCAGCGTGCCGAGCACCGCGTCGTAAAACTTCTTCGAGACCTCAAGGTCATTGGTACCAAGCATCACATGACTGAACATAAATTCTCCGTAAGAGCCCGGTAGCGGGCGAAATGGGACCGGGGGATGGTAATGGATGGCGGGCTTGGGCAATTTCAGAGGCTCAAAAACGCCCGCAGGCGGGCCAGCTCGGCCGCAAGCGCCAGGCTGAAGCCTGCGTCGCGCGGTGGTTTGCCCGCGACAAAACCCAGGTCGGCGCGCATTTGCCCACCGGTCACCGACACATTGCCCCACCCTATCACCTGGTCACGCCACAACAGCGGTAGCGCGTAATAGCCGCGCACGCGTTTGGCTGCGGGTGTGTAGGCCTCAAACCGATAAGCCCAGGCCCACAGATGCTCGAAGCGACGGCGGTCCCACACCAGGGGATCGAACGGGGCCAGCAAGCGCACGGCGTCATCCGGCGCGTGGCGGCGCGAGGCGGGGTTTTCCGTGGCGCTCCAGTAGTAGGTCTGGCCGTCCACCACGCCATTGGCCAGGCGCACTTTGGCACGGGCCAAGGCGTCGCTGCGCAAGTGCGCCCATTGGGGTGTGCCGCCGCGCAGGTGGTTGATCAACTCGCCCAAAGACCGCTCGGGCAGCGGTGCGTATTTGTGCACGATGACATCCACCAGCGCGTCCATGGCCTGTTGCGGATCGGGTGCTTCATCGGGCGCGATCCGCACGGCATAAGTCCGCACGCCACTGACGCGCCCTGCAATACGCAGCAGGCCGCGGTAATGCATGTCATCGAGCAACTGCGTGCTGGCATTGCTGGAGCCACCAAGCCAGTTGCGCGATTTGCCGTGGGCAAAGTGCGCGTCCACCGCGCGCGGGTGCACCACGTCGTGCGCCTGCACAAAGGCCAGCACGGCGTCCATCTGTTTGCGCCGGGCCGCGGTGAGCGCCGTCTTGGGCGTGCGTGGGTGCATGAGTGCCTGCGTGGCGCGCGGCAAGAAGCCGTAGTTGACGAAGAAGTCTTCTTCGATGTCCAGCGCCGCGTAGCGCCGTTCCAGGTCGCCCGCGCAGTAGCCTTTGACGCGGTGGCGCAGCGTGAGGTCTTGCGCCCGGGCCGGCGCCCGGATCGGGTCGGCCTGCACAAAGCCCAGCCGGGTGATCGCCTTGGCCAAGGTGGTTGGCGCGAACAGGGTGCGTGCCACGGCGTAGCGCCGCAAGTCGACTGTGGTGATGGGTTTTGTCACACGGCCTCTTGAAAGACTTCATTGACTTGCACGGCGACCTCTCCAATGGTTAAACGTCAAGTCGAATTTACACCGTCAGTGCACCGGGCGATTGTTTGCATACGAAAATGGCAAGATAATTTAAGTTAGACAATGTTTTGCTTTAAATCAGTCAGACTTTGAGTTCTAATTGGTCGGAATTCATCACCCAACGAACTCAAGGTATGCGCACTGACATTCCCCCCCCAGGCACCACCGCCATCAGCCGTCATGTGCAGGCCAAAATCGCCACCGCCTTGCAAGACACGCGCGTGGTGCTGGTCGTTGGTCCGCGTCAAGCGGGCAAAACGACGCTGGCGCGGCTCTTCGCCAGTCCTGAGCGCCCCTACCTCACACTGGATGACGCCGCCACGCTGGCATCTGCGCGCTCAGACCCCACAGGGTTCGTGCGCGGTTTGAAGCAGGCCGTTATTGACGAAGTCCAGCGTGCCCCCGAGCTGCTTTTGGCCATCAAGGAAAGTGTGGACAAAGACCCCACGCCGGGTCGTTTCCTGTTGACCGGCTCCACCAACCTCATGGCCATGCCGCTGGTGGCCGACTCGTTGGCGGGCAGGCTGGAGGTCATCACCCTGCTGCCCTTTGCCCAAGCCGAAATGGCTGGCACGCCCGGCGACCTGCTTCACCGGCTGTTTGAAGGTGCGGGCTTGCCCGCCGTGGTCAACCCCGTGGTGGGCGATGCGCTGATGGCGCGCGTGCTCAATGGTGGCTACCCCGAGGCCCTGCGCCGCACCAGTGCCAGCCGACGCCAGGCCTGGTTGCAAGACTACGTGGCTCTTATTCTTGACCGCGATGTCCGTGACATTGCCAACATCGACCAGCTTGACCGTTTGCCGCGTTTGCTCGATGTGCTGGCGGCTCATGCCGGGCAACTGGTCAACCACAGCAGTTATGGCGCGGCGCTGGGCCTGACCGTGCCAACGGCGCAGAAATACGTCGGCATTTTGGAGCGGCTATTTCTGCTAAAACTGGTGCCGCCCTGGTCCCACAACGCCGTCAGCCGCCTGACCAAAACCCCCAAGCTGCATTTTCTGGACAGCGGCCTGCTTGCCGCGCTGCGTGAAGCCACGGCCAGCGCGCTTCAGAAAGACCGCACCCCCTACGGTCCGTTGCTGGAAAACTTTGTGGTGTCTGAAGTGCTCAAGCTCATCACCTGGTCGGACAAACGCCTGCGCGTCTCGCACTTTCGAACCAAGGACCAGGACGAGGTGGACCTGGTGCTGGAAGATCGGCACGGACGCGTTGTCGGTATTGAGGTCAAGGCCTCCGCCACGGTGCGCCCACAAGACCTGCGCGGCCTGCGCCAGCTGCAAGCCGCTGTGGGGGACAAGTTTGTGCAAGGCCTGGTGTTGCACGACCACGACCAAATCACACCGTTTGACGAGAAACTGCACGCGGGGCCGGTGTCGCTGTTGTGGCAGGGGTAGTGCGAGGTCATGGTGTAGCCCGCCACTGCTGCACCCGGTATTCACCCAGAGAAGAAGTGTGAAAATCAAAGCATGAGCAAAAGTTACGCACTCGCCAACGCCATCTGGACTATTGCAGCTTGGTTGGGCAGCCCGGCTTGCCCGTCACAGCATACATGTGTCCACCAGGCCTTCTGCGCGCAAGAGGTCACCGCGTGAGCGCCCTTGAACTCCTGGAAAGCCTCAACCTGCTCGATGAAAACGAGCACATCGAGGCCAAGCGCGCCTCCGAAGTTGGCAAGTCCATTCTGGAAACCATCTGTGCCTTTGCCAACGAGCCAGGTTTGGGCGGCGGCTGGCTGCTGCTGGGTGTGGTGCGTGAAGATCAGGCGCTGTTCCCTGCTTACGAGCCCCCCGTACCCGGCCCGCTACCGCACACGGACCTTGAACCCTGTGGGGCCGAATTCATTCGGCCAGGTCGACTGAAGTCGACCCCACAACAAGCTCGAAAGCTGTGTTCATGGAAAGGTGGAAGGCATCGACCACCCGGAAAAGCTCAGCACCGACATCGCCACCCAATGCCGCAACAGCTTTAACCAGCCGGTGCGCGTGGAAATCAACACTGAAACCATCCATGGCAAGGCGGTGCTGGTGG
>NZ_JAMPXE010000159.1 GCF_023701345.1 Rhodoferax sp. | reverse complement strand
ACGACCATAGCAAGTTGGTCCCACTCCTTCCCATCCCGAACAGGACAGTGAAACGACTTTGCGCCGATGATAGTGCGGATTCCCGTGTGAAAGTAGGTCATCGTCAGGCTCCTATGCCTAAACGCCCAATCTGACGATTGGGCGTTTTTTTTTGCTTTGCGCCCTGGACTTGCCTGAGTTAGTATTGCATATTTAACCTACAACTAGGCGATATGGGCTGTATCGAAGACAAATTTGCCATGCTTGCAACCGACAATGCACCGGGGCAAGAGGGGCGCCAAAAGACCGTCAATCTTGGTTCTGTGTTACGTGGCAGTTCAATTGAAGGCAGGCCCGTTGATTTTTCGCATGGCGATGTCAATGCGTTTGAACCCACCCCGGGCGCCTTTGGCACCTTTATCGCGGGTGTCGAAACCGGTGCTGATCAAGCCTATACCGAATACCGCGGCAAAAAAAACATCCGCGACCATCTTGCCGCCAAACTCGCTGATTTCACCGACGCACCGGTCTCGGCTGACGATGGACTGATCATCACCCCGGGCACCCAGGGCGCGCTTTTCTTGGCCATCGCCTCCAGTGTGTCAGCAGGCGACAAGGTCGCGATTGTGCAACCTGATTATTTTGCCAATCGCAAGCTGGTTCAGTTTTTCGGTGCCGAGATCGTTCCCGTCAAGCTGAACTACCTCGCTGCAACCGAACATGCGGGCCTCGATTTGGGGCAGTTGGAAGATGCTTTCAAAGCCGGGGCCAGGGTGTTTGTTTTCTCCAATCCGAACAACCCGGCGGGCGTGATTTACTCTGCCAGTGAAATCAACGCTATCGCGCGTCTGGCACAGACTTACGGTGCCACAGTGATCGTTGATCAGCTTTATTCCCGGCTCCTTTATCCGGGCAGCCACTACACGCATTTGCGGGCCAACCCCCACGCCCCCGACAACCTGATCACCATCATCGGCCCTTCCAAGACCGAATCTCTCAGCGGTTACCGCGTGGGCGTAGCCTTTGGGTCGGCGGCGCTGATTGACCGGATGGAAAAGCTTCAGGCCATCGTGTCCTTGCGGGCCGGGGGCTACAGCCAATCGGTGCTGCGGACATGGTTTGCGGAACCCGCCGGCTGGATGCAGGAACGGATTGCACTCCATCAGGCGATCCGCGACGCTTTGCTTGCCCAGCTCCGTGCTGTGGATGGACTGGCCGCCCGCACCCCGCAAGCGGGCAGTTATCTGTTCCCGCGCCTGCCTGAACTCGCCGTGCCCACCCAGACCTTTGTCACGATTCTACGCCATCAGGCCGGCGTGACGGTGACCCCCGGAGCCGAATTTGGCCCCCATTCCATCGACAGCATCCGCTTTAATTTTTCGCAAGACCGTGAGGCGGCGGTTCAGGCGGTCGAGCGCACCTGTGCCCTGATCGAGCGGTATCGGAAATGACGCGCCCCCCTGTTCCACAAGGGAACTATGTCGCCGCCAAGCGGCATGGCGACCTGGTCCACACCTCGGGCATGACGCCCCGGGACAACGGGGTATTGATGTTCACAGGCAGGGTCAACCCAGGCGCCCCGGTGGAAAGCTATCAAGCGGCGGTCGAGCTCGCGACGAAAAATGCCCTGACCTCCGCGCGCCTGCTGCTGGCGCCGCACGAGCGGGTCGCCGGAGTGCTCAGCCTGACTGTCTATATTGCCGCTGAATCAGAATTCACCGCACATGCGCGTTTGGCCGACTTTGCTTCGGCCTATCTGCAAGGTGAAATCGGTGACGAAGGGATCGGCTGCCGGGCCGCCATCGGGGTGGCAAGCCTGCCGGGCAACGCGCCCGTCGAGATCCAGCTGATTGCCATCGTTGCCAGCCATCAATTTCTACCTTAGCGAGTGATTCATGCCTCTTCCTCAACGCGTCAAACTGGTCGAAGTCGGCCCCCGTGACGGCCTGCAAAATGAAAAGGGCCAGGTACCTGCTGCCGTCAAGATTGAACTGGTGCACCGGTTGCAAGCCGCTGGCCTGAAAGAAATCGAGGTCACCAGCTTTGTCAGCCCCAAATGGGTTCCGCAGATGGCTGACAACGCCGAAGTGATGGCAGGCATCAACCGTCTGCCGGGCGTGCGCTACTCGGTTCTGACGCCCAACCTCAAGGGCTTTGAGGCGGCATTGGCTTCCAGGCCCGACGAGATCGTGGTGTTTGGCGCCGCCAGCGAGGCCTTCAGCCAGAAGAACATCAACTGCAGCATCGCCGAGAGCATCGAGCGTTTTGCGCCGGTGGTGGCTGCAGCACGAGACGCGGGCATTTATGTGCGCGGCGCCATGAGCTGCACCGTGGGTTGTCCGTACGAGGGCGACATTGCGCCCGAGCGCGTGGGCTACCTGGCCGGACTCATGAAGGGCATCGGCGTGCAGCATGTGGGTGTGGCCGACACCATTGGCGTGGGCACGCCGCTCAAGGTGCAGCGCGCGGTGGAAGCCACGCTCAGGCACTTCGACCTCAACGACATTTCGGGCCACTTTCACGACACCTACGGCCAGGCGCTCGCCAACACGCTGATCTGCCTGCAAATGGGCGTCTGGCAGTTCGACACCTCGGTGGCCGGGCTGGGCGGTTGTCCCTATGCCAAGGGCGCCACCGGCAACGTGGCGACCGAGGACGTGGTTTACCTGCTGCACGGCATGGGCATCGAGACCGGCATTGACCTGGATTTGCTGATTGATGCCGGCCAGTTCATCAGCGACTTCTTGAAGCGGCCGACCAACTCACGCGCGGGCAAGGCGCTGTTCACCAAGCGGCAAGCCTGATGCGCGGTGCTGAACTCAAACCTTTGCCTGAAGGCATGCAGCGGGTGGCGCGTGCCTTGCAGGACAAGGGGCACCCGCACCCGCCCGTGCTGCTCAGTGACGCCGCGCGCACCGCGCAGCAGGCGGCCGATGCGCTGGGTGTGGCGCTGGGGCAAATTGCCAAAAGCATCATCTTCAAGCGAAAGCCCGATGCGGTCGCCGTGCTGGTCATCACCTCGGGCGACCGTCGCGTGGACGAAGCCAAGGTGCAGGCGCTGGTGTGTGTGGACGGGCAAAAGCTGGGTCGCGCCGATGCAGAGTTCGTCAAGACAAGCACGGGTTTTTCCATTGGCGGTGTTTCGCCGGTGGGGCATGCCGTTGCGCCTGTTACCTTGATTGACCGCGACCTGCTGCGTTTTGACGAAATCTGGGCGGCCGCCGGGCATCCGCATGGTGTATTCAGGTTGCAACCGGCAGACCTGGCGCATCTGACCGGTGCGCCCGTGGTGGATGTGACGGCAGGAGAAACCCCTTGAGTCCCGACCCCAAAGCCATGAAATTCCTGGCGGCCAGCGCCAGACATATCCGCGCCAGCGAGCAAAGCTTTGCACAGACAGTGCCATCGCCCTGCGTATCGGTGTGCCAGATGGATGAAGCCACTGGCTTGTGCCAGGGCTGCTTCCGAACCCTGGACGAAATCGGCCGCTGGGGCAATGCCGACGACGCTTTCAAGCGCGCCGTCTGGACCCGAATCGAGGCGCGCCTGAGCGAGTTCGAATCATGAAGCAAATTACCTTTTACCTGGACTTCATCTCGCCCTACGCTTACCTGGCGTTCGAGCAATTGCCCGAGGCGCTGATGGGCCACAGCACCAGCGTGACTTACAAGCCGGTGCTCTTTGGCGCCTTGCTGAAACACCACGGGCAACTGGGCCCGGCCGAGATTGCTGGCAAGCGCGAGTGGACCTACCGCCAGGTGCTATGGCTGGCGCATCAGCACGGGCTTGAGCTGCAGTTGCCCGCCACCCACCCGTTCAACCCGCTCGCCTTGTTGCGACTGGCGCTGGCCAGTGGCGCGCCAGAGCAGCCCAACCGCTATGTCTGTGAGACGCTGTTTCGCCATGTCTGGCAGGGCGGGCAGGAGGCTGCTGACCCTGTTCGTTTACAGGCGGTCACCCAGCACTTGAACCCGACACGTCCGCCGGACAGCGATGAGGTCAAGGCCCGGCTCAAGGCCAACACGTTTGATGCGATTGCGCAGGGTGTGTTTGGTGTGCCCACCTTCGAGGTCGATGGCAAATTGTTCTGGGGGCTCGATGCCTTGCCCATGTTGCGGGCTTATCTGGCGGGCGATGCGTGGTTTGAGGGCGCGTGGGACGCTGCGGCAGCCATTGCGCCAGGGGTGCGTCGCGCTTAAGCCCCTTTGGGCGGGTTTGTCGGGCGGACATCCCTAGAATGTTTGCCTCACAAACCGGAAAGCCTTCATGTCACAGGGAACCATCCGCATTCGCGGAGCACGCCAGCACAACCTCAAAAACCTTGATCTGGACATTCACACGGGGGAACTGACCGTGGTCACCGGCCCGAGTGGTTCGGGCAAGTCCAGCCTGGTGTTCGACACCCTGTTTGCCGAGGGCCAGCGCCGCTACGTGGAGACTTTCAGCGCCTACGCGCGCCAGTTTCTGGACCGCATGGACAAGCCGGCCGTCGACAAGGTCGACGGCGTGCCGCCCGCGATTGCCATCGACCAGACCAACCCGGTGCGCTCCAGCCGCTCCACCGTGGGCACGATGACCGAGCTCAATGACCACCTGAAGTTGTTGTTTGCCCGCGCCGGTTCCTTGTTTGACCGGGTCACGGCCCAGCCGGTGCGCCACGATACGCCGGAAACCATTTATGCCCAATTGCAAGAGCGCGTGGGCAGCAGCGACGCGCGCCTGGCCATCACCTTCCCGGTGGAGTTGCCCGCCAGCGCGACGCCGGCTGAGGTCGAACAGTGGCTGTCGGTGAGTGGTTTCACCAAGGTGCAGGCCGAGCGCGAAGTGGAAGTTGAGGCCCACACGGAGGTGGTCAAGAAGAAAGCCGGTAAAACTGCCGCCGAGCCGAATTCCAGGCGCAAGGTGCTCGATGTGGTGGCTGACCGCTTCCGTTTGGGCAACGCCGAGCGCGCCCGTGTGCTGGAGGCCATTGAAGTCGCGCTCAAACACGGCAGTGGGCGCATGACGGTGTACCTGCTGGATGCGTCGCCCGCGGACGCGTTGTCTGAACCTGTCATCTGGAAGTTTTCGACCGGCCTGCATTGCCCCGAGAGCAACCTGCGTTACACCGACCCGATTGCGTCGATGTTTTCTTTCAACTCGGCGGTGGGCGCCTGCGACACCTGCCGTGGCTTTGGCCGGGTCATTGGGGTTGACTATGGTTTGGTGATTCCCAACGACAAGCTTACCTTGCGCGCCGGCGCCATCAAACCGATCCAAACGCCAGCCTGGGAAGAGGCGCAGGACGATCTGATGCGCCACGCTGAAGCCGAGGGCATTCCGCGCGACACGCCCTGGAACAAGCTGTCACCGGAACACCAGCACTGGGTGATTCACGGCTCGCCGCACTGGAATGGCAAGTGGAACCAGCACTGGTTTGGCGTCAAACGTTTTTTTGAATACCTGGAAACCAAGTCCTACAAAATGCACATCCGGGTGCTGCTGTCCAAGTACCGCAGCTACACGCCGTGCCCGGATTGTGGCGGCGCCAGGCTGAAAACCGAGAGCCTGCTGTGGCGCATCGGCTCCAAAGCCGATGCCGATACGGTGCTGGAACCAAAGCAACGCTTCATGCCGCAGGGTGTGTCTTGGCGTCGTGATCAGCTCGAAGCCTTGCCGGGCTTGTGCCTGCACGATTTGATGCAGTTGCCGATGGACCGCTTGCGCCTGTTTTTCGAGACCATGCAGTTGGCACAGCTTGTTCCGGGGGTCTCCGAGGCCGATCAAAAAACCCTCAAGCTGCTCTTTGAGGAAATCAGCACCCGCCTGAAATACCTGTGCGAGGTGGGCATTGGCTACCTCACGCTGGACCGGCAAAGCCGCACCCTCAGTGGCGGCGAGGTGCAGCGCATCAACCTCACCACCGCCTTGGGTACCTCGCTGGTCAACACCTTGTTTGTGCTCGACGAACCCAGCATTGGCCTGCACCCACGTGACATGCACCGCATCATTGTGGCCATGCAGCGCCTGCGCGACGCCGGCAACACGCTGGTGGTGGTGGAGCATGACCCGGCCGTGATGCTGGCCGCCGACCGCATGATTGACATGGGCCCGGGACCGGGCGAACGCGGTGGCCAGATTGTGTTCGATGGCTCAACCGACGATTTGCGCAACGCCGACACGCTCACGGGCGCGTATCTGGGCGGGCGCAAGACCGTGGGCATGGGCTTCAAGCGCCTGGTCGCCGCCAGCACGCCACGGCTGGTGCTCGAAGGCGCCAGCGACCACAATCTCAAAAACGTCACGGTCGAAATTCCGCTGCAGCGCCTGGTGTGTATCACCGGCGTCAGCGGTTCCGGCAAGTCGACGCTGATCCAGGACACGCTGGCCCCCGCGCTGCTGCGTCACTTTGGCAAGGCCACCGAGACGCCGGGGGCTTTCGAGCGCCTGCTGGGGGCCGAGCAGATCAGCGACGTGGTGTTTGTGGACCAGTCGCCGATTGGCAAAACCGCGCGCTCGAACCCGGTGAGTTATGTCGGCGCCTGGGATGCCCTTCGCGAGATCTTTGCCAACGCGCCCTTGTCCCAACAGCGCGGCTACACCGCCACCAAGTTCAGCTT
>NZ_JAMPXE010000158.1 GCF_023701345.1 Rhodoferax sp. | reverse complement strand
GCTGCGTGCCTTTGAAGCAGCGGCGCGCCACCTCAGTTTCAAAAATGCAGCGCTGGAGTTGTCGGTCACGCCGACCGCGGTCAGCCACCAGATCAAGCTGCTGGAGACGTCGCTGGGCTGGCCCCTGTTTGACCGCTTGACACGCGCGCTGGCGCTCACGCCTCAGGGCGAGGCCATGCTGCCCAAGGTGCGCGAGGGGCTCGAATGTTTTGCCGCTGCGGTGGAAAGTGCCCATCAGCGCGTTGACCATGGCCGTCTGATCGTGGTCTTGCCGCCGTCTTTTGCCACCCGCTGGCTGGTGCCGCGCTTGCGCCGCTTTGCCTTGGCACAGCCGTCACTGAGCCTGCAGGTGATTCGTTCGCTGAACGCCATCGACGGCAACCAGGTGGCGGGTGTCGCCGCACTCGAGCCGGTGGACCTGCACCAGGAGGACTCGCTGGTGGCGATCCGCTTTGGCAACGGTGCGTATCCGGGCTACCACGTGGACCGCATGTTTGGCTCCGACTATATTGCCGTGTGCAGTCCGAAGCTGCTTGAGGCCGGCCCACCCCTGCGCGTGCCAGCCGACATGCGCCATCAGGTGTTGTTGCATGACGATGCCACCGCCAACGAGCGCTCGGGCCCGCGCTGGGAAGATTGGTTTCGCCTGGCCGGCGTGAGCGGCGCAGACACCAGGGTCGGAACGCATTTTGGCGACTCCGGCATGGCGTATGTGGCCGCACTGGACGGTTTGGGTGTGGCACTGGCTTCCAGGCCGCTGGTGGCCAACGCCATTGCGCAAGGCCGGCTGGTGGCCCCGTTTGACATTGCCGTGGGCCAGAACTATGCCTACTTTCTGGTGGTCCAGGAGTCCATTTCCGGGCGGCCGATGGTGCAGGCCTTCCGCCAGTGGCTGCTTGAAGAAGCCAAGGCAGAGGAGCACTGACGCAGCGTCAGCTCCAGCGCCAGCCGCCCTGCATGCTGGCCGCTACCTGCTTCTTCTCTGTGGCCTCAAGCCATGCGGTAATCGCCCTGCCAGCCATGTCATGACCGAGCACCAGGCGCAACTGGACACCCGCATTCAAACGCCTTGCGGGCACTGTTTGCGTCGCCACCGGCATGCGTGTCTGCAGCGCCTGCGCTGCCAGTGACTGGCCCGCCACAAACTGGATCTCGGTTTTGGCTTGCCGATAAGGCCGGGCATTGGTCAACCGGGCGGTCAATACGCCCTCGATCGCCAGGCGGTCTGCCGTGCGGCGCGCCAGTCTCGTGATGCCCACGCCGTTGGACACTTCCAGGCGGACGCCGTGCAGTTCGGCGCTGGCGGTCATGGTCGCCAGACGGGCCATGACTTCACTGTCCTGGGCTGACCCTGGGGGCAAGTCATGGACGGAAGTGCTGGCAACTTTCCCCAGGTCCGGAGCGGTCGTTTCGGTTGCCGCATGCGTGGGAGACTGCAACTCAAACACATTGGGCGCCACTGCCACAAGGCGCGGCCCGTCCTTATCTGCGGCCTCTGACGGCAGCGCCAAACCCACAGACTGGTGATTGGCCTTGGCACTGGCCAACAGAGCCAGGTTCTGCTGCGTCTGCGTATTGGACGGGTCCAGTTCACGCGCCTTGTCCAGCGCGATTTCAGCCTCGTCAAGCCGGCCGGCGCGCAGCAGGGCGTAGCCGGTGTTGTTGCGGATATGCGCACTGGCGGGCGCCAGTTCGCTGGCGCGGGCAAAAAGCTTGAGGGCCGCGCCAGTGCGATCTGACTGGGCATAAATGACCGCCAGCGCATTGAGCGCGCCCACATGATCAGGGGTCATCTCCAGAGCTTGCACATAGCGCTGGCTGGCCAGTGTGAGCTGACCTGCGCCATGCGCGGTGAGACCCATGCTGAACAGGGCTGCGCTTGAGGGCATCGCTGCATTAATGGCCGGTGCCTGCGCCACCTTGACCGGTACTGCACTGGCCTGGCCGCGGGCCGGTGCCATGCTGGAGCCTGCCAGCGGCGCGCCCGGCATGAGCGGGGCACAACCCAGCAGCGCGCCCAGCAGGGTCACGGATGCAATAGCGTTGAGTTTGAATTTCATGACAGACTCCTTGACAAATTGACAGTGATCAGCCATTCCCAGCCATGGTGGGCAGCAGGACGCGGTAAATGCTGATCATGGCCGGCCCCATGAGCACCAGCAGCAATGACGGGAAAATAAAGAAAATCAGCGGGAAAAGCAGTTTCAGCGGAATTTTTGCCGCCCGCTCCTCGGCCCTCAGGCGGCGGTGCGTGCGCATGGTTTCGGCCTCGATGCGCAGCGCGTCGGCCACGTTGGTGCCAAAACGGTCCGACTGCACCAGCATGGCCACGAACGACGCAATGTCGTCCACCCCCGTGCGCAAGGCCAGGTTGCGTAAGGCCTGTTCGCGGTTCACACCCATGCGCAGTTCCAGCGCCACCAGGTTGAGTTCTTCCGACAGCGCCTTGCTGCGCAAGCCAATTTCGCTGGCGGCACGGTTCATGGCCGCGTCCAGCCCCAGGCCGGCTTCCACGCACACCAGCATCATGTCCAGCGCATCGGGCAAAGCGTCTTGCAGCTCCTGCTTGCGCCGCTCTATCGCGTTGGCGAGCAGCCCATTGGGCAGGTAGTAACCTATGGCCGCGGTCAGCACCAGCACCAGCACCGTGGTGTTGACCGTCATTTGTATGGAACTAACACCCTGGTACAGCACAAACAGGCCTGGCAACAGCAGCGCCAGCACGCTCTTGGTGGCAAAGTAAAGGGCCGGCCACGACGCCTCGCGCAGGCCGGCCTGCATGAAACGCACGCGCAGGCTGGACTCGTCCCAACCCGCCTTGGGCATGGACAGCTTGGCCATGGGGCCTACCGCCTTGATCACCTTGGCTTGCCACTCACTGCCAGCAATCAGGCTTTTTTCGCCGCTGCCTTCAGGGTTGACCAGCTGGCTCAATCGCTGCCGCAGGGCCGGGTCGCGGCTGAACCAAAGCGTCGCGCCCCAGGCCAGCCCCGTGACGGCCAGAAAGACCAGGATCAGAATAAAAATTTGCATGTTCATGATGGCTCCCTCAGACCCGGATGTCGATGATCCGCCACATGGCAAAAATGCCGATCACCATCAGCACCAGCGCGCCGATCACCAGCTTGAAGCCCATCTCATCGGTGAACAGCACCGACAGGTACTTGGGGTTCAATATCTGAATTGCGCCGGCCACGCAAAACGGCAGCCCCCCCAGGATCCAGGCCGACAGCCGGCCTTCGGCCGACAGCACCCGCACTTTGGCAAACAGCTTGAAGCGCTCGCGCACCAGCTCGGCCAGTTTGCCGAGCAACTCGGCCAGGTTGCCCCCCGTTTCGCGCTGAATGATCACCGCCATCACAAAGTAGCGCACATCCGGGCTGGGAATGCGCGTGGCCATGTTGTTGAGGGCGTTGTCAACCGAGATGCCATAGCCGATTTCGTCGGAGGTGATCTTGAACTCGCCCGCAATCGGTTCCTGCGCCTCTGCACCGACCATGGCCAGCGCCGACGGAAACGCGTGGCCTGCGCGCAACGCCCGCGCGATCAGGTCCATGGCGTCAGGCAACTGGGCTTCTATTTGATGCAGTCGCTGGTTGCGCCGCCAAACCAGCCGCAACAAGGGCAGCAGCGCCAGCGCCACGACCACCAGCAAAATCACGACACCGGGCCAGTTCAGCACCAAGCCCGCCACCAGCCCGATCAGCGCCAGCAGGGCGCACACCGACAGCTGGTGCGACACCGTGAAGGTACTGCCGGCCTGCAGCAGCAGCCGGTCCAGCTGGTGCACCCGTGGCAGCAGTAGCAGCAGGCGCTGCACGGCCGGGGTGTGGCTAAGCACTCTTTCCCTGAATAATTTTGCCTCGCCCTCGGCGTGACCGCCGGCGGAAATGGCGCGCAGCCGTTGCGCCACCCGGCGCACCTCCGGGCTGCGGGTGTCGTTCCAGTAGGCGTAGAGCCCTTCGAACAGCAGAACCACCGCCACAAAGCCGAGGATCAATAACAGTGAAAAACTGTAGTCCATGATGTCACTCGTAAATAAGGGTTGGATCAAAGGTTTCTTCAGGTACCAAAAGGCCGTAGGACTTCAACCGGTCCATGAACGTGGGCCGCACGCCGGTGGCCCTGAAATGCCCCTGCACCGAACCGTCGGCGGCAATGCCGGTCTGCTTGAAGCCGTAGATTTCCTGCATGGTGATGATGTCGCCTTCCATGCCGGTGATCTCCTGCAGGCTGATGATCTTGCGGCGCCCGTCGTTCAGGCGGGCAATCTGGATCACGGCCATGATGGCCGAGCTGATCTGCTGGCGCATTGCATCCTGCGGCATGGCGGCGCCGCCATAGCCCGCCATGTTCTCCAGCCGTGTGAGCGCATCGCGCGGCGAGTTGGCGTGCACCGTGGCCATCGAGCCCTCGTGCCCCGTGTTCATGGCCTGCATCATGTCCAGCACCTCGGCGCCACGCACCTCGCCTACGATGATGCGGTCCGGGCGCATGCGCAGGCTGTTGCGCACCAGCGCCCGCTGGCTGACCTCGCCTTTGCCCTCGATGTTCGGGGGGCGGGTTTCCAGCCGCACCACATGCGGTTGCTGAAGCTGCAGCTCGGCGGCATCTTCAATCGTCACGATGCGTTCGTTGTGCGGTATTGACGCCGACAGCACATTCAGCAGGGTTGTCTTGCCGGTGCCCGTGCCGCCCGAGATCAGGATGTTCATCTTGGCGCGCACCATCGCTGAAAGAAGCTGGCTCAGCACTGGCGTCAGCGTGCGCTTTTCCAGCAGGTCGTGCATGGTGAACGGCACCACGGCAAAGCGGCGGATCGACAGCAGCGGGCCGTCCAGCGCCAGCGGCGCAATGATCGCGTTGACGCGCGAGCCATCGGGCAGGCGCGCGTCCACCATCGGGCTGGATTCGTCAATGCGCCGCCCCACGCGCGACACGATCTTGTCAATGATCTTCATCAGGTGATCGTCGTCAGAAAAGTTGACGTCGGTCTTCACCAATCTGCCGTTGCGTTCCACGTACACCTGATGCGGGCCATTGACCAGAATGTCGGAAATCGACGCATCGGCCAGCAGCGGCTCCAGCGGCCCCAGGCCCATGATTTCGTCAAGGATGTCCTGTACCAGTTGTTTGCGCCCCGGCGCATTCAGCGCCACCCCGGTCTCCTGCAGCAGCCGTTCCACCAGCAGACCGAGCTCTTCGCGCAGCCGCTCTGGCTTCATGTCGGCCATCACAGTCAGATCGATCCGGCTCAACAACTGGCTGTGCAAGCTGTCCTTGAGCGTGTGGTATTCCGAATGCGTGTAGGCGGCGGCAGGGTGCGCCCCGTCCGGCTCGGTCGGCAATGATTTCAGTCGGAGTTCCTGTGCTTGTGTTTGAACGTCCATGATGGTTCTCGCTTGGTAATGATTGGGGTGCTGGCGGCAGCTTCAGGTTCAATTGCCACCCGTCAGCGCCGAAAACCAGTGTTTCTTCGGCTTGAGCATGACCGGCGACAAATCATTGGCCCATGCCTGTAAAACGTGCGCTACAACATCGCGCGGCGACAGCATTGGCAGCGGAACCCCCTCATTGATCGAAGCCATGACCGCTTCATAACTGGCTGGCACCGTGCGCGCTACCTTGGTCTGTGTGACCCGCTCCAGCTCATCGAGCCCGATGGCGCCGTTTTTTTCATAACGGTTCACCACCACATTCAACTTGCCCTGCACATAACCCAGCCCTTCGAACACGGTCTCGATGCGCTTGACGTTCTGAATCGCCGGCAAGGCCAGTTGCAGGATCAGGTAAATGCGGGCCGACAGGTCCAGCGCCTTGATGGTGGTCGGGTCCAGCGTGCGGCCCACGTCCAGGATGACAAAGTCATATTGACCGAGCGCCAGTTCCAGGATTTTTTGCAATATGGCCGGCGAGAGTATTTCGATACGGTAGGGCAGCAGCGGCGCGGCCAGCACATACAAGTTCTCACGCGCGGCCAGCACGCTGGACGCCAGCAAGGCCGCATCAATGCGTTCGCCCTGGCGGGCAATGTCCAGAATGCTGGAGCCCGGCTTGCGGTCGGTCACGTTGGCCGCCAGATCGCCAAAAAACAGGTTCAAATCCACCAATAGCACCCTTTTGCCTGCCGCTGCCAGCGTATAGCCCAGGTTGCTGGCCAGAAACGTGCTGCCAGAGCCCCCCTTGGCGTTCAGAAAAGCCAGCAACTCGCCCTCGTTGTCCATCAGGCGCGAGCTTAAGGACGCTTTCTCTTGCAGGTAGTCCACGGCGCGCTGGACCGTGGTCGGGTTCAGGGGCGCTGGCAGCACGTGGCGCACACCGGCCTGCATGGCGCGCTTGAGCAACTCTATGGAAGCGTCGGGGCTGACCAGCAGCACCATCACGCCGGGCACACGCAGAGTGGCCGCTTCGATCTGCTCAAAGGCATCATTGTCAGACGTCGGAAAATCGAGCAGCACCACATCGGGTCGGTCCTTTTGCATCACGGCCAATAGCCGCCTGGCGTCACCCACATGCACATTGATCTCCACACCCGCTGGTGTGGCCAGTGTGGTGAGCAGCGCTTCGCGCTCTTGGGCGCTGGCGCAGATCAGGGAGGCTTTGAGGTTCATG
>NZ_JAMPXE010000024.1 GCF_023701345.1 Rhodoferax sp. | reverse complement strand
GCGATTTGATCGAGTGGACCAGCAAGGACGCGGTGCGCTTCTTCCTGCTGAGCCGCAAGCCCGACACCGAATACACCTTCGACGTCGACCTGGCGGTGCAAAAGAACAACGACAACCCGGTCTATTACGTCCAGTACGCCCATGCCCGCATCTGCTCGGTGCTGGCCAGTTGGGGTGGTGACCGCCAGGGCTTGAACACCGTCGATTTGTCGCCGCTGCAAAGTCAGCAGGCCCAGGCCCTGATGCTGCTGCTGGCCAAATACCCCGACATGCTGACGGCCGCCGCCGAAGGGTTTGCGCCGCATGACGTGACCTTTTACCTGCGCGAGCTGGCCGCCTGCTACCACAGCTACTACGATGCCGAGCGCATTCTGGTCGACGACGAAGCGCTCAAGCTGGCCCGCCTGGCGCTGGTGGCAGCCACCGCCCAGGTGCTGCGCAATGGCCTGGCCGTGCTGGGCGTCAGCGCCCCTGAAAAAATGTAAGCTGTGATCCCCTCACCAAAGACAAGCGAAAACCAAACATGAAACAACAGCGCGGCAGCACCTTTTTGGGTTTTATCCTCGGTCTTCTCGTCGGTCTGGGCCTGGCACTGGCAGTAGCGGTGTATGTAACCAAAGTACCGATCCTGTTTTTCAACAAGGCGGCCAATATCAACACCAACCAGGATGCCAACGAGCTTGAGAAAAATAAAAACTGGGATCCCAATGCGCCGCTTTATGGCAAAAATCCAGCCAAACCGACGGGGCCTGCGGAAACCGTGGTGATCACACCCGTTGTGCCCCCTGCTGAAAACAAACCGGCGGTGAACGCCGACCCGCTGGGGGATCTGGTCAAGGCGCGCGCAAAAAACAGCGCGGCATCGGCACAGGCCAGCACCCCCGATCCATTCACCTACTTTATCCAGGTGGGCGCTTTCCGCCTGCCCGAAGACGCCGAAGCGCAGCGTGCCAAATTGTCACTGGCAGGGATTGAAACCAAAGTTTCTGAACGCGAGCAATCGGGCCGCACGGTTTACCGGGTACGGCTGGGTCCGTTTGACAAACGCGAAGAGGCCGAAGCGGCAAAAACACGCCTCGATGGCGCTGGCATTGAAACTGCCCTGGTCCGTGTGCAACGCTGAACTTTGTCTGCATTGAACGCTCTCACGTTCTCCCCAACACACCCGTCAGGAGAATAAAGCATGCAACGTCGTACCTTTTTCACGCACACCGGATCACTGGCACTGAGCACAGCCGTGCTGACACCCAGCCTGTCGCTGGCGCAAGCCAATACGCCGCGTGAAGGCACCGACTTCAAGGTACTGAATCGCGCAGCCCCGGTCGAAACGCCAGCAGGCAAGATCGAGCTCATTGAGTTTTTTTGGTACAGCTGTCCGCACTGCAATGCGTTTGAGCCAGTGTTGACGCAATGGGTCAGGAAACTGCCCAAAGACGTTGTCTTCAAACGGGTGCCGGTTGCTTTTCGTGATGATTTTGTGCCCCAGCAGCGCCTGTTCTATGCCCTTGAGGCACTGAATTTGATAGACACCCTGCACGCCCGTGTCTTTGCCGCCATTCATGTCGAAAAACAAAACCTGACCCAGGGGGCCGTCATCATCGACTGGGTGGCCAAACAAGGCATCGACAGAGACAAGTTTGCCGAACAATTCAATTCATTCGCAGCCACAACCAAGGCCACACGCGCACGACAACTACAAACGGCTTATGAAGTTGAAGGGGTGCCTGCACTGGGCGTCGCCGGGCGCTACTACACCGACGGCGCCCTGGCCAAAAGCATGGGGCGGGTGTTGCAAGTGGTTGACCATTTAACGAACCAAATCCGGCGCGCGGCCTGAGCCCGTCGATACTTCACGGCGCAACCAGCAGAATTGGTGCGTGCGGCCGTTTGGGCAGGCGCTGGCCGTTACAATCTTGCAAAACCCTACGCAAGATTCATGCCTTTATGAAAAACCCCCTCCATTCCTGGTTTTTACCCTGTGTATTGGTGTTATCGACATGGGGTGTCCATGCTGAGAAAGCCGATCGCGCCAAGCCCATGAACATCGAGGCTGATGCGCTGCGTTATGACGACATCAAGCAGCTGAGCATTTTCACGGGTCAGGTGGTGTTGACCAAGGGCACCATCCTGATACGCGGCGCCCGACTGGAGGTGCGCCAGGACCCGCAAGGTAATCAGCATGGCGTGGTCACGGCAGAAGCCGGCAAACGTGCATTTTTCCGGCAAAAACGCGAAGGCCTGGACGAAACCATCGAGGGCGAAGGCGAAACCATTGACTACGACAGCCTTCTGGATACTGTCAAATTTATCGGCCAGGCACAATTGCGGCGCTACCAGGGTGCCAAACTCAACGACGAGTTCAGTGGCGGCCTCATCGTTTACAACAATTTGACGGATGTGTTCACGATTGATGGTGCGCCCGGTGCGGGCGCCAAGGGCAGCACCGGCCAGCCCGGCGCACCCGCAGGCCGGGTGCGCGCCATGCTGACACCCAAGACTGATCCAGCGCTCGCACCCGCGCCTGCAAGTTCCACGCCGCTTCGCATCAGCCCCGAATTGAACGATGCCAAACGTTAAACCGCCATCGCAGCCATGACGCCAACCCCACCGCCCGACGCCCCATCCGAAAGTCGCCTTGAAGCGCGTCACCTGCAAAAATTCTATGGCAAGCGCGAGGTCGTCAAGGACGTCTCCCTGACCGTACGCAAAGGTGAAGTGGTCGGTTTGCTGGGCCCCAATGGTGCCGGTAAAACCACCTCGTTCTACATGATTGTCGGACTGGTGCGTGCCAGCTCGGGCGACATCACCATTGACGGCCAGTCCGTTGAGCACATGCCGATTCACCGGCGCGCGCGGCTGGGTCTGAGCTATTTGCCACAAGAGGCCTCCATTTTTCGCAAGCTCAACGTGGCAGACAATGTGCGCGCGGTGCTCGAATTACAACTGGATGCACAAGGCAAAGCCTTGACCGGAGCCGAGATCGAGCAACGCCTGACCGGACTGCTGCAGGATTTGCGGGTGGACCATTTGCGCGAATCACCCGCACTGGCCCTGTCCGGTGGTGAGCGCAGGCGGGTTGAAATTGCCCGTGCCCTGGCCACCCAGCCCCGCTTTATCCTGCTCGACGAGCCCTTTGCCGGCATTGATCCGATTGCCGTGATCGAGATCCAGCGCATCATCTCGTTCCTGAAAAACCGGGGCATCGGCGTGCTGATCACCGACCACAACGTACGCGAAACTTTGGGTATTTGCGACCACGCCTACATCATCAGCGACGGCAGCGTGCTGGCCCAGGGCACACCCGCGGAGATCATCAACAACGTTGACGTGCGCCGGGTGTATCTGGGCGAACACTTCAGAATGTAAAGATATGGCCCCCACGCTTGTCACTTCGTGTACTTCGCTGCCCCCCAAGGGGGCTGGCCTTGCTTGGGGCGGCCCGGCGCTGCGGCCTCTGGCCCCCACGCTTGTCACTTCGTGTACTGCGCTGCCCCCCGGGGGGGCTCTCGCGCCTTGGGGCGGCCCGGCGACGCTCCCATGAAGCAAGGCCTTTCGTTACGCACCTCCCAGCATCTGGCGCTCACGCCGCAGTTGCAACAATCCATTCGCCTGCTGCAACTCTCCACACTGGAGCTCAGCAGCGAGGTGAATCAGATGCTGGACGAAAACCCTTTCCTGGAACGCTCGGAAGAACAGGCGGAACGCGAATCCTTTGGCCTGGCGCAAGCCGATACGGCGGTCAGCCCCAATGACCGCGAACTGGAGTCTGCCGCCTATGCCGGCACCGAGGACAGTTACACCTCCAGGGCCAGTTCTGATACCGCGTCGGAAGAGCCAGTCGCCTCAATGGAAGAAGCCCCGAGCTGGGACGGCGACGGCAGTGTCAGCCTGAGCCCGGACGACAGCGAATGGGGTGGCGAGGCACGCGCGCACGGCAACAACCTCAGTGGTGACGACGAGCTGGACGCCACCGAACTGGCGCGCAGCCAAGAATCATTGCAAAGCTTTTTACAGCGCCAGGCGATCACCCTGCGCCTGAGCCCGGAAGACCGGGCAGCGCTCCATTTCCTGATCGAGTCGCTCAATGACGACGGTTATCTGGAAGACGACCTGACGGATCTGGCACGCGGCCTGGCCGGTGATGACACCGAGCAGGTCGAGGAACTGGTGCACCATTTCACCGTGGGCTTAAGCCTGCTGCAAAGCCTGGAGCCCACCGGGGTAGGCGCCCGGGGTCTGGCGGAGTGCCTGCGTTTGCAACTGCAGGCGCTCACCGCAAACCCTGCATTTGATGCCAACACGCTGCAGGTCGCCTTGCGCATTTGCGCCCAACCCATGGACTTGCTGGCCCGGCGCGACATCAAACACCTGACGCCCTTGTGCGATGCCAGCGATGCGCAGGTGCGCGCCGCCATTGCCCTGATCGGTCGCCTGGAGCCCAAGCCGGGTCGCCGCTTTGTCGACGTGGAGCGCAACATTGTGGTACCCGACGTGCTGGTCACCGCCGCCGGACAAGGCCCGATGGTGAGGTTTCAGGTGCGGCTGAACCCCGAGGTGATGCCGCGCCTGCGCGTGCACGACATTTATGCCAACGCGCTCAAGGGCCACAAGGCGGTTGGCAGCGATGCCGCCAACTTTGCCGCGCTGCAACAGCGCCTGCAGGAAGCGCGCTGGTTCATCAAGAACATCCAGCAGCGCTTTGACACCATCCTGCGTGTCAGCAGCGCCATCGTGGAGCGCCAGAAAAGCTTCTTTGTGCACGGCGAGCTGGCCATGCGGCCGCTGGTGCTGCGCGAAATTGCCGATGAGCTGGGCCTGCACGAATCCACCATCAGCCGCGTCACCACCGCCAAATACATGGCGACACCGTTCGGCACCTTTGAGTTGAAATACTTCTTTGGTTCAGGCCTGGGGACCGAGTCGGGCGGCAACGCATCAAGTACCGCGGTGCGCGCCCTGATCAAACAGTTTGTTGCTGCCGAGAGCCTGAAAAAACCGCTGAGCGACAACCAGTTGTCCGAGATGCTCAAGGAACAGGGCATTGAATGCGCCCGGCGCACGGTCGCCAAATACCGCGAAGGCCTGCGCATTGCGCCGGCCTCACTCAGGAAGTCGTTATGAATCAATTGCAGTTATTTTTACCCTGTGCCGCTGGCGTAGAGGATTACCTGGCTCCCGAAGTGCTGCGCATCACCGGCCTGCCGCCGGGCTGCATCACCAAGCAACGTGGCGGGGTGGCCGTGCGCACCTCGCTGGCGCAAGCCATGCTGCTGAACCTGCACAGCCGCCTGGCCCAGCGCGTGCTGGTGCTGCTGTCCTACACCGAGTACCGTGGCGAACAGGACTTGTACCGTGCGGCTGGCGAGGTGGCCTGGGAGCGCTGGTTCACCCCGCGCGAAAGCATCAAAGTCGAAATCACCGCGCAGCACAGTCCGCTCACGTCGCTGAACTTTGCCGCCCTCAAGATCAAGGACGCGGTGTGCGACCGCTTTCGTGCCGTGGCCAATGGCGTGCGCCCCGACGTCAACACCCAGTGGCCCGACGTGCGCATCTACGCCCACCTGACCACCGACAGCTGCTCGCTCTACATCGACACCTCGGGCGAACCACTGTTCAAGCGCGGCTGGCGCGAAGACAAGGGCGACGCACCCCTGAAAGAAACGCTGGCCGCCGCCATGCTGGCCGCCAGCGGCTGGTTCGATGGCGATGCCGATTTGCTGCCGCTGTACGACCCCTGTTGTGGCAGCGGCACCATCGTCATCGAAGCGGCGCAAATGGCCTGCAACATTGCCGCCGGCAGCCGTCGCCGATTTGCCTTCGAGAAGTATGTGCCGTTTCAAAAGCAGGCGTGGGAGGCCATCAAACAGGAAGCGGCTGATGCCGAAGTGGTCCGGTCACCCGATCAAAAACCCATCATCTTTGGCAGCGACGTGGCACACCGCATGGTCGATTTTGCGCAGCGCAACGCGGCGCGCGCCGGCGTGGCCGATGTGATCGAGTTTCGCGGCGGCGACGCCCTGCAACGCATGCCCCCTATCGATGTCAGCACCACCGGCGGCGGCGTGATGCTGCTGAACCCGCCCTATGGCGAGCGCATCGACGTGGGCGGTGTCGCCAAAGGCGAACCACGCGGTGCTGGCGACTTTGAAGACGATCCGAATGTGCCGCGTTTTGGCGCCCGCGAACTGCCGCAGACCGAGGGTGCGGGTGAATTCTTTAACCAGCTGGCCAGCCACTGGAAGAAAAACTATTCAGGCTGGACCGCCTGGGTACTGACGCCCGACCTCAAACTGCCGGGAAAAATGCGCCTCAAGGAAACCCGGCGCGTGCCAATGTGGAACGGCCCGATCGAATGCCGCCTGTTCCGCTTTGACATGGTGGTGGGCAAGATGGAGAAATCGGGGGCGGATCACCGGGAACGCAGTGACCGTGGGCGCTGACCCCGATTTCTCCCGGGTGGTGCTTGACACCAACATCGTGCTCGACGCCTTTGTCTTTAACGACCCCGCCGCGCGCTCGCTCAAATCGGCGCTGGCCGCGCATCAGCTTGAATGGATCGCCACCAAAGCCATGCGCGACGAACTGGCGCGGGTGCTGTGCTACCCCAAGATCTTGCCGCGTATGGCCTTTTACCAAATCAGTGCCGCCCACGTGCTGGCCCAGTTTGACGGTCAGGCCACGCTGGTGGATACCGCGCCCAAGGCCAGCGTCACCTGCCGCGACCCGGATGACCAAAAGTTTATTGACCTGGCCGTCACGCACCAAGCGCTGTTGCTGAGCAAGGACCAGGCGGTGTTGTGCATGCGCAAAAGGCTGTCGACTTTTTCTGTAACAACACAATCAATTTTGTAACCAAAAGTATCGAATCGTGGGTATGAATATTCCTGCCGCCTAAGTAAACTTTGACGCGTCGAATGGGCCATTCTGGTCCATAAGGCTTGTTCAACTCAACTTTTGCGAGGAAATCATCATGATTCACCATGCTACTCCCGATGTCTCCACGGCCTACAACTTCAACACACGGCCATCACCTTACGGCTCACCAACGGCAGCAAACTGGCCCGAAGAACTACTACCGTTCACGGTCAGACTGGTTCGCAACGAAGAGGACTTGAACAAGGCCGTCCAGATTCGCCACGCGGCCTATGCCCGCCATCTTCCCACCTTCGCTGAAACACTCAAGACCGCCGAAACCGATGATGCCGAAAGCGGCGTGGTAGTGCTGCTGGCGGAGTCAAAACTTGATGGCTCACCGCTGGGCACCATGCGCATCCAGACCAACCAGTACAAACCTCTTTGCCTGGAACAGTCGATCGAGTTACCTGCATGGCTGAGGTCACGATCACTGGCAGAGGCCACACGCCTGGGCGTCACCAACGAAAAAGGGGGACGCCTCGTCACCACCGTGCTGTTCAAGGCCTTCTACCAGTATTGCCTAAAAACTGGCGTCGAATGGATGATTGTCACCGCACGCGCTCCCGTTGACCGGACGTACGACCGCCTGCTATTCACCGATGTCTTTCCCGACGCAGGCTACATCCCCATTCACCACGTTGGGAATCTGCCGCACCGTGTGATGTCGTTCAATGTCGAGACAGCCGAAGATCGCTGGACACAAGTCAAGCACCCCTTGCTCGGCTTCATGTGCAATATCTTTCACCCGGACATCGAGCTGGGTAGCCAACAGTTACATCACATCCCGTCCAACGCGCTGTCCGCGTATCCAACGCATGACATAAGGCTGCCCATGTAAGCAAACCGGGCCGGGGGGCGTTCACTCCCCCTGCCTACCCGATTCTTACCATTGGCACACTGAGATTGCACGGTCGGCCTTATCATGCCATGGTCGGAATTGGAATACAAAAAATGAACGAAATGACGGACAAGTCTAGGCGTCCCCACAAACGGATGGATCAACTCAACCAGGGTCTGGATCTGTTGCTGCAAATTTTTTCAACTTATGCCCTACCCCTTGTGATCGGACTGCTGTCTTTGCTGGCCATCTTTAGCTGGAAATCACAATATGCTGTCGCCGCCCCACAACAACTGCCAATCCAGGTTGTTCAAGGGTCTGCCGAAATTACTGGGCCTGCACAAGCGATGGCGCGGCTGCACGACCGCCCCTCAAGCCAGTTCCATGACACCCGACTTTCAGAGTCACCCGTATGGTTTTCTTTCGTCATTCCCAAAAGCGCTGCAGACACTCCGCTGATGGTCGAATTTCCATCCCGGCATGCAATGGACGTGACGTGCTGGGATGCCAGGACGCTGAGTCCGCTTGGCAGTGGCAACCGACATGGCACGACAGGCAGCATCTCCAAGGTGAAGGCGGGTTTTGCACTTGAACTCAACCCGGAACTAACAGTCCAATCACTGGTGTGTCGCAGCAGCGCCATTGGTCCGGCGCGCCTATCTGCACTGACATGGCAGGCCTCCGATTTAAAAATTTCCGCCTTGGAGTTTCACCGCAAGTCGGGCCTTTTGGATGGGGGTATTCTGATTTTGGCGGGCTTCATCCTGATCACGGCCCTGATCAACCGAAATGGCCTGTACGTGTTGTTCGCAGCCTGGCTCGTGGTGAATTTGCGGATGGCATCCCTTTCCGCTGGCTGGGACACGCAATGGTTGGGCAACAACGTACCCCAAGAGTGGCTGGTACAGGCGAGATCTGTCACGTTGACCCTGTATTACATACTGACCTTGACACTTTTTACCTCGCTGTTCAAGGAAGATTTATCACTTGTCGGCTACAAATACATCGTCAGGGTAGCGCAATGGACCTGTATCCCCCTGCTTCTGTTATCCATTGCCCTACCTTATGCTTTGTTTTTGCCACTGATCTGGTATGTCGCTGGCGTCGGCATTGCCATGCTGATTTTTCTGCTGGTCCGCATTCTTAGAAAAACAAATTCCCGCGTTGCCATTTGGTATGGCACAGCCATCAGCATCACGCTGGTTGCCAGCCTCTACGAAGTGCTGGCAGCGGCGTTAGGGATCAAGGGATTGATTGGATCGGTCAACAGCGTTACGGCATCCCTGTCATCAAGCCTGCTGACAGCGCTGGCGATTGCTGAACATATGCGGCAAGAGCACGAACAGCACCTGCAAGTACAGGCCGAACTGGCACACACTTTTGAGGCCATGCCCATCGGCCTGTTCACGCTGGATCTGCACGGCCGATTCTTGAGCGCCAATCCGGCCCTGCTCGACATGCTGGGGCCCAATGTGCTGAAAAATGAAGGGCACGGCTGGCAACAGTATTTCGCCAACGGTGCCTGGACCATGCTGCATCAAATGGTTTTCAATAAAACACAGAACGAGATGGAAATCAATGGTCGAGCGCTCCCCGGCGCGGCCGACTGCAAACGTTTTCTGGTCAAGGCCGCCCTGGCGCGCGACAGGATCGAGGGCTCCTTGCAGGACATCACTGAAAAAGCCAAGGCCGCCGCGGATCTGTATTTTCTAGCCAACCATGATTCACTGACCAAGGTACTGAACCGGCGTGGCATCGAGAAAGCGCTCAACAACGCCATCACGAAGTTGCCGGAAAACAAGGCTCTGGCGGTGGCCTACCTTGATCTGGACCGGTTCAAGCTCATCAATGACCTGTTTGGCCATGGCGCCGGCAATGAAGTGCTGCAACAAATGTGTGGGCGGGTGTCAGAGATGCTGTCGCTCGATTTTCAATTTGGCCGCGTAGGTGGCGATGAATTCGTCATCGTGTTTCCGGCAACCCCCATCACCATGGCAAAGGTGATGTGCCGGGGACTGATTGACAGCATTGGCAACCAGTCCTTCCGTGTTGGCAATAATGCCTTCAGTGTGCGCTGCTCCATCGGGCTGATTGAAGTCAGCCCCGGCATGCAGTTCAATGACGTCATGTCAACAGCCGACCGCGCCTGCCGCGAAGCCAAGGCCAGCAATACCGGTGGCCTGGTCGTGTACGAAAGGCATGCCGCGGCATTTGCACAACACGAGGCCGAACTGAAATTGATTGCCCTGCTCGCCACCCCGTCCGCCACCGACTGTCTTTACCTCGAAATGCAGCCCATCATGTCGCTCATGGCGCCGCATGAATCGCTCAATTTTGAAGTGCTGCTGCGCATGCGTGACCCGCAAGGCAAGCAGGTGAACACAGAGCATCTGATCAAGGCAGGTGAAGCGAGTGGCCGCATGGGCATGATCGACCGCTGGGTCCTGACATCCACCTTGGCCTGGCTCAACAGCCATTTCGAACAGCTGAAACACACCAGGTTTGTGTGCATGAATTTGAGCGGCGCGTCACTCAACGATGAAGAGTTTCTTGGTGAGATCTACGCCATGCTGGAGCAAAACATGCACCTGGTGCGCTATTTGTGTCTTGAAATCACCGAGAGTGTGGCCTTGCACGACCTCGACAATACCCGCCGCTTTGTGAACAAGGTGCGGGGTTATGGTGCCAAGGTGGCGCTGGACGACTTCGGCGCGGGTTACACCTCTTTTTCCTATTTGAAGGAGTTCAAGGCAGATCTGCTGAAGATCGATGGCAGCTTCATCGTTGACATGAACCAGCACCCGGCCAACATCGCCATTGTCGAAGCCATTGTCAGCCTGGCCAATAACCTGGGCATGAAAGTGATTGCCGAATGGGCCGAGGACAATGCCACCGTGCAAACGCTGACCGAGATCGGGGTCGATTACGTGCAGGGGTTTGCCGTGGCACGACCACAACATCCGGACAAACTGCTCACAGCCAAGTCGTCAGCCAGCTTTATTCAGGACGAGGCGCTGGCCGACTATGTTGCCCTGATCGGCAAGACCAACCAGTCGCAACCCAAGTTCGATCCGTTTTCCGATCTGACCCGCAACGTGCATTGAAATCCGCAGGCAAAGACGTGTCTCAATGGCGCCCGCCCGCCAGTCGCGCGTGTTCAATCTTGATGCACAGGTTCATCACCGAATCCAGCCCGGCGGCGCGCGCCAGTTGATCCGCCTCCCGGTTTTCCACACCGATTTGCTGCCACAGGCACTTCGCGCCGATCTGCACCGCCTGCCGGGCGACGGGCAGCACGTCTTCGGTGCGACGAAACACGTTCACGATGTCCACCGCAAAAGGAATATCGGTCAAGCTGGCGTAGCAGGTCTCGCCCAGGACCTGCTCGCCCTTTTCAGCATAGCGCGGGTTGACCGGAACGATCCGGTAACCATGGGCCTGCATGGTCTGCGACACCTCGAAACTGGGCCGGCTCCAGTCGGCTGAGAGACCTACCACGGCGATGGTGCAGGGCTGGTGAAGAAGTCGGCGCAAGGTGGTGGTGTCGATGGGCATGGCTTGATTTCCTTTGACCCCATTTTGACAGCCCGCAAGGCCCGCACCGCCATAGCGATAATCCAGTCAAGTTAACTCATTGCACAGCGGAGCACAGCATGACAGGGAATCCAAACAATGGCACGACACCACCGGTGGACGTGATCATCATGGCAGCCGGCAAGGGCACACGCATGAAAAGCAGACTGCCCAAGGTCTTGCACCGGCTGGCCGGACGGCCCCTGGTACAGCATGTGGTGGACACGGCAGCAGCCTTGTCGGCACGCCAGGTCACGGTGATCACCGGCCATGGCGCACAGGAAGTCGAACAGGCGCTGGCCGCCAGCAGCAGCGGCGCCTTTGAGCTGGGCTTTGTGCGCCAGGAACCGCAACTGGGCACCGGCCACGCGGTGCAGCAAACCGTGCCATTGCTGCGTGACAACGGCATCGTGGTCATTCTTTCGGGCGACGTGCCGCTGACGCAGGCCGACACCTTGCAACACCTGATTGCCGCCAGTGCAGGCACCCAACTGGCTTTGCTGACGATTGATTTTGCCGACCCCACGGGCTACGGCCGCATCGTGCGCACCGGCGACACGGTGCAAGCCATTGTCGAGCAAAAAGACGCCACTCCCGAGGAGCTGGCCATCACCGAGGTCTACAGCGGCATCATGGCCGTGCCTGCAGCACAGCTCAAGCGCTGGCTGGCCCGGCTCGACAACCACAACGCGCAGGGCGAGTATTACCTGACGCAAATCGTCAAATTTGCCGTGGCCGACGGCGTGCCGGTGGTGGCGCACAAAATCACCGATGCCGTTCAGGTGGCCGGTGTCAACAGCCCGGTGCAACTGGCCGAACTGGAGCGTGCCTACCAGCACCGCCTGGCGCTGCAGCTGATGGCGCAAGGCGTGCGCCTGGCCGACCCGGCGCGCCTCGACGTGCGCGGCAGCCTGCAGTGCGCGCAGGATGTGTCGATCGACGTGAACTGTATTTTTGAAGGCGAAGTCAGCTTGGGTGAAGGCGTGCGCGTGGGCGCCAACTGCGTCATCGGCAACGCCAGCATTGCCGCCGGCGCCGTGATCCACCCGTTCACCCACATCGAGGGCGGCAAACCGGGCAGCAAGGACGCGGTCGAGGTTGGCGCCGGTGCCCTGATTGGCCCGTTCGCGCGCCTGCGCCCCGGCGCCAGACTGGGGGCCGAGGTGCATATCGGCAACTTTGTCGAAGTCAAGAATTCCACCCTGGCCAAGGGCGCCAAGGCCAACCACCTGGCCTACCTGGGCGACGCCACGGTGGGCGAGCGCGTCAACTATGGCGCCGGCAGCATCACCGCCAACTACGACGGCGCCTTCAAGCACCGCACCGTCATCGAGGCCGATGCCCACATTGGCAGCAACTGCGTGCTGATCGCACCGGTGACGATTGGCGCCGGTGGCACGGTGGGTGGCGGCTCAACGCTGACCAAAGACACCGCACCATTGGCCCTGACCGTGGCGCGCGGTCGCCAGATCAGCATCCCGAACTGGAAGCGGCCGAGCAAATAGTCTTCATGGCACGGCAGGCAGCGGCAGCCGCGCGCCAAATTTGCTGCGCTTGATGCTGAAAAATGTCTTGACGTTGCGCACATTGGCGTCAAAGGTAAACAACCGTTGCGTCAACGCCAGGTAGTCGGGCATGTCGCGCGCATGCACCACCAGACAAAAGTCCGGCCCCGGTGAAACGCGGTAACACTGCTGCACCGCGTCCTCCTGCGCCACTTTCAACTCAAACGCCTCCAACGCATCCTGATCCTGCCGGTCCAGCGTGATCTCGACCATGGCGCACAGGCCATGGCCGATGACACGGGCCATGGCGTCCACACTGAGCACCGCGATTTCACGCTCGATCAAGCCCGCCTCGTGCAAACGCTTGACGCGACGCAGGCAGGTGGGCGGTGACACATGCACCAGCTCGGCCAAGGCCTGGTTGCTCAGCGACGCGTCCGTTTGCAGGCGCTCCAGCAGTTGCAGGTCAATGGCATCCAGCTCCGCTTGGGATACGCTCATGTCAGTCTCCAGAATTCAGCGGCGCTGCCAGCGGCGTGCCCACCACGGCCACAACAGGTTCAGCGCCAAGCCCAGCATCACCAGTGCGGCGGCCAGTAGTTTCCAACCCGGCAGCCCCTCACCCAACCACAGCGCTGAGCCGCCCATGCCAAACAAGGGCACCAGCAGCGCCATGGGCGTGATGGTGGCAGCCGAGTAGCGCGACAACAACCAACCCCAGGCGGCGTAGCCAAACAGCGAATTGCCCCAGGCCTGCCAGGCCACTGCAGCCCAAGTGAAGGCATCAGCCTGCTGCAAACCAGCAGCCAGTGCGTCCCAGCCCTCCACCCATAATGACAAAGCGGCAAGTGGCGGCACCGCAAACAGGCTGGACCACACCACATACGCCACCATGTTGATGCGCCCGGCCGCCCGCGACACCAGATTGCCACCAGCCCATGACAGCGCGGCCAGCAGAATCAGGCCCAGCCCCAGCAATGTGGTGCTACCGTCGGTGTGCGACACGATCACAGCCAGGCCTGCCGCGCCCAGCACCAACGCAATCCACTGCACCCGTTGCAGTGACTCACCCGCCATCAGCATCGCCAGGCCAATGGTGAAGAACACCTGGGTCTGAATCACCAGCGAGGCCAGGCCCGGCGAAATGTGACCGTTCATGGCGACAAACAGCAAACCAAATTGACCCACGCCAATCAGCAAGCCGTAGGCCGCCAGGTTGCGCCAGGGCACGGCCGGCCGTGGCAAAAAGAAAACCATCGGCAACACCACCACCAGAAACCGCAGGGTGGCAAACAGCAGGGGCGGCATTTGCCCCAGGGCCAGTTTGATAACCACAAAGTTGGTGCCCCACACCGCCACCACGGCCATGGCCAAAAGAAAATGCCGAAATGAAAGAATGGTGCGCATGGTCAGATTGTCAACCACGCCACCGGGTCCCCCGTGTCTTCACGACACGGGATTGAGCAGTTTGCCCGGACAGGTGTGGCGCTTGCCGCCTCTAGGCCTTGGGTGTTGCCGCAGCGCGGCGGCGTTCCAGGTAAGCCTGCAGCTCACCGATGACCCCTTTGCGGAAAGCGAGCACGCAAAGAACAAAAATCACGCCGATGATCACATTGACCCAGGAGCCCACCTTGTCGGCCAGCGTGTCCTGCAGGGCAATCACAATGCCGGCGCCCATCACCGGGCCAAAGAAGGTGCCCACACCGCCCAGCAGCGTCATCAGGATCACCTCTCCCGACATGGTCCAGTGCACATCGGACAAGGTGGCAAAACCCATGATCAGGGTTTTCAGCGAGCCGGCCAGGCCCGCCAGCGCAGCCGACAGCACAAAGGCCAGCAGCTTGTAGCGATCAACCTGGTAGCCCAGTGAAATGGCACGCGGCTCGTTTTCCCGGATCATCTTGAGCACCTGGCCAAAAGGTGAATGAACGATGCGCGAGATCGCCAAAAAACACAACACAAAAATGGCCACGACCAGATAGTACATGGCGGTGTCCGACTGCAGCGGCAACAGGCCGAACAATGCGCCCCGAGGCACCCCTTGCAGGCCGTCCTCGCCCCCGGTAAACGGGGCTTGCAGGCAAACGAAGTACACCATCTGCGCAATGGCCATGGTGATCATGGCGAAATAGATGCCCTGGCGCCGGATGGCCACCAACCCGACCACCAGTCCGATCAGCCCCGCGCCGATCATGCCGGCAATCATGCCGAGTTCCGGCGTGAAGTTTTGCGACTTGATCAGGTAGCCGGTGATGTAAGCCGCCGAACCAAAAAACGCCGCATGGCCAAAGGAAAGCAAACCGGTAAACCCCAGCAGCAGGTTGAAGGCACAGGCAAAAATGGCGAAGCACAGCAGCTTCATGACGAACACCGGGTAGAGCCCGAGCATGGGCGCCAGCAGCGCCAGCATCAACAGCGCGAGGTAAGTGAAACGAAGGAGTTTGGCGGTTTTGGTCATCTGCTTGTTGTCAGTGATGGGATTCATGGCGCGGCTCATGACTTACGCCTCCTTGCCAAACAGGCCGGCGGGGCGAATCATCAGCACGATCACCATGATGACAAACACCACGATGCTGGACGCCTCCGGGTAAAACACGCGCGTGAGCCCCTCAATCACGCCCAGCCCCAGACCGGTGATGATCGAACCCATGATCGAGCCCATGCCCCCGATCACCACCACGGCAAACACCACAATGATCAAATTGGAGCCCATCAGCGGGTTGACCTGGATGATGGGCGCGGCCAGCACACCGGCCAGCGCGGCCAGCGCGGCACCGGCACCGTAGGTGAGCATCACCATCAATGGCACGTTGATGCCAAATGCCTGCACCAGCGCGGCGTTTTCGGTGCCGGCGCGCAGGTAGGCACCCAGGCGCGTGCGCTCGATCAGATACCAGGTGCCCAGGCACACCGCCAGCGACACCAGCACCACCCAGGCGCGGTAGTTCGGCAGCACCATGAAGCCGAGATTGGTGGCACCGGACAAAAGTTCGGGCACGTTGTAGGGTTGGCCGGAGACACCATACAGTTCGCGGAAAATGCCCTCGGCGATCAGCGCCAGACCAAAGGTGAGCAGCAAGCCATAGAGAGGATCGAGCTTGTAGAGGTGCTTGAGGAAAAGCCGCTCGATGACCACGCCCAGCACCCCGACGGTCAACGGCGCCAGCAGCAGCGCCCACCAGTAATTGATGCCAAGGGAGTCCAGCATGATCCAGGCGGCAAAGGCGCCCAGCATGTAGAGCGCGCCATGGGCAAAGTTGACAATGCCCAACAGGCCAAAGATGACCGCCAGCCCGAGGCTGAGCAGCGCGTAAAACGCGCCATTGACCAGACCCAGCAGCAACTGGCCGAGAAAAGCCTGATGGGGGATACCGAAAATTTCCATGGGAGTTCGTTAATTCTTGCTTTGAAAGGCAGTCAAAGGCGCGTCATCGCGAGGCAGCACGTTCCATGAACAGAGTCCGTCATTGCGAGGAGCACAGCAACGCGGCAATCGCAGTGGCAAAGACTTTGTTCATGATCCGTATGCGGTATCGGTCCGCAATCTTGCGTCAGTTTACTTCTTGAGCAGCGCGCACTTGGATTCAGCCGGCGTGGTGAAGGCCTGGTCGCCGGGGACCTTGGCTACTGTTTTATAGTAGTCCCAGGGTGTCGTCGACTCTTTAAGTGACTTGACCTGATAAAGGTACATGTCATGAATCATGCGGCCGTCGGCGCGGATCTGGCCCTTGTTGTAAAAGTCGTCGATCTTCATGCCCTTCAGGGTCGACATGACCTTGTCTGCATCCGTCGTACCGGCGGTTTGCACTGCTTTCAGGTAATTGGCCGCAGCTGAATAATCGGCAGCCTGAACGCTGGTAGGCATGCGCTTGAATTTTTCAAAGAAACGCTTGGCAAATTTGCGCGACGCATCGTCCTGGTTCCAGTACCAGCTGTCGGCCACTTGCAGCCCTTCGGCGTTGGCCAGACCCAGGCTGTGCACGTCGGTGATAAACACCAGCAGGCCCATCGGCTTCATGATCTTGGTGATGCCAAATTCCTTGGCCGACTTCATGGCGTTGATGAAGTCACCGCCGGCATTGGCCAGGCCCAGAACCTGTGCTTTGGACGACTGCGCCTGCAGCAGGAACGAGGAAAAGTCAGAGGCATTGAGTGGATGGCGCACCGCACCTGCCACCGTGCCACCGTTGGCCTTCACGATGGTGGACGCGTCTGCTTCCAGCGAATGGCCAAAAGCATAGTCGGCCGTCAGAAAAAACCAGCTTTTGCCGCCTGCCTTGACCAGGGCGGAGGCGCCCACTTTGGCCAGGGCCACGGTGTCATAGGCGTAATGCACGGTATAGGGGGAGCAGGCTTCGTTGGTCAGGCGGGCCGAGCCGGCGCCTATGGAGAAGAAGGGGCGCTTTTTTTCCTCTGCCAGCTTGGCCATGGCCAGCGACGTGCCCGAGTTGGTGCCGCCAATCAGCATCGACAAGCCATCCTTGTCAATCCACTCGCGGGCCTTGGAGCTGGCCACGTCAGCCTTGTTCTGATGGTCGGCCGTCAGCACTTCAATGGGACGGTTCAATACCTTGCCGCCGAAATCCTGTGCCGCCCACTTGACCATTTCGCCGCCGGCGGGGCCATCAAGGTCGGCGTACACGCTGGACATGTCGGTGATGAAACCGATCTTCACCGGGCCGGTATTCTGCTGGGCCGAGGCGGCCGCAGCAAAGCCGATGGCCAGTGCGGTAACAAGTGTCTTGAGTTTCATAATGTCTCCTTGGGGTTAAGTTGTTGTTGCGAAACGGGGAAAATTCCAGGGTCAGCAGGCCGGGCGTCAAACGCCCAGGTACTCCTGCAGCATGCCCATGTTCTGGGTCAACTCGGCTTGGGCAAACTGTTTCACAATGCTGCCGTGCTCCATCACATAAAAACGGTCGGCCAGCGGCGCGGCAAAGCGGAAGTTCTGCTCCACCAGCACAATGGTATAGCCCTTGCTTTTCAGCGTGATGATCATTTCGGCCAGCTTTTGCACGATTACCGGGGCCAACCCTTCAGAGATTTCATCGAGCAGCAGCAGGCGCGCGCCAGTGCGCAGAATGCGCGCCACGGCCAGCATTTGCTGCTCGCCGCCCGACAGGCGGGTACCCGGGCTGGCGGCGCGCTCCTGCAGGTTGGGGAACATGGCGTAGATTTCCGCCACGCTCATGCCGCCAGGCGCCAGGGTGGGCGGCAGCATCAAATTTTCTTCGGCAGTCAGGCTGGCAAAAATGCCGCGCTCTTCCGGGCAGTAACCGACACCGAGATGCGCCACCTTGTGCGGCGCCATGTTGATGGTCTCGACGCCGTTGATCCTGATGGCGCCCTTGCGGCTGCCGGTCAGCCCCACGATGGCGCGCAGGGTGGTGGTGCGCCCGGCGCCGTTGCGCCCCAGCAGCGTCACCACTTCGCCTTCGTTGACGCTCAGGTTGACGCCATGCAGGATGTGTGACTCGCCATACCAGGCGTGCAGGTTTTCAATACGGAGCAATTCCTTCTTCATCAGTGCGCACCCTGCAATTCAGTATCAACGGTTCCCATGTAGGCTTCGATGACCAGAGGATTTCTTGACACCTCGGCGTAGCTGCCATCCGCGATGATGGCACCGCGTTGCAGCACCGTGATGCGGTCGGCGATCTTGGCGACGACGTTCATGTTGTGCTCAACCATCAGAATGGTGCGCCCGGCCGACACTTGTTTGATCAGTTGCGTGACCCGGTCCACGTCTTCGTGGCCCATGCCCTGTGTGGGTTCATCCAGCAACATCAACTCCGGCTCCAGCGCCAGCGTTGTGGCCAGCTCCAGCGCGCGCTTGCGGCCATAGGGCAAATTGACGGTCATCTCATCGGCAAAGTCCTGCAGGTCAACAGCAGCCAGCAATTGGTGGGCTCGCTCGTGCAGCGGCAGCAAGGTGCTTTCGGCTTTCCAGAAATGAAATGAGGTGCCCAAATTACGCTGCAAGGCGGCGCGCACGTTTTCCAGCACCGTCATGTGCGGGAAAACCGCTGAAATCTGGAACGAGCGCACGATCCCGCGGCGTGCGGTTTGTGCCGGTTTTTCCAATGTGATGTCGGTGTCATTGAACAGGATGCTGCCCGAGGTCGGCTGCAAAAATTTGGTCAACAAGTTAAAAAAAGTGGTTTTGCCTGCCCCGTTGGGGCCTATCAGCGCATGGATGTGGCCGCGGCGAACCTTCAGGTCCACACGGTTGACCGCCACAAAGCCCTTGAATTCTTTGGTCAAACCACGGGTCTCAAGAATAAACTCCACTGACAAATTGCGCTCCATCTGACTGTTTGGGGTTGACCGGCACCGGGGCCAGCAACATGAATTTGCATGCTAACGGCTTGCGCTTCAACTCGATAGCGGGTAACCACTTAAGTAGTTTCACCATCTACTCGATGAACCTCTAGCGTGGGAGCAACCAACGCGGTGCAACCAGCGACGCGTGTTATATGCATGTCAACTGGCAGTTCTCCATATCCAGTTTTTAAATGAATAATATATTTCACTTTTTATTTATTTATGAAAAATAAATTCAATAAAAACAAATTATGAAATAAATCATAGATTTCAAATGTTTTTTGATTAAATATTTTTAGCCAGCACTTGTACCATTAACAAACTTATTCTTGGAGCAGTCTATGTGTGGCATTGTTGGCGCCGTATCAAATCAAAACATCGTCCCTGTGCTGGTGCAGGGCCTGGCCCGTCTGGAATACCGGGGTTATGACTCCTGTGGCGTCGCGGTGTACGCCAATGGCCTGCAGCGCGCACGCAGCACGGCGCGCGTCTCGGAGTTGATGGCGCAAATCAACACCACCCACCTGCAAGGCACCACCGGCATTGCCCACACGCGCTGGGCCACCCACGGCGCACCTGCCGTGCACAACGCGCATCCCCACTTCAGTCATGGGCCAGGCGTTGACGCGATCAACCGACCAGGGCGCATTGCACTGGTGCACAACGGCATCATTGAAAACCATGACGAACTGCGTGCAGCCTTGCAGGCCAAGGGCTACGTATTCCAGAGTCAGACCGACACCGAGGTCATCGCCCACCTGATCGACAGCCTGTACGACGGCGACCTGTTTGAAGCCGTCAAAACCGCACTGGCATCGCTGCGGGGGGCCTATGCCATTGCCGTGTTCTGCAAGGACGAGCCGCACCGCCTGATTGGCGCCAGGGCCGGCTCTCCGCTGATTCTGGGCGTCGGGGCAGACGCGCAAGCCCATTATCTGGCCAGCGATGCCATGGCCCTGGCCGGCGTCACGAGCCAGATCGTTTACCTCGAAGAAGGCGACGTGGCTGACATTCAGCTGGGCAAATACTGGCTGGTGGACAAAGCCTTCAAGCCCCTGACCCCGGCCCAGCGTCCGGTCAAAACGGTGCACGCGCACAGCGGCGCGGCCGAGCTGGGCCCCTACCGCCACTACATGCAAAAAGAAATATTCGAGCAGCCGCGCGCCATTGCAGACACCCTGGAGGGCATTGCCAGCATCATGCCGGAGCTGTTTGACGGCGCGAGCACCAGCGCGGCCCGGGTCTTCAAGGACATTGACTCGGTGCTGATCCTGGCCTGCGGCACCAGCTATTACAGCGGCTGTACCGCCAAGTATTGGCTGGAGAGCATCGCCAAAATACCGACGCAGGTCGAAGTCGCCAGCGAATACCGCTACCGCGACTCGGTGCCCAATCCGCGCACGCTCATTGTCACGATCACCCAGTCGGGCGAAACCGCCGAC
This sequence comes from Rhodoferax sp., assembly GCF_023701345.1. Classification (GTDB taxonomy): domain Bacteria; phylum Pseudomonadota; class Gammaproteobacteria; order Burkholderiales; family Burkholderiaceae_C; genus Rhodoferax. The sequence continues at coordinate 11,458 of NZ_JAMPXE010000024.1, read as the reverse complement.
ACGCTGGCGGCGCTGCGCCACGCCCAGAGCCAGGGCATGACGCACACCCTGACCATTTGCAACGTGGCCACCAGTGCCATGGTGCGCGAATGCGAACTGGCCTACATCACCCGCGCCGGCGTCGAAATTGGCGTGGCCTCGACCAAGGCCTTCACCGCCCAGTTGGCCGGCCTGTTTTTGCTGACACTGACGCTGGCGCAGTCACGCGGCTTGCTCAGCGAAGCCGAGGAGGCGCGTCACCTCAAGGCCATGCGCCACCTGCCCGCTGCCCTGCAAGCCGTGCTGGCGCTGGAACCCCAGGTGATCGCCTGGGCACAGGACTTTGCCGCCAAGGACAACGCGCTGTTTCTGGGGCGCGGCCTGCATTACCCGATTGCACTCGAAGGCGCTCTTAAACTCAAGGAAATCAGCTACATCCACGCCGAGGCCTACCCTGCAGGCGAACTCAAACACGGCCCGTTGGCGCTGGTCACCAGCGCCATGCCGGTGGTCACCGTGGCACCCAACGACGCGCTGCTGGAAAAACTCAAGAGCAACATGCACGAGGTGCGTGCCCGTGGCGGCGTGCTGTATGTGCTGGCCGACGCCGATTCACACATGGCCAGCGGCGAAGGCCTGCATGTGATCCGCATGCCCGAGCACTACGGCGAACTCTCCCCCATGCTGCATGTGGTGCCGCTGCAATTGCTGGCCTACCACACCGCCTGCGCGCGTGGTACCGATGTCGACAAACCGCGCAACCTGGCCAAGTCGGTGACCGTCGAGTGACCTTGATAGGACCTCTGCCGCACAGTTCCGGCAGAGAGTCTGATGACATCCCGACGCGTGCTCCGGATTAGTGTTGCAGCAGATGCGTCACCAGGGCTCTCAATCTGGCCGGGCGAACCGGCTTTTGCAGCACATGGTAGCCACAGTTCTGAAGCGTCTGCATGCCAGCCGATGTGGTGTCACCAGTGATGATGATCACGGGGAAGGCAGACGGTGGATAGCGCTTGAGCAGGCTGGCAACGACGGCCAAGCCATCTTCGGTGCCGAGGTGATAGTCGGCGATCAGCAGGTCAGGTGCTGGCGCGGCTAGTGCCGGCAAATCACTGGTTCTGGTAGCTTTGGTCACATTCAAACCCCAGTCTTCCAGCAAATTCCTGAGCGCGTCGAGGACCATCACATCGTCGTCCAAGATCAATACCCGACCACGCAACTGGCCGATCCGCTGCAATAATGGGCTGACCATTGGCATTTGCCCTGGATCTTTCTCGCAAACCGGGACATCAACACTGAAAACAGTGCCCCGTCCGGGATGCGAATGTACCGACAAGGGATGCCCCAACAGGTGGTTCAATTGATCGACGATGAAAAGCCCCAAACCCTGCCCGAACTGACCAGAGTGCTGGGCACTGCGCACCTGAAAGTACTCACGGAATATCGAATTTATATGTTCTGGCGCAATCCCGCAACCGGTATCCCACACCTGGAAGCGGATGGCGCCCTGGCGTCTTCGCGCCGAGATCAAAACACCACCGTGCTCGGTATAGCGTAGCGCGTTGGCAATCAAATTGCGTAGTATGCGCGTCAGTAGGGCCGGGTCGCTACTGACCGAAGCCACGCCATAGCGCAAGCGCAGTTGCAAACCCTTGGCACTCGCCTCGGGACAAAAATCGTTGTACAGGCCATCGAGCAGGCTTTGCACCGGCACGCATGCGATGTCGGGCACCACGACGCCGGCGTCGAGCCTGGACACATCCAGAATGGCGCTGCACATGTTTTCCATCGCGTTCACGGCAGACTCGATCTTGTCCAGCGTGCCGGCCGCAGCACGCCCGGCCAGCGTGGGCTGCAGCGCCGCGACATAAAGCGCGATCGCGTGCATGGGTTGGCGCAAGTCATGACTGGCAATGGCGATGAAACTGGATTTGGCCTGATTGGCCTGCTCGGCCTGACTCTTTTGCAGCCTCAGTTCGTCAAGCGCGACGATGAGCGCCGCTTGTGCCTGCCGCTGGGCTGCGCTGGACACCGCCAGCAGCAGTCCGGTCATAGCCATCAGGTTGGCAAAGATGCTCCAACCGACCAGACTGCCGACCATGGAAGGCGCCACAAACGGCCCGGTTCCGTGCGCCGTGCCCCAGGCTGCCAGACCCGAAATAAGCAGCGTCACCAGGGCGGCCCCAAAATACTCAAAACGAAGTGCGCCCCAGACCAGGAACGGGATAACGGCCAGCGAAGCCGGGTAATAGCCGTGACCAGCAAGCTGTGGCGCGCCAAATACCAGGTTGCAGACGATCAGCAACATCGCCAACAGCACGAGAGCTTCGATGATTTGCAGTGTCGATAGCGTCGGGTTCGGGTGGTTGAGCCATATCAGCAAAGGTGGTGCGACCATCAATACGCCCATCATGTCGCCCAGCCACCAAATCTTCCACACCGAGTCATAGCTGTCAAAGGGGACAACACCACCCAGGGTCAGTGTGCCCACACCAACAACAGCGCCGAGCGCGGTGCTGACCATGGCCGCCAGCACGATCAGGGCGAAGACGTCGCGATAGCGATCAAGTTCTCTGTGCAGGCTTGCGAGGCACGTCAGCAGCCAGGCACCCATGACGGCTTCCAGAGTATTGCCAATGGCGATACTGCCAGCCAGAAGAATCGGCAAGCCCATCCAAGCATTGGCGAGCAAGGCCCCAAAGGCGATGCCCAAGGCCATGCGGTAGCCAAAGGCAAGAACGACGACCAGCGCTATGCCACTGGACGGCCAGACCAGTGTGACGGTGCTACCAACCACCGCAAACTGCAGTCCGGCAATGGCGGCGACGAAATACAACAGGGCGACGCCAGCCACGCGAGCGAAAAAACCGGAATCAATGTCACTGAACTTCATGCTGGAGTTGGCCTCAGGTTTAGCCGTGCAAGAAATCCGCTGCGTCGGCCAGCGGTGCCGCAAACCGTAGCGTAACGGCAAATGACGCACAGTGGCGCTTGCTGAGTTCCTGCTGCATCGGCAATTTGGCCTAGGCCAGATGCGGTCTTGACTTCATGCATTCAGCCGATTTCAGAGAGCTGACTTGATCGTATATTGGTCATGCGGGTGCTTCCCCGTTTGCTGCTATCACGTTCAGGAGGTTTCCATGAAGTCCAAAAAAGGTTTCATCATGTTGACTGGTGGCGTCTGCTTCATGATGGGTGCTTTAGCGACGGCCACCGTTGTGCCAGACGAAGTCAACTCGAAAGACAAGGCACCAGCCGTTGCCCAAGTCAGTCAGGTCCCCATGACACCAGTCGTTGCCAACGTCAGCTTGGATGCCAGGGCACCGTTAAGTGCGGGTGCACCGGCCAGGCCCACCTTGGCCGACATCTGGAACAAGCACCAATGTTTTGTAGTTCTCTCGGGCAACTGCCTTTGATTGGCGCCCCTCAGCATTGGCCAGACGTGTGTTTCCACTTTTACTTGTGTCACTTGCAGAAGGTCATCATGAACCAACAACTCATCAATAAAACGGAGCGCCAAAATCACAAGTACCGCCATGTGGTGCTGGCGGGTGTCATCTTCACGGTCTTTATGTTCATTGGTTTATCGGCCGCTTCTTTCGATGGACCAGTCACGCTGATGCCCTCACCCCATGCCGACTCGGTATGGCCGACCGGCCCCGCAGATTTGCAAGTGGCGCAGCGCTATGGCCGGATCGATCATTCGTCGGTCAATTCGCCGGGCATTCTTCCTGAGCCAAATCTTGTCGCCGGCGCAACGATCGCGGCGTACGAGGCGCCACCTCAATGACGCGCCATAACGCAACAGCAGAGGCAATGAAGATTAGCGCAGCGGGCAGGGTCTCGGTGTTTCAATACCGGTTGAAACCTGCGCTGAACGCGGTGGCAGGACGCGGTCTTGTTCAGCTCAACCCAGCAATTGCAGATGGTGCGCCACTCGCGCCGCTTCGGTCCGGTTGCTGACATTCAATGTGCGGAAAATCGCAGCAATATGGACTTTGATGGTGCCTTCACTGAGGCCAAGTCGGCGGCAAATGTCCTTGTTTGCCATGCCTTCGGACAGCAGGCGCAAGACATCAAGCTGGCGCTCGGTCAATTTGCCTGGCACATGCGGACGGTTCGCGCCATTTGTTGCCATGACCAAATGCGCAGGCAGATAAATCCCGCCTGAAAGCACCAGCCGGATCGCAGACTGCATCACCGCAGCCGTCGCGGACTTTGGAATAAATCCCAAAGCGCCTGCGGCAATCACCTGTTGCACCATACCGTCGTTTTCATCAGCGGAGAGAACAACCAGCGGCAACTGGGGGTGGGTCTGCACAATTTGGCGGATGCTGGTTGCACCCTGCATGCCCGGCATATGCAGGTCCAGCAGCAACAGATCGACATCCGGATGAAGCGCGGCAAGGTTTAGTGCGCCAGCCAGGTTGTCTGACTCCAGGACAGTCGCCGACGCTTCGAGTTGTTTGAACAGCAGGGCAAAACCATCCCGAAACAGGGCATGGTCGTCAGCCAGAATGATTTTCAACTTGATGCCCCCATCTGTTAGTTGCGCCAATATCGCGCATTAGATCAGATGGTGGCGTACTTGCTTTCTTTTCTATGGGTCGGTTAGCATTTGGCAAAATGCATCATTTAAGGATTCCTACAGAAGCATCAGCCCTGCCATGACATATTGCCCTTCCTCACGCCTCAAAGAATGGCCTAGCCTCGTGCTGCTCGCCATGGCCCTGGGCGGTTGCGCCATGGCCCTGGGCGGTTGCGCCATCAAGCCTCCCGCGCCGCCCGTCTTGCCGATTCCTGCACCCACCTTGAAACTGGAAAAACACCATGTCGATTTGGGCGGTGGCGTCAGCGTCGATTACCAGATAGAGCGAAAGATCTCGTCGATCAATGGCATTAGCTGCTACGCCTTCATCACAGGAACGCTCAACAATGATTCAAATCAGGTCTTAAGTCGTCAAACGGTTCTTGACTTCAACTTTTTCAGTGGCGGCAAGCAGTCGTTCCGCGACCTGACCCATCCCGTCAGCAACGCCCATCCCGGCAGCCGCCCCATGTTTGAAATGGTGATTTCACCAGTGCATAGGGAAGGATGTGTCAACTATGACCGAATCGTTGTTTCGGTGCGAAAAATCGTCGTGAATTAAAAGAGCGGAATCATTTGACAACCAGCACCGGCACCGTGGCCAGCTTGACCACCTTGGTGGTGACCGAGCCCAGGAACAAGCCAACGACGCTGCCAAAGCCATGGGCGCCCATCACGATCTGGCTGCAGCCTTTGTCAGTGGCAAACTCGACGATGGTCGGGGCGGCCTCCCCCATCATGATGTGCGCCGAATAGGCCAACCCGGCGGCGTCGAGTTTTTGCCTGGCTGGCGCCAGCGCGGCATCGCCCGCTTCGCGGTGAAAGTCGTCCACCACTTTTTCGTCGATGAAGCGGGTGATGTCGCTGGAAAGCGGCGCCTGCACATTGACCAGAAACAGTTGCGGGGCGCTTACCCGGCTGGTGGCCTCGGTGATCACGTAGTCAATGGCTTTGAGCGACGGTTCAGAGCCGTCGAGGGCGATGAGCCAGGATGTGTTCATTGCGGTGCTCCTCAGCTTTTTGGGTTGGAGGACTCGGAGGACAGCTCCAGGGCCTTGACCGGCTTGCTGCGACTGCCCAGCCATTTGCCGACAATCACCACCAGCAGCGCTCCTGCGGTTGAGAAAATGTAATTGGGGTACAGGATGCCTGCCGACACCGCCGGCGGCATGGCCGGGTCGGTAAGCAGCATGCCGCCAGCGATCCAGCCCAGCAGGGCCGCACCCAATGTGATTACCAGGGGGAAGCGGTCCATCAGGGCCAGCACCAGCTTGCTGCCCCAGACCACGATCGGGATCGACACCAGAATGCCGAAGGTGACCAGCACCATGGAGCCGTGCGAGGCACCGGCCACGGCAATGACGTTGTCCAGGCTCATCACGGCATCGGCCACGACGACGGTCTTGATGGCGGCCATCAGCGTGGTGCCGCCTTCGATGTTGCCGTGTTCGTCATCGTGCTCGGGCAGCATCAGTTTGATGCCGATCCAGAGCAGCAGCAGCGCGCCGACGATTTTCAGGTAAGGCAGGGCCAGCAGTTGCAGGGCAAAGAAAATCATCACCACGCGCAGGCCGATGGCGCCGACCACGCCCCAGAAGATGCCTTTCTTGCGTTGTTCAGGCGGCAGTTTGCGGCAAGCCAGGGCGATGACCACGGCGTTGTCGCCACCGAGCATGATGTCGATGGCGATGATCTGGAGCACGGCGATCCAGAACAGGGAGGAGCTGATGTCAGGCATGGCAAAGAGCGTATTTCAAAAGCCTGATAGTACCAATTTTCAACAAACGCCCTCTATGCGCTTCCTCTGACTCGAAGGTATTTGTACCACCCGCGACAAGACGATGCCCTGAGGCCTGAGCGACCGCAGGAGAGCGCCATCAGTTGCCTGGCGCACAGACCAGGCCACAGCGAATTAGTACGCTGTATGCTCAGCCTGATTAAAAAACCATACCCATGGCAACTTCCCGCAACCAAATTCCACGATTTCCGCTATCTATGCCAAGCACCATTTTTCTGCAACCCCACCAAAAGCCGGAAGGTTTTCGTGATCGTAGCGCCCGTGCGCTGGTCAAGTTCATGCGTTTTTTTGCCGACACTTTTTTTGCCAAGCGATACGGTCACCGCGCAGTGGTGCTGGAAACGGTGGCGGCGGTGCCGGGCATGGTGGGTGGTGCACTGCAGCACTTACGCGCACTGCGCCGCATGGAAAGTGACCACGGCTGGATCCGTGTGCTGATCGACGAGGCTGAAAATGAACGCATGCATTTGATGACCTTCATCGAGATTGCCCAACCGACCAGGCTGGAGCGTCTGCTAATCCTGCTGGTACAAGGCGCTTTTTTTAATTTCTTTTTTTTGCTTTATATGGTTTCACCAGGTTCAGCGCACCGTGTTGTAGGTTATCTGGAAGAGGAAGCTGTGGTCAGCTACACCGAGTATCTGGCCGGTGTGGATGACGGCACTTATCCCAATGTGCCAGCGCCGTTGATCGCGATCGAGTACTGGAAGCTCGCGCCAGACGCGCGCTTGCGCGATATTATCCTGGTGATCCGCGCAGATGAGGCGCACCATCGTGATGTCAATCACCAATTCGCCAATGAACTGGCGATCGCCCAGACGTGATGGCAAGATAAACACAAAGAAACATGACTAATGCCCAATGGTTTTTACTGGTGGGCGGCCTGTTGCTGACCCGGGGCTTGACTGCCTCTTTGTTCAAAAACCTGCCCGTGACGCCAGCCATTGCCTACCTGGTTGTGGGGCTGCTGGTCGGGCCGACCGTGTTCAACTTCTTTCACTTCAATCCGCTCAAGGAATCCGCGCTGATGGAAGTGTTAACCGAAGTGGTGGTGCTGATCTCGCTGTTTTCAGCCGGTGTCAAGATGCCGGTGCCGGTCAGCATCGCCCGCTGGCGGGCACCGATTTTGCTGGCTTCGGTGTCCATGGTGGCGAGCGTCGGGCTGATCGCGGCCTTTGCCTACTACGCCTTGGGCCTGCCTTTGGGCGCGGGCATTTTGCTCGGGGCCATTTTGTCACCCACCGACCCGGTTCTGGCGACCGATGTGCAGACCCGTCACCCGGGCGACCGCGACCAGCTGCGCTTCACCCTGACCTGCGAGGCCGGCATGAACGACGGCAGCGCTTTTCCGTTTGTGATGCTGGGGCTGGGTTTGCTCGGGCTGCATGAGCTGGGTGATTCGGGCCTGCGCTGGGTGCTGGTCGATGTCCTGTGGGCCACGGCAGCGGGCATTGCCATCGGGGTCGCAGCTGGCGTGGCACTGGCACACGGTGGACGCCAATTGCGCCAGCTGGCACCGAGCCAGACACTCATGAACGACTTTCTTGGTCTGGGTCTGATCGGCGTGGTCTATGGTTTGAGTGTGATGGTGGATGCCTGGGGTTTTCTGGCGGTCTTTTTTGCCGCCGTGGCACTGCGGCAGACCGAAGTCAGGCACCTCAACGCGCAGCCACAAGACCCGGCTCAAGTGCCGGTCCATGGCACTGAAGCGACGGCACACACCGCAGAGCCACAGGCCGCTACAGCCACCATCAGTGCGCAATCGCTGGTCTTCAAGGAGCATCTGGAACGGCTCTCGGAAATGATGCTCGTGCTGCTGATCGGTGGTTCGCTCTTTCTTGATTCCTGGAGCTGGCGCGCCGTAGCGCTGGCGCTGTTTGTCTTTGCCATCGTGCGCCCGATTAGCGTCATGGCTGGCCTGATCGGCACCCGCACCCCCTGGACCATCCGCAGTCTGGTGGCCTGGTTTGGCGTGCGTGGCATTGGCTCCCTGTACTACCTGATGTTTGCCATCCAGCATGGCTTGCCTGAAGGCCTGGCACTGGAATTGATGCAGCTGACGCTGATTGTGGTCGCCTTGTCCATTTTGGTACATGGCACCAGCGTCAAACCGCTGCTGGGCCGCTTTTGGCGCTATCGCCAGTATTTGCCGGAATGGCGCAAAGGTGGGCGCTTGCCACCACCCGGTCAATAGTGATTTTTACTTCTTTGCGCCTTGAGCACCATCGGGGTATGGCGCAAATTGCGCAGCGCGTTATCCAGCTGATTCACATCGCGCACGGTAATGATGAATTTCATGTCGATGGCACCTTGCGGAGACTCGTCGGCCATGTTGACCTGGGTAATGTCGACCTCAGCAGCTGCCAGGGCCGCGGCCACTTTGGCAAGCACGCCCTTGCCATTGTTGACCGTGACCACAATGCCGGTCTCAAAGGCGCGCACGGGTTCATCCGACCACTCCACCACCATGAAGCGCTCACTGTCCTTGTTTTTGAGCTTGACGGCCACCAGACAATCGCTGGCGTGAATGGTCAGGCCCTCGCCTCGGCCCAGGTAACCGACGATAGTATCGCCTGGAATGGGACGACAGCAAGCGGCAAAACGTACCGAGGTGTTCTCGCTGCCGTCAATGGCCACACTGCCCTGAGCCAGCGACTCGCCAGCGATATAACGCTCACGCGTGAGCAACAGGGGATCGGGTTTTTGACCGGCATCCGACAACAACTTGGCAAGGCGCTTGGCGACAATGCTGGCAATGCGCCGGCCCAGGCCAATTTCGACCAGCAAGTCAGAACGGGTGCGATTGCCGCTGAAGCGCAGTAACTTGTCCCAGACATCTGCCATCGCACCCTGCTCGTCGGGCAGGTGCTCAATGCCTTCGGCGCGCAGCGCTTGCGCCAGCATTTTTTCCCCCAGGTTCTGGGAGTCGTCCTGGGCCAGCGTGCGCAAATGCTGTCGGATTTTGGAACGTGCCCGCGCCGTGCGTACAAACCCCAGCCAGGCCGGATTGGGGTAAGAGCCTTCTGCGGTGATGATTTCGATCACATCCCCGTTTTGCACTTCCGTGCGCAGCGGCACCTGCTCATTGTTGACTTTGGCCGCGACGGCATGGTCGCCCACGTTGCTGTGAATGGCATAGGCGAAATCAACCACGGTGGCACCGCGTGGCATCGCCATGATGCGGCTTTTCGGCGTAAAGACATACACCGCATCAGGAAACAGGTCCACCTTGACATGCTCCCAGAACTCGGCGGCGTCGTGCGTTTCATCGCCGATATCAAGCAGCGACTGCAGCCATTTAGACCCCAGCCGATCAGGGTTGGCATTGGCCTCGTTGGGGCTTTCCTTGTACAGCCAATGCGCGGCAACACCGGTTTCAGCCACCAGATGCATGGCTTCGGTGCGCAGCTGAAACTCGACATTGATGCCTGACGGTCCCACCAGGGTGGTGTGCAGGGACTGGTAGCCATTGATCTTGCTGATCGCGATATGGTCCTTGAACTTGCCGGGCACCGGTTTGTAGAGTTGGTGCAACAGCCCAAGTGCGGTGTAGCAATCAATCAGGCCCGGCACAATGACACGGAAGCCATAGATATCGGTGACCTGGGCAAAGCTCAGGCTTTTTTCTGTCATCTTGTGATAGATGGAATACAGGGTCTTTTCCCGGCCCGCGATTCGGGCAGCCATGCCATGACGGGCGAACATGGCCTCCAGGTCGGCTTGAACTTTTTGAATCAGGTCCCGGCGTCGCCCCCGGGCCTTGGCCACCGCCTTGCTCAAAATGGCGTAGCGCCAGGGCCGCAGGTAGCGAAACGACAGGTCTTGCAATTCCCGATAGGTTTGGTTGAGTCCCAGCCGGTGGGCGATCGGCGCATACACCTCGAGTGTTTCCGAGGCAATGCGCCCCCACTTGGCGCGCGGTGCGTCAGACAGGGTGCGCATGTTGTGGGTGCGATCAGCCAGCTTGATCAGAATCACACGCACATCACGCGCCATGGCCAACAGCATTTTGCGAAACGACTCGGCCTGGTTTTCCTCGCGTGTGTTGAATTGCAGTTTTTCGAGCTTGGTCAGTCCGTCCACCAACTCGGCCACGGGCGAGCCAAAATGCTCGATCAGATCGGGCTTGGTGACGTCGCAGTCTTCCAGTGCATCGTGCAACAGGGCAGCCATCAGCGCCTGGGCGTCCAGTTTCCATTCGGCGCATTGGGCCGCCACCGCAATCGGGTGGGTAATGTAAGGCTCACCGCTGTTACGCAACTGCCCCAGGTGGGCTTCGTCCGAAAACCGGTAGGCCGACCTGACACTGGCCAGGTCGCTGGCGCTGAGGTAATCGAGCTTGCTGGTCAGGCGTGCAAAACTGGCCGCCGCCGCATTCGACTCGGCAGCACTCAACACCCTGGGCAGGGATACCCCATTGCTGGAATCTGATGGAGTCTTGTTGATGGCGGCGCACATGCCATGAATATAGCGCGCCGGATGCGAATTTGGACAGCACCAACAAAAAAGCACCGCAAACGGTGCCTTTTTACAGGGGCATGAAGAGCGTGCTTTACAAGGGCACTTTTTTCAGCATTTCAATGCCGACCTTGCCGGCTGCGATTTCACGCAGGGCCGTCACGCCCGGCTTGTTCTTGCTCTCAACCTTGGCGGTGTGGCCATGGCTGAGCATGCGTGCACGGTAAGATGCCGCCAACACCAGCTGAAAGCGATTAGGGATCTGCAACAGGCAGTCTTCAACAGTGATACGGGCCATGAATTCTCCAAAACCAGGTGGGGCGCACTAGACAATATGCAGTGCTTTAAAGGTGTCTGCTCTGGCGCGGCGCTGCGCCAGATACTTGAGTCGCTGTGCATGCACAATGGATTTGAGGTCAAACACGGCGCGATCAAACAACTCGTTGATTATAACGAAGTCGAATTGCGACACCTGCGCCATCTCGGCGGCGGCATTTTCGAGCCGGGTGTCAATAACTTCAGGTGCGTCTTCGCCACGGCGCTCCAGGCGCGAGCGCAGCTCGTCCCAACTGGGTGGCAAAATGAAAATTGTGACGGCATTGGCGAAAATCTTCTTGATCTGCAGGGCCCCCTGG